>JADGOM010000103.1 GCA_017882925.1 Acidimicrobiia bacterium | reverse complement strand
TCGGGCGCGTGGGTGACCACGATGATCGTGCGGCCCTCGGTCTGGAACTGCTTGACCCGGTCGAGGCACTTGCGCTGGAACGCCTCGTCGCCGACCGCGAGCACCTCGTCGACCAGCAGGATGTCGGGGTCGACGTTGACCGCCACCGCGAACCCGAGCCGCACGTACATGCCCGACGAGTAGAAGCGCACCTGCGTGTCGATGAACTGCTGGAGCTCGGAGAACTCGACGATGTCGTCGAAGCGCTTCTCGAGGTCGCGCTTCGAGAGGCCGAGGATCGAGCCGTTGAGGAAGATGTTCTCCCGCCCGGTGAGGTCGGGCTGCATGCCCGCGCCGAGCTCGAGCAGCGCGGCGATGCGGCCCACCGTGCGGATCTCACCGGAGGTGGGCTGCAGGATCCCGGCGATGCACTTGAGCAAGGTGCTCTTGCCCGAACCGTTGTGCCCGAGCAGGCCCATCGTGCTGCCCTGCTCGACCTCGATGTCGATGCCCTCGAGCGCCCAGAAGTCGTCGAACGAGCGCCGCCCGATGGTGATGGCGCGCTCCTTCAGCGACTGGGTCTTCTCGTGGTACAGCCGGAAGAACTTCGAGACGCCCTGGACCTCGATCGCGTTGGCCAAGCGGGCTCAGAGCTCCTCGGCGAAGTTGCCCTCGGCCCGGCCGAAGACCCACATCGCGAAGAAGAACAGCGCGATGGAGCAGAGGAAGACGATGCCCACGCCCCGCATGTACCACCACGCGTTGTTGGTGGGGAGCAGCTGCACCGGCACCGTCTGGCCCTTGGGGACGTAGTAGAGGCGGTTGTAGAGCGTGCGCTGGAACGGGAGCAGGATCCAGATGATGGGGTTGAGCTTCCAGAGCGAGATGTACCAGCCGGCGCGGTTGGCGACGCTCACGTACGTGTAGACGACGGGCGACATCCAGAACCACGCGAGCAGCACGAGCTCGAGCATGTGCTGCGTGTCGCGCAGGTACACGTTGACCGCGGCGAGGAAGAGGCCGAGCCCGGCGGTGAACAGCAGCAGGACGAGCAGCGTGGGCGGCAGCATCCACAGCAGGCCCCAGTCGATCTGGTGCTGGAACCCGATGAACGCGATGACGAGCACGATCATCTGCAGGAAGAAGTGCACGAGGTTCGCGCCCACATGCGCGAGCGGCAGGATCTCGCGCGGGAAGTACACCTTCTTGACGATGCCGGCCGAGCCGACCACCGAGCCGCACGCGGCGCCCGAGGTGTTGTTGAACAGGTTCCAGATGAGCAGGCCCGACAGGAAGTAGAGCTCGAACTGCGGGACGCCGTTGGGCAGGAACTTGGTGAACACGATCCAGAACACGAGCAGGTACAGCGCCGGGTTGACCATCGTCCAGAAGAAGCCGAGGACGCTGTTCTTGTACTTGACCTTCAGCTCCTTCTTGACCATGCCGGTGAGGAGCTCGTGGTACCGGATGATCTCGCGGAGCCGGACCCAGGTGCCCCGGCGGGCGGTGATGACCCGGGTCACCGCGGGTGCGCCGTCGGCCTGGAGGCGGACGGTGCCGGCATCGCTCGCGTCGCGCGCGTCGTCGACGGGGGTCTCGGGGTGGGTCAAGCTCATGCGCAGTTGACTCCGGCTCGACCGGGTGGGGAGCCCGGGAGTTCGGCGGACGACGGGTTCAGGGTACGGGGCGGCACCGCGACGACGCTACTTGCTCGACCCTCCGCGACCCGGACACGCCCCGTGGCCGACCCGGCCCGAGGGGGCCGCGGGTCGGCGGGCGGGGGCTTCACCCGGGCGCGGATGTCAGTGACCCGCGATCGCGATCGTGGGCTTGTTGAGGGCCGCCGGCGCGCCGTAGTTGGTGGCGTCGCCGAAGTTCAGGATGGTGCCGTTCTCCGCGAGCATCCAGTAGCCGCCGCCGTCGGGGGTCCCGGCCATGCCCACGAACCGGCTCGGGATGCCCGACCCACCGGCACTCCCCGCGAACGGGGCGTCACCGAACGTGAACACCCCTCCGTCGCCCGCGACGAGCCAGTAGCCGTTGCCACTCGGCGTGGCCGCAATGCCCGAGATCGGCTGCACCAGGTCGAGCGCGCCGGTGCTCCCGAAGAACCGCGCGTCGCCGAAGGTGAAGACCCCGCCGTCGGAGGCCACGAGCCAGTAGCCGTTGCCGCTCGCGGTGCGGGCCATGCCCACGATGGGCGCCTTCAAGCGGAGGTTGCCGGTGCTGCCGTAGAAGGGCGCGTCGCCGAAGCTGAAGACCCCGCCGTCGGAGGCCACGAGCCAGTAGCCGTTGCCGCTCGCGGTGCGGGTCATCCCGACGATCGGCGCCTTCAAGCGGAGGTTGCCGGTGCTGCCGTGGAACCCGGCGTCGCCGTAGGTGAAGACCCCGCCGTCGGTGGCCGCGAGCCAGTAGCCCTGCGAGCTGGGCGTCACGCTCATCGCGATGACGGGCTTCACGAGCGGCAACGCGCCCGCGCTGCCGTGGAACGACGCGTCGCCGTACGTGAACATCCCGCCGTCGGTGGCCGCGAGCCAGTAGCCGCGCGTCACCGGGTTCACCGCGATCCCCGCGTTGAGGCGCCCGGCTGCGACCCGCGAGCCCGTGCCTGGGACGTAGACCGACGAGCTCAGGAGCCGGGAGGTGAGGTCCTGCGCGCTCCAACCGGGGTTGGCCGCGAGCAGCAGGGCCGCGGTGGCGGAGACGAACGGGGCCGCCGACGACGTGCCGTCGCCGAGCGCGAATCCGTTCGGCCCACTCCCATAGGTGGAGAGGATGTCGACCCCGGGCGCGGCGAGCTTGACCCACGTCCCGTAGTTGGAGAACGACGCGAGCCGGTCGGAGCGGTCGGTGGCGCCCACTGAGAGCACCCCCGGATCGGCGGCCGGATACACCTTGGCGTTGATGCCGTCGTTGCCGGACGCGGCGACGATCAGCACGTTGTGGGCCTCGGCGTAGGCCACCGCGTCGCCTACCGTCTGGTCGTTGGTGAGCTGGCCGAGGGAGAGGTTGATGATCCGCGCGCCCATATCGACCGCGTCGTGGATGCCGTTGGCGATGGTGACCTGGTTGCCGCAGCCGTAGTCGTCGAGCACGCGGATCGAGAGGACCCGCGTGTCCCAGCCCGCGCCGGCGACGCCGGCCCCGTTGTTGGTGGCCGCGCCGATGATCCCCGCGATCGACGTGCCGTGGTCGACCTTCGAAGAGAGGCCGCAGAGGTTGGCCGTGTTTCCGGGGTCGTGGAGCTCGTCCGGACCGATGTCGACCTTGCCGCCCGGGCCCGGGCCAACCGGCAGGTCGGGGTTCGTGGTGGTGACACGCGTGTCGAGCACAGCCACGCGGGTGACGTTGTTCGCGCTGCCGTGGGTGACGCTCCACGCACGGAACAGGTCGAGCTTCTGCAACGCCCACTGGTTGTAGCCACCGAAGCACGACGACACGCACGGGTCGTTGGGGACGTCGAGCGCGCGGTACTGCACCTCGGGCTCCGCGACCGCGACGTCGGCGCGGGCGGCGAGCTCCCGACTCGCCGACGCGACGTTGGCCTTCCCGACGTCGATCACCGCGCTGTCGTTCCCGAGGGTCGTGACGACGTTGCCGTCGACCGTGTCGGCGAGGTGCGCCGCGGTGCGCGCCGCGGCGGCGGAGCTGGCGGCGGGTTGCTCGAGCTGGACCACCACGCGCCCGGTGTTGGGACTGCCCGCGATGGGAGTGGCCGGCGCGGTGGCCCGTGGGACGGTCGGCGCGACGGGCACGGTCGCGGCCGCGGCGAGGGGCACCGACGCGAGGCCGGAGAGCGCCAGGGCGCCCGCGAGCGCGACGAGCGCGGTCACTCTCTGCGTTCGGTGACGACGCGTTCGGGAGAACAGGGACATCGGCGTTCGATCCGATCGCGGAGAGGCGGAAGCGGTCGAAGGGCCGGGATCTGGCGGTTCCGGGGCCCGTCGGCGCCTCCGCATGGTAATCCCGACGACCGCCGGCAGCCGACCACCCCGGAGCCCCGCCCGAGGCCCCGCCAGGGCTCCCGGCCCTGTGGTAAACGTGGGCTTCGCCGTTCCTGCGGCGGGCTTGTCCGCCAGCGAGGAGGCCACGACCAGTTGCGGGTCGCCGTGGACGTCACCCCTCTCGTCGGCGTGCGCACCGGGATCGGCCAGGCCGTGGCCTCGATCCTCGACGCGCTCCGCGCGCAGCAGGTCGGGTCGCCCGGTCCCGGCCCGGGCTCCCGGCCCGGGGCACCCGATGCGCCCGAGGTGATCCCCTACGCGCTGAGCCGCCGCGCGCGGGGCCACGCCGGCACCCTGCCCGAGGGCACGCGCTTCCCCGCGTGGCCCGCCCGCATGCTGCTGCGCGCGTGGGAGCGCTCCGACGGGCCGACGGTCGACCGGTGGCTCGACGGCGCCGACGTCGTGCACGCCACCAACTACCTGGCCCCGCCGTCGCGTCATCCGGTCGTCGTGAGCGTCTGGGACTGCACGTTCGTGCGCAGCCCCGAGCTCGTGAGCCCGGCCGTCCGCAAGGTCGAGCCGATGCTCCGGCGCGCGCTGCGCCGCGGCGCCTGGGTCCACACCGGCTCCCACTTCGTCGCGTCGGAGATCGTCGACCACTTCGGCGCCGACCTCGCCGGCCCCGACCGCGTCGTGGTCGTCGCGCCCGGCATCCCCGTCCTCCACCGTGAGGGCGAGGTCGAGCCCGCGATCCAGGAGCTCGTCGAGACGCCGTTCATCCTGGCGCTCGGCACGATCGAGCCCCGCAAGAACCTCGACGGCCTCGTCCGGGCGTTCGGGCTCCTCGCGCCCCAACACCCGGAGCTGCACCTCGTGCTCGCGGGGCCCGACGGCCCGGGCCGCCGCGCGGTCGACCTCGCCCGTGCCGCCCTGCCCAACCGCAGCGCGTCCCGCATCGTGATCACGGGGCCCGTCTCCGACGCGGGCCGCACCACGCTGCTCGAGTCGGCCGCGGTCCTGGCCTACCCGAGCGTCTACGAAGGCTTCGGCTTCCCGATCCTCGAGGCGATGCGCAGCGGCGTCCCGGTGGTCGCTTCGCTCACGGGCTCCATCCCCGAGGTCGCGGGCAACGCCGCCGCGCTCGTGGAGCCGCTCGATCCCGACGCCCTCGCCGCCGCCCTCGCCCGCGTGCTCACCGACGACGACCATCGCGACGAGCTCGTCGCGCGCGGCCGCGCCCGGGCGGCCGAGTTCTCGTGGGGTGAGACCGCGCGGGGGCTCACCGAGCTCTACGCGAAGGCGCTCGGATGAGCTCCGGGTCACCAGACCCCGCAGGAGTCGACCCCGCGTCGCCCGACACCGGCCCCGGGCCTTCGGTCGCGCTGCACGTCGGTCAGCTCCTGCAGCGGGTTCCGGGCGGGATCGGCCGCTACACACGCGCGTTGATCCGCGAGCTGCCACCTGTGGGCGTCGCGCTCAGCACCTTCGCGGCCGGCGACCCGTCGGTGGCCCTCGCCGGGAGCTTCCCCGGCTTCGTGGAGCTCGGCCACCCCTACGCGCCGATCCGATACGAGCTCTGGCACCGCCTCCGCGCGCCACGCATCCGCACCGCGGCCGACGTCGTGCACGCGCCGAGCATGGCGATACCTCCCACCGGCGACCGCCCGCTCGTCGTGACCGTCCACGACGTCGCGTTCCTGCGCCACCCCGAGCTGTTCACGAAGCGGGGGGTCTCGTTTCACCGGCGCGGGCTCGAGCTCACGCGCCGGCACGCGGCCGCCATCATCACGCCCTCCCGGTTCACGCACGACGAGCTCGTCCGGGAGGGCTTCGCCCCCGGCCGGATCCACGTCGTGCCGCACGGCATCGCGGTCGGCCCCGCCCCGGCGCCCGCGGAGCTCGAACGGCGACTGCGGTGGGTGGGGGTCGACCCGCCGTTCGTCCTCTTCGTCGGCACGGTCGAGCCCCGCAAGGGATTGCCGGTGCTGCTGCGCGCCATGGAGACGGTCCGGCGGGAGCATCCCGGCACCACGCTCGTGGTCGCGGGCCCGCCCGGCTGGGGCGAGGTACCCGGCCTCGACGCGCCGTTCGTCCGCAAGCTCGGCGGCACCGACGACGACGTGCTCGACGCGCTCTACCGCGCGGCCGCGCTGGTCGCGGTGCCGTCCCGCTACGAGGGGTTCGGGCTCCCCGCGCTCGAGGCCATGGCCTACGGCGCCCCCGTCGTCGCCTCGCGCGCGACCAGCCTGCCCGAGGTCGTCGGCGACGCGGGTGTCCTGGTCGACCCCGAGGCCGTCGACGACTGGGCCGCCGCGCTGGGCCGGGTCGTGGGCGACGAGGCCGAGCGGGCCCGGTTGCGCGACGCCGGCCTCGAGCGCGCCGCGGGCTTCACGTGGTTCGCATCGGCTCACGCCCACCGCGCCGCGTACCTCGCGGCTCGACGCGGCAACGACGGAGCGGGCTGATCGACCCGGTGCCACTACCGTTGCGCCCCGTGCGCCTCCTCCTCGACGTCAGCGCGGTGCCGTCCCGGCCGGTCGGCGCCGGCGTCTACACCGTCGAGCTCGCGCGCAGCCTCGACGCGCGTCACGACGTCGACCTCGTGCTCGCCTGCCGGAGCGACGACCGACGCCGGTGGCGCGGCATCGCCCCCGGCGCGCACACGCTCGACGCCGCGCCCGCCCGGCGGCCCGCACGCGTCGTGTGGGAGCAGACGCGCGCGCACACGCTCGCCGACGCGGTCCACGCCGACCTCTGGCACGGACCGCACTACACGATGCCGCGCCGGCTGGCGGTTCCCGCGGTGGTCACCGTCCACGACCTCACCTTCGTCGAGCACCCGGAGTGGCACGAGCGCACGAAGGTCGCGTTCTTCCGCCGGATGCTGCGCGACTCCGCCCGGCGCGCCGCGGTGCTCGTGGCGATCAGCCGCTACACCGCGCGCGGGATCGAGGAGCACCTGCACCCGGTCGGCCAGGTCGTCGTCGTCCCCCACGGCGTCGACCACGACCGCTTCCGCCCCGTGCCCGCCGGCGACCCGGCCGACCTCGACCTCCTGCGCGCCATCGGCGTGCGGCCACCGTTCCTCGCGTTCGCGGGGACGGTCGAGCCGCGCAAAGACCTACCCACCCTCGTCGCCGCGTTCGCGCGCGTCGCGGCCGCGCGACCCGATCTGCGGCTGGTTCTCGTCGGAGGCGACGGCTGGGGCTCGTCCGGGCTGCACGGCGCGATCGAACGCAGCGGGGTCGCGACCCGCATCATCCGCCCCGGCTATGTGCCCGACGCCGCGCTCCCGGCCCTCTTCCGGCAGTCGGAGGCGGTCGTGTACCCGTCGCTCGTCGAGGGCTTCGGGCTGCCGGCGCTCGAGGCGCTCGCGTGCGGGGCACCCCTGATCTCCACCACCGGCTCCGCGATCGAGGAGGTCGTGGGTGACGCGGCCGTGCTCGTGCCGCCGCACGACGAGGCCGCGCTCGCCGCCGCGATGACCCACGTGCTCGACGACGGCACCCGCAACGCGCACCGACGCGCCGCGGGCGTCACCCGGGCCGCGCCCTACACGTGGGCCGCATCCGCCGAGGGCCATGTGGCCGCCTACCGGCTCGCGCTCGAGGCGCACTCCCGGCTCCACCCCGCGAACGTGCCGAAGGGCATCTGATGCGAGCGCTCGTCACCGGTGCGTCCGGATTCGTCGGACAGCACCTCCTCGCCCACCTCGCCGAGCAGGGCGACGACGCGGTCGGCCTCGACCGCTCGGGCACACCGAGCCTCGACATCACCGACCCCGGTGTCGTCGCCACGACGATTGCCGACCTCCGGCCCGACGCGGTGTACCACCTCGCCGGCCTGAGCCACGTCGGCGAGTCGTGGGACGCGCCCCAGAGCTTCATGGCCGTCAACGCGATCGGCACGCTCAACGTGCTGCAGGCGTGCGAGCGGTCGGGCGTCCGCCGCGTGCTCGTGATCGGGAGCGCCGACGAGTACGGCCTGGTCGATCCGGCCGACGTCCCGATCGCGGAGACGACCGCGCTGCGGCCGATGACGCCCTACGGCGCGAGCAAGGTCGCGGCCGACTTCCTCGCGCTCCAGGCGTTCCTCGGGCGCGGGGTTCCGGCGATCCGGGTGCGGGCCTTCAACCACACGGGTCCCGGGCAGCCGCCGCGCTTCCTGGTGCCGTCGCTCGCGCACCGCATCGTCGCGGCCGAGCGCGCCGGGCTCGACGAGATCGTGGTGGGGTCACTCGACGCGGTCCGCGACATCCTCGACGTGCGCGACGTCGTGCGCGCCTACCGGCTGCTCGTCACCGACGGCACGCCCGGCGAGGCCTACAACGTGTGCTCCGGCCGCGGGGTCGCGGTGCACGAGGTCGCCGACCTGCTGCTGGCCAACACCCCGCGCGCCCTGCGCCTGGTCGTCGATCCCGCGCTGGTCCGGCCCATCGAGGTGCCGGTCCTCGTCGGCGACGCCACGAAGATCACAGGAGCCACCGGGTGGACGCCGCGCTACGAGCTCGAGCAGACGCTCGCCGACGTGCTCGAGAGCTTCCGCGCCCAACCCACGTGACCCGTCCCGCGGTCCGGGTCCCGGCTATGAGAGCGGGATGCTGATCTCGGAGTCGTCGCCGATCATGAGGCGTAGCGCGGCCGGGAGCTCCACGGTGCGCGAGATCTTCGCGTCGCGGCCGATGAGGCTGTCAACGATGCGCTGCACGCCGTCGATCCGCGCGCCGTCGAGCACGACCGAGTGCTCGATCTCGGCGTCGACGAGGCGGCAGCCGTTGCCCACCGACGAGAACGGGCCCACGTAGGTGCGCTCGCTGTGCGCGCCTGCGCCGATGACGGCCGGCCCCCGGATCGTGCTCTCGCGCACGACCGCGCCCTCCGCGATCGCGACCTTGCCCTCGACCTTCGACGCGTCGTCGACGTCGCCCCGGATGTCGCGACTGATCGCGTCGAGCACGATGCGGTTGGCCTCGAGCAGGTCCTGCAGCTTGCCGGTGTCGATCCACGGCGACGTGAGAATGTGCGGACGGACCGTGTGACCGTGCTCGATCAGCCACTGGATCGCGTCGGTGATCTCGAGCTCGCCCCGGCCCGACGGCTCGATCGCGCGCACGGCCTCGTGGATGCAGGGATCGAAGAGGTAGACACCGACGAGCGCGAGGTCGCTCGGCGGGTCCTTCGGCTTCTCGACCAGGCGCACCAGCGAGCCGTCGGCCGCGAGCTCCGCGACACCGAACGACTGCGGGTTGTCGACCTTGGTCAGCAGCACCATCGCGTCGGGTCGTTCGGCGGTGAACTCCTCGACGAACGCGGTGATCCCGCCCACGACCAGGTTGTCGCCGAGGTACATGACGAACGGGTCGTCGCCGAGGAAGTCCTGGGCGATGAGCACCGCGTGGGCCAGGCCCTTCGGTGCGTCCTGCTGGATGAACGTGACGTTGATCCCGAGCGCGGAGCCGTCGCCGACCACGTCGCGGATCGCCTGGTGGGTCTCGCCGACGATGATCCCGACCTCGGTGATCCCCGCGGCCGCGATCGCCTCGAGCCCGAAGAACAGGATGGGTCGGTTGGCGAGTGGCACGAGCTGCTTCGCGCTCGTGTAGGTGATGGGACGCAGTCGCGTCCCCGAACCGCCGGCCAGCACCAGTGCCTTCACGGACGGTGACGCTAGTCGGGCGCCCCCGCCCTCCCGAACCGTTCCCGCACCCGGCGGGGCCCGCCGGGCCGGTCAGGGGATCTGGCGGTCGAGCCAGCCGAGGAGCGCGGCGACGGCCCGCGGATCATGGCGCAGCCGGTGCCCGGCGGCGTAGATGATGCGGAGCTCGGCCGACGGTCCCGCCCGGTCGACCAGCTCGTGGGCGTCGGCCACCGGCACGATCTCGTCGTCCGATCCCTGGAGCACGAACAGCGGCCGCGGCGGGAGCTTGCGGACCGCGCCGACGATGTCGAGCGACACGATCGCCCGGGCCCACTCCTGCACGTCGGGCGGGAAGTCGGGGTCGCGGACGAGGCCGACGCTGCGCACGTGCTCGAGGAAGCGGGCCGGCTCGCGCGCCCACTCGCGGAGGTACGCCGGCGCGCCCAGCGTCGCGACCCCACGCACCCGGTCGTCCTCGGCGGCGGCCCGGATCGCGAGCGAGCCACCGAGGCTCGACCCCGCGATCCACACGCCGGTGACGTCGGGACGCGCGTGCAGCGCGTCGATCGCCGCGCGGAGGTCGGCGGCCCATCCGTCGATCGAGAAGTTGCCCTCCGACGGCCCCGACCCGCGGAAGTTGAACGTGAGCACCGCCCAGCCCGCGTCGCGGGCGAGCCGCTCGGCGAGCTCGGGGTAGGTGGCGCCGTAGGTGGCCGCGCCGCGCGGCCCGCTCGGGAAGCCGTGGCACAGGACGAGCCCCGGGACCCGGGCCAGACCCGGGGGGCGGGCGAAGTGCGCTCCGAGTCGGAGTCCCTCGGAGGTGAGCGTCGCTTCCACGGGGCCGACTTTCATCGGGCCCGGACGCGATGCCCGGGCGGACGCCCATTATCCTTGCGCAGTGGCATCACCCCGTACCGACGAGCCCACCCCCGCACCAGCGGTCGCCCCGGCCTGCAAGGAATGGGCCGCGATCGTGCAGGCCCTCCTCGAGGGTGAGCAGATCCTCGACGTCCGAAAGGGCGGCATCCGGGAAGACGGCCGCCACTTCGCGGTGCAGGCCGACCGGTTCTGGCTCTACCCCACCGTCGAGCACCAGAAGCCGGAGCTGCTGAAGGCGGCCT
>JADGOM010000102.1 GCA_017882925.1 Acidimicrobiia bacterium | reverse complement strand
GCATCTGGCCCGGGTCGCTGAGCGGGACCTCGTCGCCGAGATGCGCTCGGCGCTGGTAGTCCTCGACCGAGTGCCGGGCCTCGGCGTGCACCTCGTCGAGGTCACCCTCCGGCCGCAGGCGGCGGCGTTCGATGCGGCCGAGCACGTCGCGTCGGATGACCTCGTAGGCGTCGACGCGCGCGGTCACGTGACGCCCGCCCGCTTGCGACCCGGCCGCCCGGGGCGCCGCGCCCACCGCTGCTTCTCGCGTGCGACCGGCGCCGGGTGGATCTCGTTGAGAGCGGCGGCGACGGCCCGGGTGAACGGGCCGCGGCCGACGCCGTTGCCGAGCCACGACGCGGCGGCGACCCTCTCGTCGTCGGGGACGAAGCTGAGCGACGCGGGCGGGTACGTGCGCACGATCTCCGCGGTGATCTCGGCCCGCGTGAACCCGTCGGCGGGGGCCCGGTTGACGACCACGTGCACCGGCCCCGCGGGTGCGAGCATCCGGACCTCGGCGACCCACGCGAGCAGGCGCGTGATGCCGACGGGGGTGCCGGTGGTGACCGCGACGACGGTGTCGGCCTCCCCGAGCAGCGTCCGACCGATCGCGTAGCGGGCGCGACCCGGACCCGGGACGTTCTCGATGCGGCTCGCGATGTCGACGACCAGCCCGGCCCGGCGGCGTGAGAGCGCGGCGATGACGTCGACGAGCTCGGCCGGACGCAGCTGGTCCCACGCGCGCACGTTGGGGATCCCGGCGAGCACCGCGAGGCCAGCCGACACCTCGGTGGCCAGCGCGCCGTCGAGGGTGCCCACGCCGAACTCCACCGCGTCGACGGCGGTCCGCACGTTGGGCTCGATCGCGAGGCCGAGCCGCTGGGCGATGGACGGCGCGACGTCGTCGGCGTCGACCAGCACGACGTCGCCCGTGCTCGCGCCCAGGGCGCGGGCGAGCTCGATCGCGATCTCCGTGCTCCCGCCGCCGGCCGGCCCGCCGACGACGGTGAGATTCCCGGGAGGCTCCGGCGCGGGACCGCCCCGTGGTTCCGACCCGGGCGACTCCGGCACCGTCCGTCGCGGTGCCGGCAGGAGGGTGAGGATGACGGACAGGAAGCCGGCCGGCGACGCGTCGTTCGCGATGACGCCGTCGACACCCAGGTCGGCCAGGAACGCGCGTGCGCTCGGCTCCTCGGGGTCGTAGACGCCGAGGATGGTGCGGTTGCGGTCGTGGACCGCGTCGATGAAGCCCCGGGTGAGCGCGGGCCAGCGGTGGCTGACGACGAGGACGGCGTACTCCTCGTCGAGCGCCAGGCGCTGGTCCATCACCACCTGGCGGATGCGGGCCCCGCCGTGGTCCGCGAAGTGGCGGTGGAGGTCCTCGACCCAGGGCTCGGGGCTGAAGACCAGCGCGAGCTCCGGTTCGGACCCCGGCGCCGGGGTCACCGCGACGCCCCGGTGGCGAGCACCAGGACCAGCGAGTCGTCCTTCGCGGACCGGGCGAGTAGCGCCGCCTGGCGCACGTCGACCGCCAGGATGACCGAGACGGTGTCGTCGCCGGTGAGCCCGGCGGAGCCACCGGGCTGGTCGACCTCGAGCACCTCGACGTCGGTGGCGACGGCCCCGGCCTGGTCGAACACGTCGATGCGGTCGCCGGGTGCGAGCTTGCCGCCGACCGCGCGCGTCTTCGGCACCGCGATGCTCAGCGAGCGTCGGCCCCGTCGCGCCGCGGCCCGCAGCAGCGAGCTGCGCGGGATGGGGTCCCCGGCGCCGATCGCGTCGCGCGTGATCGTGCCGCGCAGCGAGGTCGCGGCCGCGGGGCTGACCATGCGTGCCAGCAGCGCGGACCCCATCTGGACGCGCTCGAAGCGGAACGACGCGTCGTCGACCGTGTCGCCGGGGTGCAGGTCGCGGGCCGCCACCGCGATCTCGACCCGGTGGTCGGCGGACGCGAAGGCCGCGAGCGTCAGCACCACGCCGAGAAGCCCGGCCGCCACCATCACCAGGTGCCCGCTCGACGGCCGGCGCCGGAAGCGGGAGCTGCGCGTGAGCCGGGTGACCAGGGGCGCGGCGCGGCCGGCGCCGGACGGGTCCGGGGTCGTCATCGGGTGGTCCTCCTGACCGGGCCGACATCCAGGTGCACGTCGGGGGACTGCGGCTGATGCGCCATATTCGTAGCATGCGCGTTGACGCGGGCGGCAATCCACGGGAGACGACGGGAGCCGCCGTCGCCAGGCGTCAGCATGCCTGGAGCGGCTTCTCCCGCCATCGGAGGCACGCGAGGATGTGGTCTACGGTGCCGGGATGGCCCCCGAATCGACGTCCGGCACCCACGAGTTCCCCCCCGTCCTCACGACCGCGATGGCGGCCGAGCTCCTCCAGGTGCACGTGGAGTACCTCCGCCAGATGGTCCGCGAGGGCAGGGTCCCCTGCCACCGGTTCCCGGGCGGGCGGGAGATGCGGTTCCTCCGCGACGAGCTGCTCGACTGGCTCAAGGCCCAGAGCGGCGTCGACCGCTCGCCGGGCGCGGCGGCTCAGGCCGAGGCGGCTCAGTCCGACGCGCGGCGCACGTAGGCGATCCACGCGATCGGGACCAGCGTCCCGCCGTCGCGGTCGCGATCGGTGACGCGCACGTGGTCGGCCCGCACGGTCAGCGTCCCCTGCAGCTCGTCGGGCAGGAGCGTGGAGCCGATCACCACCCGGGTCGCGTCCATCTCGAGCTCGTACAGACGGGCCCGGAACGACGGGCTCGCCGGATCGGGTCGCAGGCCGCCCGACCGGGCCCGCTCGAGCGTGCGCACGACGACCGGGGCCGGGATGCCGAGCCGGCGCGACCGGCGACGACCGAGCGGGATCGCGATCATCGTGCGCACGTCGACCGGACCGCCGGCGGTGGTGACGGTCGCGTAGTCGGAGCCCACGTACGCGAGCGGCCCGGCGAAGACGCGGCCGGCCGCGTCGAAGGCCAGCGTGTCGCCGCGGTGCATGTGGTCGACGAGCTCGTCGACGAGGGTGCGCCCGTGGGCCCAGGCCTCGGCCGCGTCGCGCCCGAGATCCTCCTCGTCGGCCCGCCACTGCTCGCGCATCGCCGCCGCGGTCGCCGCGAGGTCGGGCGGCACCTCGGGAAGCTCGGGGACCTCGGCGGGGGACATCGCCCTGCTATCGGCACCTGCGGCCCAACCTGTCGGATTCCTTGTCCGGCGATACGAGAACGTGTTCTACTTCGCGCATGGCGACGTACAACTTCGCGGACCTGTTCGAGCTGATCGTCGATGTGGTCCCGGATCGGCCGGCGCTGATCGTCGGTGACACCCGCCGCACCTACGCGGAGCTCGACGCCCGGGCCAACGCGCTCGGCCACCACCTCCGGGCCGCGGGCGTCGGCCCCGGCGACCACGTCGGCATCTACGCCACCAACGGCAAGGAATGGGTCGAGGGGATGCTCGCGGCCTACAAGATCCGGGCCGTGCCGGTGAACGTCAACTACCGCTACGTCGAGGACGAGCTGATCTACCTCTTCGACAACGCCGACGTCGTCGCCCTGATCGCGCTCCAGGAGTACGGACCCCGCCTCGCCAAGGTCGTCCCGAAGGTCAGCGGTCTGCGCCACGTGGTCATCTCGGCCGACGGCAGCGGCGCGCCGCTCGAGGGCTTCGACTCCGTCGACTACGAGGATGCGATCGCCGCGGCGTCACCGGCGCGTGACTTCGAGCCGCGCAGCAACGACGACATCTACCTCCTCTACACCGGCGGCACGACCGGGTGGCCCAAGGGCGTGATGTGGCGCCAGGAGGACGTGTTCTTCGCGCTGTGCGGCGGGATCGACGCGTTCACCGGCGCCCGCTTCACCCGGCCCGAGGACCTGAGTGACAAGGCGCGCGAGGCCGCCGCGCTCGGCAGCAACGGGCTGAAGATGTTCCCCCTCCCGCCGCTCATGCACGGCGCGGGCCAGTTCGGGACCCTGCGCGCGCTCACGAGCGGCGACACCGCGGTCCTCATCCCCAAGTTCGACGCCGAGGAGGTGTGGCGCGTCGTCGACCGCGAGGGCGTCAACGTCATCAGCTGCACCGGCGACGCCATGGCCCGCCCGCTCGCCGACGCGCTCGAGCGGATGATCGACGAGATCGACGTGTCGACCGTCTACAGCTTCGGCAGCAGCGCGGCGATCTGGTCGCCCGCGGTGAAGGACCAGATCGCGCGGCTGCTCCCCAACGCGGTGCTCACCGACTCGATCGGCGCGACCGAGAGCGGGATGAACGGCATCCGCGTCGTGCAGTCGGGCGACGAGGTGAAGGGCGGCGGCCCCAACACCACGCCGAGCCCGGGCACCACCGTCCTCGACGACGACACCTTCCTGCCCCTCGAGCCCGGCTCGGGCAAGATCGGCAAGCTCGCCCGCTCCGGCGACGTGCCCCTCGGCTACTACAAGGACCCCGAGAAGACCGCGGCCACGTTCCCCACGATCGGCGGCATCCGCTATTCGATCCCGGGCGACTACGCCACCATCGAGGCCGACGGCTCGATCACGCTGCTCGGGCGCGGGTCGCAGTCGATCAACACCGGCGGCGAGAAGGTCTTCCCCGAGGAGGTCGAGGGCGCGCTCAAGCGCCACCCGCAGGTGTTCGACGCGCTGGTCGTCGGCGTGCCCGACGAGCGCTGGGGCGAGCGGGTGACTGCGCTCGTGCAGCCGCGCGAGGGCGCCGAGCCGACGCTCGAGGAGCTGATCGAGCACTGCCGCGCCTACGTCGCCGGCTACAAGGTGCCGCGGCAGCTCGTGCTCGTCGCGCAGATGCCCCGCCACGCGAGCGGCAAGCCCGACTACCCGACCGCCAAGGAAGCCGTCCTCACCGCCAACGCCCAGACCTCGTAGGCGCGGCCTGAGCACCGCTGCGGTACTCGGGCGGCGCCTGGGGTCCGCGCGTAGGCTCGCCGGGCGATGGCAGCTTCCCGGCGACGTGTGGTCCTCGACGCCTGCGACGAGCTGGCCGCCCGGGTCCCGGAGCTGCGGCCCGTCATCGCCGAGGCCGGCCCCG
>JADGOM010000101.1 GCA_017882925.1 Acidimicrobiia bacterium | reverse complement strand
TCGACACGTATCGGGTGCCGCGGAACGGCAGGAACTCGGGCACGTGGGGCATCGCTTTCGGACGACGTCGGAGGCGTCGAGGGTAGCCGAGGGCCGGATTCGCTCCCGGCCCCGGGGCGCCCGATCGCTAGCCTGCCGGGCGCCGGGAACCCGCCGGCGTTGGGTACGGTCGACGGCACAACGGCGCGGTCGGGACCCCGGCGGATGGAGCACTCCGTGGACGACTACCAGGCATTCCGGGACAACCGGGAGGGCATGCGACTCCTCGAGCGCGACGACGCGCACGCGGCCGTCGTGATCTTCGAGCGCGCCCGCGACCGGGAGCCGGCCCAGGGTTCGGTCGGCGAGGCGCTCGGGCGCGCGTACCCGCGGACTCGCCGGTTCCCGGAGGCGGGCGAGGAGTTCGCCGCGGCGGTCGTGCTCGAGCCCGTGAAGGACGGCGCGCTCGACGGCCTCGGGGTCGCCCAGCTGACGGTGGGCGACCATCTCGGCGCGCGCCGCCACCTCCGGCTCGCCACCGCGGCGGCGCCCGACGAGGAGCCGTACCGCCACGCCCTCCTGCGCGTGCTCCGCGCGGCGGGCTGAGTGGCCGCGCCGCTCGTCGTCTGCGATCTCGACGGCGTCCTCTGGCGGGGAGCCGAACCCATCCCCGGTTCGGCCGAGGCCGTCGCGAAGCTGCGGCGCGCCGGCTTCCGGGTCGCGTTCCTCACCAACAACTCGGGGCCGACGCCGGCCGACCTGGTCGCCAAGCTCGCCGGGATGGGGGTGCCCGCCGAGCTGGAGGACGTCCTCTCGAGCGCCGAGGTCGCGGTCGACCGGCTGCGCCAGGTCCTCGACCCGGGGGCCCGGGTGTTCGCGTGCAGCGGTCCCGGTGTGGTGGCCGCGCTCGACGCCGCGGGGTTCACCGTCGTCGACCGCGCGCCCGCGGCGGCCGTGGTCGTCGGCTACCACCGGAGCTTCGACTACGACGAGCTCGCGCGGGCGTCGGCCGCGGTGCGCGGGGGAGCGCGGCTCGTCGCGACCAACTCGGACCCCACCTTCCCCGGCGCCGACGGTCTCCTGCCGGGCAACGGCGCGATCGTCGCCGCGATCGAGACCGCCTCGGGCGTGCGGGCCGAGGTGACCGGGAAGCCGCATCCGGCGACGGTCGAGCTCGTGCGTCGCCGCCTCGGCGCGATCGGGGTGATGGTCGGCGACCGGGTGTCGACGGATGGCGCGCTCGCGGATGCGCTCGGTTGGCCGTTCGCGCTGGTGTTGAGCGGTGTGAGCGCGCACGACGGCGCGCCCGGTGGTGAGGCGGTGCCGGACCCGCCGCCGGCGTTCGTCGCCGCCGATCTTCTGGAGCTCGCCCCGCAACTCGTCGCGACCCGCGCGCCGGACTGACACGCGCGAGTGCGAAGACCTGCGCAGGTCACACCGGCGGTCGCGGCTCCCAGCGGGTCGGCGGCGGCTCCGTCCACGGTGGGCCGGGCGGGTAGGTCGGCGTCGTGCGCGGTGGGGGTGCGGTCGGTCCGCGCGCCAGCAGCGCGAACAGCGCACCGGCCACGAAGCCGCCGACGTGCGCCATCCAGGCCACGCTCGCGTTGGGATCGGTGAAGAACTGGAGCACGAACCACCCGAGCAGCACGAAGTACGCCGGTAGCTCGACCGGGATGATGACCAGCAGCGAGAGGATGCGCTGTCTCGGGAACCAGACGAGGTACGCACCCATCACGCCCGCGATCGCACCGGACGCGCCGATGATCGGCACGGTCGACGACGGGTCGGCGAGCAGCTGGGCTCCCAGCGCGAGCAGGCCGACGAGGAGGTAGAAGAGCAGGAACCGGGCCCGGCCCAGGCGGTCCTCGACGTTGTTGCCGAACACCCAGAGGAACAGCATGTTGCCGGCGAGATGCCACAGCGAGCCGTGCAGGAACATCGACTCGATCGCGGCGAGCCAGACGTTCTTGTGCGGGAACAGCTCGGGTCCGGCCGCACCGCAGTCGGAGCCGTGGACCGCGGTCTCCACCTCACCGAGCCGCAGCGGCGAGCCCTGCCGCAGCTCGCACGGCACCACGGCGTGCGCGTAGTCGAACGCGTCGGCGCGCGAGATCTGGACGCTCGATCCGTCGAGCCGCAGCACCTGGTCGCCGCCGGAGTGCGGCTGCAGGAAGAGGAACACCGCGACGTTGAGGAGGATCAGCGAGATCGTGACCACCGGAACCCGCCGCGTGGGATTGCGGTCGTACAGCGGGATCACCATCGGCCGCGAACGCTACCGGTGGACCGGGCGGATCGGCCGTCGTCGGCGCCGGGGCGTCCCGCCGTTGGTGGATGCCGCGGCCCCGGGCCTAACCTCGGGCACCGACCAAGGAGCGGCCATGCCCGAGACCTCCGACGCGAAGTCACTGCGCGACCGAGGGGCGGAGTTCAGCGCCGCCACCCGCTCGGAGGCGAAGCGCTGGGCCGAGGAGCTCAACGACTCGGGGAAAGCCGTGCCCGAACGCCTCCAGCAGCTGCTCGACGAGCTGCTGGGTCGCTTCGACCAGCTCCAGGAGTCGCTGCGATCCGACATCGAGCAGTGGATCTCGACCCAGGCGGACGCGA
Organism: Acidimicrobiia bacterium; assembly: GCA_017882925.1. Taxonomy (GTDB): domain Bacteria; phylum Actinomycetota; class Acidimicrobiia; order IMCC26256; family Chersky-534; genus Chersky-534. Next base: position 10,416 of record JADGOM010000101.1, on the reverse strand, counting down.
CCCGGGCGGAGCTCGAACGGCTCGAGGCCCGGATCTCCCAGATCGCGACGCGCGCGACCGCGGTCCCGGGGCAACGGGTGACCGCGCAGCGGTCGGGGGCGGAGAAGGCGCTCACCCAACAGGTGGACGCGGTGAAGCGGGCGACGCGGGCCAAGGCGGCCGAGGTCCGGTCGACGCTGCAGCAACAGGTCGCCTCGGCCGGGCCGGCGGTCCCGCCGTCGGCGCGCAAGGTCGTGCAGCAGGCCGCGGGGGCCACCGCCAGCGTCGTGGCCAAGGTCAGCCCGTCGGCTGCCGACCGGATCACGTCGGCCGCGAAGACCACGAAGGACGCGATCGCCAAGGGCTCGGCGGCGAAGTTGGCCGCGACGAAGCAGGGCACCGCGGCGAAGAAGGCCGCGGCCGGGAAGGCCGCGAAGGCCACCAGGTCGACGACCGCGGCGGCCAAGGGCGGCGCGACCAGGACCGCCGCCAAGAAGGCGGCCCCGAAGAACACCGACGTGAAGAAGGCCGCGGTGAGGAAGCCGGCGGCCGCGAAGACCGGAGCGAAGAAGACCAGCGCGGCGAAGACCGGTGCGAAGAAGACCCCTGCGGCGAAGACCGGTGCGGCGAAGCGGTCGTCGCCGTGAACCCGCCGCCTGCGCCGGGAGCCGCGCGCGGGGCGCGGCACCGGGATGGTTGCCGCGCCACCCTGCATCCCCGGTGAGGCGCCGGCTCGACGCGGAGCTCGTGCGCCGCAAGCTCGTCCCGAGCCGGGCCCGCGCGGTCGAGGCGATCGCAGCCGGGCGGGTGCGGGTCGGGGGCGCTCCGGTCGCCTCCGCGGCGCGGCAGGTCGCCCCGGACGAATCCATCCAGGTCGACGCCCCCGCGGCCGAGTTCGTGAGCCGGGGCGGGGAGAAGCTCGCCGGCGCGCTCGATCGCTTCGGGCTCGAGGTGACGGGGCTGCGCGCGCTCGACGCGGGCGCCTCGACCGGGGGATTCACCGACTGCCTCCTGCAGCGGGGAGCCGCCCACGTGGTGGCCGTCGACGTCGGACGCGGTCAGCTCGCTTGGCGGTTGCGCGAGGATCCTCGGGTGACGGTGCTGGAGCGGACCAACGTGCGCAACCTCGAACCCGACGCCATCGGCGGCCGGGTGGGGGTCACGGTGGCGGATCTCTCGTTCATCTCGCTCCGCCTCGTGGCGCCGGCGCTGGCCCGCTGCACGGCCCCGGGCGCCGACCTGGTCCTGCTGGTGAAGCCGCAGTTCGAGGCGGGTCGCAGCCAGGTGGGCAAGGGCGGGATCGTTCGGGATCCGGCGGTGCACCTCGAGGTCCTCACCACCGTCTCGGCCGCCCTCGCCGCGGCCGGGATCGAGCCCGTGGGGCTCGGCCCCTCGCCGCTCCGGGGCGCGGATGGCAACGTGGAGTTCGTGCTGCACGCCCGGGCCAACCCCGAACCCGACCCGACCGCCGCCGATTCCGTCCCGGCGAGCTGGCCCGCGGCCATCGCGGCCGCGGTCGACGAGGCGCACGCAACGGTCGGCGGGTCGGTCGCGGACGAGGGTGGCGACCGGGCCGGGGAGGGCGGATGACGGCGCCCGGAAGCGGCACCAATCGGCGACCGCGGGCCGTCGGCATCGTCTCGCACCCCGACCGCCCGGTCGCGTCCGAGCTCGCGGTCAAGGCCGCGACCTGGCTCGTGGGCAAGGGGATCACGGTCCGGATGCCCGAGGCCGACGTCGGCGTCCCCGAGCTCATGCAGTACTCCGTCCCGCTCACCGGGTTCGCCGACGGCCTCGACCTCGTCCTCGCCCTCGGCGGCGACGGCACGATGCTGCGCGCGATGGACGTCGTGTACGCCGCGGGGGTGCCGGTGCTGGGCGTCAACGTCGGGCAGATGGGCTACCTCACCGAGGTCGAGCCCGACGACCTCGAGACCGCACTGCTCCGGCTGTTCGACGGCGACTACGTCGTCGTCGACCGCATGATGCTGCAGGTGACCGTCGAGTCCAACGGCCCCGCCCGCGGCACGTGGTGGGCGCTCAACGAGGCCGTCATCGAGAAGGTGCGGACCGGGCGGCTGGTGCGGCTCGACGTGTCGGTCAACGGCACGTTCTTCACGAGCTACGCGGCCGACGGCGTGATCGTGGCGACGCCCACGGGCTCGACCGCGTACTCGTTCTCGGCCCGGGGTCCGATCGTTTCGCCCCGGCTCTGCTGCATGTTGCTCACGCCGGTGTCGCCCCACATGCTGTTCGACCGGTCGCTGGTGCTCGACCCGTCGGAGCTGGTCCGATTCGAGGTCACCGCGGCCCGATCGGTGGTCCTCACCCTCGACGGCCGCGTCCTCGGCGCGCTCGAGGCCGGCGACGTCGTCAGCTGCACCGGCGGGCCGATCCCCGCACGCGTCGCGACCCTCGAACCCCGCGACTTCCACCAGATCCTGAAGGCCAAGTTCGGGCTCGCGGACCGGTAGTCGTGCTGAGCGAGCTGCGGGTCCAGAACCTCGGCATCATCGCCGAACTCCGGCTCGTGCTGGGCCCCGGCCTCACCGCGATCACGGGGGAGACCGGCGCGGGCAAGACCCTGGTCGTGAGCGCGGTCGAGCTCCTCGTGGGCGGCCGGGCCGACGCGTCGATGGTGCGCCCGGGCGCGTCCGAGGCTGCGGTCGAAGGGCGCTTCGTCACCGACGACGGCGACGAGGTGGTGCTGGCCCGGGTCATCCCGGCCGACGGGCGGAGCCGGGCCTACGTCAACGGTCGCCTCGCGACGGCCGGGGAGCTGGCCGAGCTCGGGGCGACGCTGGTCGACCTGCACGGTCAGCACGCGCACCAGTCGCTGCTGCTGCCCGCGGTGCAGCGGGCGCTGCTCGACCGCTTCGCGGGCGCGCCGGCCGTCGACGCGCTCCGCGACTTCCGTGGGGCGCGCGCCGAGCTGCAACGCATCGAGGCCGAGCTGGTGCCGCTGGGGGGCGACGAACGGGCTCGGGCCCGGGAGCTCGACCTGCTGCGCTACCAGGTCGCGGAGATCGACGCGGCCGACATCACCGACCCGGACGAGGACGACGCGCTGGCGCGCGAGGAGCTCGTGCTCGGGGACGCGACCGCGCACCGGGAGGCGCTCGAAGCCGCGTTCGCCGACATCGAGGGCGCGGCCGAGGACGCAACCGGGCGGGCGATCGCCGCGCTCTCCGACCGGGAGCCGTTCGCCGCGCTCACGGAGCGCGTGCGGGCGGCGCAGGCGGAGCTCGCCGAGCTGGCGCATGACCTGCGGCTCGCGGGGGAGTCGGTCGTCGCCGACCCGGAGCGCCTGATCGAGGTCGGGGCGCGCCGCCGGCTGCTCCAGGAGCTGCGCCGGAAGTACGGCGAGACCCTTGCCGACATCCTCGGGTTCCGCGCCGACGCCCGCCGCCGCGTGGCCGAGATCGAGGGCCACGGGGCGAGGGTCGCGCAGCTCGAGGCGGCCCGCGCGGCTGCCGCGGCCGAGGCGCAGCGCCACGCCGCCGCGCTCACGGCCGCCCGGCGCGCGGCCGCCGGGCCGCTCGCGGGCGCGGTGACCGCCGCGCTGCAGCCGCTGGCGATGCCGGGCGCGGAGTTCGTGGTCGCGGTGGAGCCGGCGCGCGAGGTCGGTGACGACGGTGCCGACGCGGTGACGTTCCTGCTCGCCGCCAATCCGGGCGAGCCGGCGTCGGCGCTGGCCCGGGTGGCATCGGGCGGTGAGCTGTCGCGCACGATGCTGGCGCTGCGGGTGGTGCTCAGCGCCGCCCCGCCCACGCTCGTGTTCGACGAGGTCGACAGCGGGCTCGGCGGCGAGGCCGGCGTCGCGGTGGGCGAGGCCCTGGCCCGGCTCGGCTCCCGCCACCAGGTCCTCTCGGTGACCCACCTCGCGCAGGTCGCGGCCTACGCCGACGCGCACGTGACCGTCAGCAAGCACGGCGAGGCCGGCCGCACGCTCGCGGGCGCCGAGCTGCTGCTCGAGGAGGCCCGCGTGGGTGAGCTCGCGCGGATGCTGTCGGGCGTCGACTCGGCCGGCGCGCGCCTGCACGCGGAGGAGCTGCTCCGCGGCGCGCGGAACCCGTCGCCGGCGCGGGCGCGGGCGGCTCCGGTGCGGCGCGCGAGCCGGGGCGCGCGCTGATGGTCTGGGGACTCGTCGGGCGCAGCACCCGCCGCCAGCACGACGACTGTGTGGGCACCGCGAAGCTCGGCCCGCGGACGAAGGACCTCACGAAGCGGCTCGATCCCGGTGACATCGCGGTGATCCGCCACGCCGACATCGACCGGGTCGCGGCCGAGGGGCTCATCGCCGCCGGCGTCGGCGCGGTGATCAACGGCGCGCCGTCCATCTCGGGTCGCTACCCCAACGGCGGGCCGATCCGGATCGTGGAAGCCGGCATACCGTTGCTCGACGTCGATCCCGCCCACGACGTGTTCGCGGAGTTCGTGGAGGGTGAGACCCTCCGCGTCGACGGCGGCGACATCTACCGTGGCGACGAGCTCGTGCTCCACGCCGAAGTGCTCGACGTCGACCACATCGAGCGCCAGATGGCCGTGGCCCGCGCCTCCATCGGCGACGAGCTCGGCCGGTTCGCGGCCAACACGCTCGAGTACATCGAACGCGAGGGGCGGGTGCTCTTCGACCCGGTGACGCTCCCGCCGCTCAAGACCAAGCTCAAGGGGCGCCACGCGCTCGTGGTCGTGCGCGGGCACGACTACAAGGACGACCTGCGCTCCCTGCGGCCGTACATCAAGGAGTACCGCCCGGTGCTCATCGCGGTCGATGGCGGGGCCGACGCGCTGCTCGAGTTCGGCCTCAAGCCCGACATCATCATCGGCGACTTCGACTCGGTCTCGGTCGAGGCGATGAACGTGGGGGCGGAGCTGATCCACCAGGTGCACCTCGACGGCCGGGCTCCGGGCCGCGAGGAGCTCGCCGCGTTCGGCAAGCCCTACGTCGAGTTCGTGGCCGACGGCATGAGCGAGGACGTCGCGATGCTGCTGGCCTACGAGGCCGGCGCGACGCTCATCGTCGCGGTCGGGACGCACGCGACGATGATCGAGTTCCTCGACAAGGGCCGGCGCGGCATGTCGTCGACGTTCCTCACCCGGATGCGGCTCGGGCCGGTGCTGGTCGACGCGAAGGGCGTGAGCCGGCTGTACGAGGGCCGGATCCGCCGGCGCGACGTGTTCCTGCTCGTCGCGGCCGCGGTGATCACGATCGTCGTCGTGTCGATCGTGTCGCAACCCATCCACGTGTTCTTCGACGGTGTCCGATTGTCTCTCCGGGACCTCTGGTACTCGATCACCGACGCAGTCTGACCCGTCCCCGACCCAGGCCCTCATGATCAACTTCCGCTACCACCTCGTGTCCCTGATCGCGGTGTTCCTCGCGCTCGCGCTCGGGGTCGTGATGGGAAGCACGGTCATCGACCGCGCGATCGTCGACGGCCTGCGGAGCCGCATCGACAAGGTCGAGCGCAACGCGGAGCTGCGCAAGGACCAGAACGACCAGCTCCACGCCGAGGTCGACCAGCTCAACGACTACATCACCAAGACGTCGGGCTTCGCGGTCACCGAACGCCTCCGTTCCGTGCCGCTCACGGTGTTCGCGGTGCGGGGCGTCGACTCCGACGCGATCACCAAGACGGTGGCGCTCGCGCAGCAGTCGGGCGGCCGGGCGCCCGGGATCGTGTGGCTCGAGCCCAAGCTCGACCTCTCCGACGGCGCCGACGTGAAGGCGCTGGCCGATGTGCTCGGCCTCGACACCAAGAACGCGAAGACCCTGCGCGCCGCGACCTGGAAGGCGCTCGCCGCGCCCTTCGCCGCCGCGAGCGGCGGCTCCGACACCGGCTCGACGACGACCACCACCGCCGAGGGCGGCTCCGACACCGGCACCACGACCACGGCCGTCACCGCGCCGACGGCACCGGGCGAGCTGCTCACGAAGCTGGGGGAGCACGGGTTCATCTCCTTCGCCGGCGTCGGTGACACCGGGAAGGACGTCGCGCTGGCCGACCTGCCGCGCATCGACGGCCGGGTGCTCCTGGCGTCGGGCGCGGGGGCCAAGATCGCCGACAACAACCTGCTGCTCGACCTGGCCCGGGCCTTCAGCAGCCAGGGCGTCGACACCGCGGCGGCCGAGGTGTTCGCGGAGTCGAGCAAGGGACCCGACCGCGGGACCCTCGTGCAGCCGATCGTCGCCGACGACGCGCTGGCGAAGAAGGTGGCGACCGTCGACAACCTCGAGATGACGCGCGGCCAGGTGGTCTCGGTGCTGGCGCTGGCCGACCTCGGGCGCAACGTGGTGGGGCACTACGGCATCGGTGGCGACGCCTCGTTGAGCGTGCCCGAGTGGTGGCGCCCGTGAGGGTTCGGCGCGGTGGGGCCCGGATCGCGGCCAGCTGCATGCTCGTCGTGCCCGCCGTCACCGCGTCGGCCACCGCCGTGGCGGCGGCCGGGCCGTCGCGGACCGCAGCCCCCGACCCCGCCACGCGCGTGCTGGTCCTGTCCGTCCCCACGGTCATCTGGTCCGACGTGCAGCCGGCGACGATGCCCAACCTCTACGGCCTCCTCGCCCAGGGCGCGATCGGCGACCTGTCGACCCTCGTCGCGGTCAACGACTCCGGCATCTCGATCCCGGTTGTCATGATCGGCGTCGTCAACTCGACGCTCGTCTTCGTCGTGTTCCTCCTCTGGAAGCTCGCGCCCGACCTGCCGCCGGTGCCGCTCGTCGACGATCCGTCGGTCGAACCGCCGGACCCGGTCGTCGCGGGCGTGGGAGCGGGTGCGCCGTGAGCGTCGCGCTCGGATTGCTGGTGGGGTTCCTCGCCGCCCGCCTCCTGCGGATGGGCGGCAGCGGCGGGCTGCTCACCGCGCCTGCGCTCGAACGCGAGAACTACCGGGGCCACCGCCTCCCGACCGCGGCCGGAGTGGTCATCGTGCTCGCGGTGCTGGTGGTGGAAGCCGGGCGCGCGCTGTGGGGCGCGGCGGGAGTCGGCGACCACAACGGGCTCACCACCGCGCGCGAAGCGGTGCTCTTCGCGTGCCTCGGGTTCGGGTTCCTCGGGCTCGTCGACGACCTGGTCGCGCACGGCGAGGACCGCGGGTTCCGGGGGCATCTGCGGGCGCTGTCACAGGGCCGCATCACCACCGGCGCGATCAAGCTGTTCGGCGGCGCGGGCATCGCGGTGGTCCTCGTGTCCAGCCCCGGCTTCCGCAGCGGCGCACGGCTCATCGTCGACGCGGTGATCATCGCCCTCGCCGCCAACCTGGGCAACCTCTTCGACCGCGCGCCGGGACGGGTGATCAAGGTCTCGCTCGTGGCCTACGTCCCGCTCGCGTTCGTGTGCGGTCTCGACGCGGTGGGGGTGGCGATCGCGCCGGTCATGGGCGCCGCGCTCGGCCTGCTGCCCGACGACCTGCGCGAGCACCTGATGCTGGGCGACACCGGGGCCAACGTGCTGGGCGGCGCGCTCGGGCTCGCGGCCGTGCTCCAGCTCGGGCAGGACGCCCGCTACATCCTGCTCGCGGTGCTCGTGGCGCTGAACCTGGTGTCGGAGTACTGGAGCTTCAGCCGCATCATCGACCGCGTGCCCCCGCTCCGCTGGTTCGATCGCTGGGGCCGTCGCGAACCCGCCGCGCCGCCGGAGAGCTGACCTTGATCCGTTCTTGGCTTTGCCTTCCGAACAGATTGCGCAGCAACTAGCAGGATTGCTTGACGTAGAGGGCGCGGGGGCCGCCGTAGCGCTCGGCGACCTTGTAGCCCTCGTCCGCGAGGCGGGCCGGGAGGTCGGTGAACGATCCCCACCGGACCGACGACCGCACCGCCACCGCACACACCTCGGGCCGGGCCGCCGCCTTCACCACCGTGTCGGCGGTGATCCGCAGTGACGGCTCGCTCGTCTTCTGCCGCAGGATCGACGCGTCGACGAGGTCGCCGGGCGTCTGCCGGCCGGCGCGCCACACGACGCCCGGGTCGTCACTGATCGCCTGCGCGCCCGGGGGAAGCGCGCGCAGCGCCCGGACGACGCGCGCCTCGCTGCCGGTCGCGCCGGTGTCCCAGAGCAGCGGAGCCAGGTGCACCACGTGGTAGGCGATCGCCGCGACGCCGACGATCGCCAGGCCGCCGAGCGCGACGGCCGGCAGCCGCCGGACGCGGTCGACCATAGGGGCCAGGCCGATGCCGACGAGCACGCACGCGGGTACCACGAGGTGCGCGAGGTGGTTGCGCCACATCGGCGTCTGCGCGGTGATCGCGACGAGTGCGAGCACCAGCCACCACACGATCGGGGCGATGCCGCTGGTGAGCCAGTCGAGCCACCGGCGCGGCGCGGCCTGCGCACCGCGCCGACGGCCTTCGGCGACCACGCCGACGATCGCGACGAGCGCGCCGAGCAGGAGGGGCACGTCGCGGTCGCCGAGGGTGCTCGACGTCTTGCGCAGGTTGGCCAGGGCGTCCTGCTGCTCGCCGGTGTCGAGGTGATAGCGGACCGACTGGTTCCACACGTCGGCGATGCCGAAGGGCACCGCAGCCACGACCACGACCGCGAGGGCCGCGAGCACCGCGACCGCGAGGTCGCGGAACCGCCGACTCGCGAGCAGGAGCAGCGCGCACGCGACGGCCGCGGGGCCCAGCATCACGAGCTTGACCGCCACCCCCGCGCCGAGCAGCAGTCCGACGACGACGGCGCGCCGGAGGGTGGGGGAGTCGCGGTACATGACCGCGACCAGGACCGCGAACGCGGCGAACACCTCGGCGGTCCCGTCGGAGGTGAGCGGGCCGGTGGTCCACAGCAGGCAGCCGCTCGTGGCCATGAGCAGCCCGGCGATGATCGCGGCGCGCCGGCCGCCGAGCCGCTGCGCGATGCCCCAGACCGCGATGGTGACCAGCACGCCCGACACGACTGCGAGCAACCGGGGGGAGTCGAGCCGCCGCAGCCCGAGCGCGTCGAACACGTCGACCAGCGGTAGGAACAGCGGTGGCTGGCTCGAGAACACGTCGCGGAACGGGATCCCGCCGTGACGCATCGCGACGGCCGAGGCGCCGTAGACGCCGTCGTCGAACAGCAGCACGCGGGTCGCGAAGAGTGCCGGGATGCGCACGATGAACGCGAGCAGCGCGATCAGCCCCAACGCGGGGTCGACCCGGCGGCCGGCGCGCTCGGCGGTCGGGTGGGCCACCGCGGGGTCGTGCATTCGGGGCGCCTCGGCGGATCGGCTGACCGCCGGCGGGCTCGCCGGCGGGTGGGACTGCGGCTTCCGCGACCGGGTGCATCGGAGCACGGCGGTCGCATGGTACCGTCGCCTTCCGGAGCAGGACGGTCACGCTTCGGGTCCCCCCGAGCAGTTCGTGTGGTCGTTGCGCGCCCTCGATCCGTGCCGGCGGATCGGTCCGTTGCAGAAGGGGAACCACGTGGCCAAGCACATCTTCGTGACCGGGGGCGTGGCGTCGAGCCTCGGCAAGGGCCTCACCGCGTCGAGCCTCGGCCGCCTCCTGAAGTGCCGGGGCCTGCGGGTCACGATGCAGAAGCTCGACCCGTACATCAACGTCGACCCCGGGACGATGAACCCGTTCCAGCACGGCGAGGTGTTCGTCACCGACGACGGCGGCGAGACCGACCTCGACCTCGGCCACTACGAGCGCTTCGTCGATGTGCCGCTCAACCGCCGCAGCAACGCCGCCACCGGCTCGATCTACCAGGCGGTCCTCAACAAGGAGCGCCACGGCGCGTACCTCGGCCAGACGGTCCAGGTGATCCCGCACATCACCGACGAGATCAAGGACCGCATCCTCAGCCTCGCGGCCGAGGACGTCGACGTCGTGATCACCGAGGTCGGCGGGACCGTCGGCGACATCGAGATCCTCCCGTTCCTCGAGGCGATCCGGCAGTTCCGCAAGGACGTCGGCCGGGAGAACGTCTTCTACCTCCACGTCACGCTGGTGCCGTTCATCGGCCCCTCGGGCGAGCAGAAGACCAAGCCCACGCAGCACTCGGTCACCGAGCTGCGCAGCCGCGGCATCCAGCCCGACGTGATCGTCTGCCGCTCCGACCGGCCGATCCCGACCCGGCTCAAGGAGAAGATCAGCCAGCTCTGCGACGTGCCCGAGGAGGGCATCGTCTCCGCGATCGACGCCGACAACCTCTACGAGATCCCGCTCGTGCTCCACGACGAGGGCCTCGACGACTACATCTGCCGGATGCTGCACCTCCCCGAGACCGAGCCCGACCTCGGGCAGTGGAAGAGCCTGGTCGCCCGGGTCGAGGCGGCCGACACGCCGGTGCGGATCGGCCTCGTCGGCAAGTACGTCAACCTGCCCGACGCCTACCTGTCGGTCGTCGAGGCGCTGCGCCACTCGGGCTTCATGCACGGGTGCAAGATCGACATCGACTGGGTCGACTCCGAGACGCTCGAGAGCGACGACCAGGCGCTGGCCCGCCTCGG
>JADGOM010000100.1 GCA_017882925.1 Acidimicrobiia bacterium | reverse complement strand
GGGTCAGTGGGCTCCCGACCGTCCAGCTCGGCAACAGCTCGGAGCTCACCGTCGGCGACGACGTGATCGCCATCGGCAACGCGTTGGCACTCGAGGGTGGGCCCACCGTCACCCGCGGCATCGTGTCCGGCCTGAACCGCACCATCGACACCCAGGACGGCACCCTCACCGATGCGGTCCAGACCGACGCCTCGATCAACCACGGGAACTCCGGCGGCCCGCTCGTCAACTCCCGCGGCCAGGTCATCGGGATCGTCGACGCGATCGCCGACCCCTCCACCAACCAGAACGTCGACTTCGCCATCGCGATCGACCACGCCAAGCCGGTCATCGAGACCCTGAAGGCGGGCCAGAAGGTGAAGACGGCCTACATGGGGGTGAGCGGCCAGACGCTCGACGCCAGCCTCGCGTCGAGCCTGAAGCTGAAGGTCGCGACGGGCGTGCTCGTCCACGCGGTCACCTCGGGATCCCCCGCCGACAGCGCCGGCATCAAGAAGGACGACGTCCTCCAGTCGGTCGACGGCAAGAAGCTCGAGTCGGCCGAGGATCTCGTCGCCGCGGTCCGCAACCACCAGCCCGGCGACAAGGTCACGTTCACGATCGACCGCAGCGGCACCCCCCAGACGATCTCCGTGACCCTCGGTGAGATGCCCTCGAGCTCGAACTAGACCCGGCGGCACTAACCTGACGGGCCGGCCCTCCATCTGGGAGGCCCGGCCCGTTGTGTGCGAGGAGACCCCATGGCCGTCTACGAACCTGAAGAAGCCGAGCAGCTGCCGCCGCAGGGTCACGTCCGCGTCGTGTACCTCGGCCCCGTCGCCCCGCACTGGGAGGTGCACGGCGTCTTCGGCGAGCGCCGGGTGATCGACGACTTCCGCCAGCGGGCCCTGGCCCGCCTGCAGCTGGTGCCGCCGCACGACCCGCAGTTCCGCCGCAACCGCGAGCGGGTCGTGAAGGACGCCGAGCGCGAGCGCCTCATCCTGGAGTGGGACCTCGGGATGGACGAGTAGCCGCTCGCCCGACCGGCCCCGGGTGTGGCGGCTAGTGGATCTGCGGGTGGATGCCCGTGACCATGAACCGCACCCGTTGGGCGATGGTCACCGCGTGGTCCGCGATCCGCTCGTAGTGGCGCCCGATGAGCGCCACCTGCACGGCCTGCTGCAGGGTCGCCTCGTCGAGGTCGCTGTTGGTGTGCGAGCTGAGGATGGCGCGGAACAGGCTCTTGGTGAGGTCGTCCATCACGTCGTCCATGTCGGACAGCGCGGCCGCGGCTGACGGGTCGGCGTCGGCGAACGCGTCGAGTGCCAGGCGGGTCTGGTTGGCGGCCTGCTCGCCCATCTGGTCGAGGATCCCGCGGATCTTCGGGTCGAGGCTGTGGGGGTAGAGGCGGCGGGTCGACTTGGCCACGTTGACCATGAGGTCGCCGCTGCGCTCGAGCTCGTGGATGACGCGCAGGGTCGTCACGATGACCCGGAGGTCGGAGGCGACCGGCTGCTGGGTGGCCAGGAGCAGGTAGCAGCGGTCCTCGACGGCGTGGTTGAGGTCGTCGATGATGTCGTCGCGGACGATCAGGCGCTCGGCCGCGGCCAGGTCGGCGTCGAGGAGGGCCTGGGTGCCGGCGCCGATGGCCTCGGTGACCAGCGCGGCCAGCCGGATGACGTCGGTGCGGAGGTCGTCGAGGTCGTCATGGAAGCTCTTCCGGGCTTCCTCGCTCGTCACGGACATGCGCTCCCCTTCGTCGTGGGCCGGTCCAACCGGACCGACGGACACACATCGGCATTGTCGCAGACCCGCCCCGGGGTCCATGCAGCGATCATGCCGGGTGTTGGCCTGCCGTTCACCTGGATGCCATCGGGGTCCCCCGAAGGACACCCGCGGCCCGCGCCGCGGTGCGGGCCGCGGGGGCGGTGGGCCGACGCCGCCCGTTCGCGGGCTCGTCGACCCCGGGTGTTGGTCCGCCGTTCACCTCCCGGCCACCTGGGCGCCATGGGTGCGACAGGCGGGCTCCATAGATTGCGGCCCGCTGAAGGACAACCGGCACCGCGAGGCGCGGCCCGGTCATCGTCCACGGAACCCTCCAGGGAGGCCCCCGCATGACCCGATTCACCGCCCGCGCGCGATGGATGCTCATCCCGCTCGTGCTGCTCGCGCTGCTCGCCACGGCTTGTGGCAGCAGCAGCAGCAAGTCGTCCTCGAAGACGACCACCACCAAGAAGGCTGCGACCACGACCGCGGCCCCGGTGACCGGGACGCTCTCGGGTTCGGGCTCGACCTTCGTCGCCCCGTTCATCGAGCAGGCGGCCACCGCCTTCACGGGTGTGAACCCCGGGCTCACGATCAACTACAACCCGATCGGGTCGGGCGCGGGCCAGGTCGCCCTCCAGGGCAAGCTCGTCGACTTCGCCGGCACCGACTCGCTCGTCCCGGCGGCCGACACGGCCAAGTACACGGGTGGGAAGTTCCTCTACTTCCCGACCGTCGCCGCACCGATCACGGTCTCGTTCAACCTGACCGGGGTCACCGACCTCCAGCTGAGCGCGGACACGCTGGCCGGGATCTTCTCCCGCAAGATCACCTCGTGGGACGACGCCGCGATCAAGGCCGACAACCCGAAGGCGACGCTCCCCGCGACGCCGATCGTGGTCGTCCACCGCTCGGACGCGTCGGGCACCACGGCCAACTTCACCGCCTACCTCACCAAGGCCGCTCCCACGACCTGGACCTTGGGCACCGGCACCACGGTGGCGTGGGACCCGAGCACCACGGGGCAGGCGAAGAACGGCGGCGTGGCCGCATCGATCAAGGCGACGAACGGCGCGGTCGGCTACGTCGACTTCGCCGACGCCAAGCAGGCGGCACTCACCTTCGCCAGCATCAAGAACAAGAGCGGCAAGTACGTCGCCCCGTCGATCGCGGGGGCATCGGCGGCGATCGCCGGCGCCACGGTCAACCCCGACCTCACGTACGACCCGTTGAACGCACCCGGTGCGACGGCCTACCCGATCACGTCGCCGACGTACGTCATCCTGTACGCCACCCAGACCGACCGGACCAAGGGTCTCGCCCTCCAGGCGTTCCTCAACTTCATCCTCACCACCGGTCAGAAGGCGGCGCCGCAGATCAACTACGCACCGCTGGCGCCGAGCCTGGCCACCAAGGCGATCGCGCAGTTGAAGCAGATCGTGGTTCCGGCCGGTTGACCGACGGCACCAACTGCTCCACGGTTTCACGGTCGGGGTGGAGCACCGGTTCGCCGGTGCCCACCCCGGCCACCATTCGTTCACCCCGCGTGAGGTAGGGCATTGGCCACCATCGCTCCGGAGCGACCGAGGTCGCGGAAGCTGTCCGAGGGTCCGAAGCCCCCGGGCCGCGAGCGCGACCGGGTGTTCCGCTGGTTCACGTTCCTGGCGGCGCTCCTCGTCCTGCTGATCCTGGCGCTCATCTTCGTGAGCACGGTCAACCAGTCGTGGGACTGGTTCAGCACCCGGGGGCTCCGCGCGGTGTTCTCCTCGCGGTGGAACCAGAAGGTGTACCCGCGGGGCACCGCGAACGCGGGCCAGCCGATCCCGGGGAGCGGCTTCGGCGCCTGGGCGCTCATCTTCGGCACCCTGTACACGAGCTTCGTGGCGATCCTCCTGGCCGTCCCGCTGAGCGTCGGGATCGCGCTCTTCACCACCGACGTCGGGCCGCGCTGGTTGCGGAACCCGGTCGGCTACGTCGTCGACCTGCTCGCGGTGGTGCCGTCGGTGGTGTTCGGCCTCTGGGGCGTCTTCGTGCTCGCCACGCCGATCCGCAACGTCTACCAGTCGGTCGCCGACTTCTTCGCCGGGGTCCCCGTGCTCGACAAGATCTTCACCGGCAACCCGCTCCTCGGCACCAGCGTGATGACCGCGGGGCTGATCCTGGCGATCATGATCACGCCGATCATCACGTCGCTCACGCGTGAGGTGCTCGCCACCGTGCCGATCGCCCAGAAGGAGGGCGCGCTCGCACTCGGCGCCACCCGGTGGGAGATGATCCGCGGCGCGATCTTCCCCCACAGCCGGAGCGGGATCGTCGCCTCGGTGATGATCGGGCTCGGGCGGGCGATGGGCGAGACCATCGCGGTGGCGCTCGTGATCGGGGCGGCGGTGCGCGTGTCGCCGGCCCTGTTCAGTCCGAACAACACGCTCGCCGCGATCATCGCCCAGAACTTCGGCGAGGCCCAGGGCATCCAACGTTCGGCGCTCATCGGCCTCGGCGTGGTCCTCTTCGTGATCACGCTGCTCGTCAACGTGATGGCCCGGGCCGTGCTCAACCGGGGCGAGCGGCGACTGGCGGCCGGCAAGTGACCGCGCCGACGTCCCTCCTCACCCCCCGCCGCGGGACGACCGGCCGGCACGTCCGCAACCGCGTCGCCACCGTGGGCATCTGGCTCGCGCTGTTCATCGTGCTGGTGCCGCTGGTCGCGGTCATCGGTTCGGTGATCGTGAAGGGCGCGTCCAGCCTCAGCGGCAACTTCCTCACCCAGGACATCAACAAGATCACCAACGGGCAGAAGCTGGCCGACGCGTTCGCGAAGGTCGCGGGTAAGCAGAGCACGCAGGACGGCATCAAGCCCGCGATCGTCGGCACGCTGCTCATCACGGGCTTCGCGACGCTGATGGCCGTGCCCCTCGGCATCCTCGGCGGGGTGTACCTCAACGAGTACGGAGGCAAGAACCACTTCGCGCGGGTGCTGCGCTTCCTCACCGAGGTCATGACCGGAGTGCCGTCGATCGTGATGGGCCTGTTCATCTTCTCGATCGTCGTGGTGAAGACCGGCTTCAGCCTCGGCTGGAACGTCTCGGGGTTCGCGGGGTCGCTCGCCCTCGGGTGCCTGATGCTGCCGGTCGTCATCCGCGCCACCGAGGAGATGCTGAAGCTCGTGCCCAACGAGCTCCGTGAGGCCAGCTACGCGCTCGGGGCCCGCAAGTCGAAGACCATCGTGAGCGTGGTGCTCCCGGCCGCGGCGGCCGGGATCGTGAGCGGCGCCCTGCTCGCCGTCGCCCGGGCCGCGGGCGAGACCGCACCGCTCGTCTTCGTGATCGGGATCACCCGCACGACCAACACCAACATCTTCTCCGGCGGCAACGTGGCGCTCTCCACGGAGATCTTCCGCAACGCCCTCTCCTACGGCTCCTACGCCGCGGCCCGCAACCGGGCCTGGGGCGAGGCGCTCGTGCTCATCGTGATCGCACTGACCTTCACCCTCCTCGCCCGGCTGGTGACGGCGATGTTCACCCGCCGCCGGGCGGCCTGACCATGGAGGCGTCCATGCACCCGACCGCGTCGCAGACCGATATCGTCGAGCCCGTGACGATCGACGCCTCATCCGGGAGAGTCGAGAACGGGATCCACCTCGAGGTCGGAGACCCGGAGATCTTCGAGCGGGACGACCCGACGCGCGAGCTCGTCTTCGACCTCGAGCGGGTGCAGATCCTCTACAGCGGGGTCGCGGCCGTCACCGACGTCAACCTCGACATCGCCTCCCGCGAGGTCACCGCGTTCATCGGCCCGTCGGGTTGCGGCAAGACCACGGTCCTGCGGTCGCTCAACCGGATGCACGACACGACGCCCGGGGCGGTGGTCGAGGGCAAGATCCTCTACCACGGCGAAGACCTCTACGGCCCCAAGGTCGACGCGGCCGAGGTGCGCCGGCGCATCGGCATGGTGTTCCAGAAGCCGAACCCGTTCCCGAAGTCGATCTACGACAACGTCGCCTACGGCCCGAAGATCAACGGGCGCAAGCGCGGTGACCTCGACGACCTCGTCGAGCAGGCGCTCACGCGCGCGGCGCTCTGGGACGAGGTCAAGGACAAGCTCAAGCGCAGCGCGCTCGCGCTCTCGGGCGGTCAGCAGCAGCGGCTGTGCATCGCCCGGGCCATCGCGGTGGAACCCGACGTGATCCTGATGGACGAGCCGTGCTCCGCGCTCGACCCGATCGCGACCGCGCGCATCGAAGACCTGATGATCGAGCTCAAGCGCGAGTTCACGATCGTGATCGTCACGCACAACATGCAGCAGGCCTCCCGGGTCGCCGACCGCACCGCGTTCTTCACCGCCGAGCTCAACGAGTCGGGCAAGCGGATGGGGCTGCTGGTCGAGTACGACACCACCAACAAGATCTTCACCCAGCCGAGTGATCCCCGGACCGAGGGGTACATCACCGGCCGGTTCGGCTGAGGCGGGCAGTACCCGGCGATGGCCGTCTTCCTCGGCATCCTGGCGGGCGCGATCCTCCTCGCGCTGGTCGTGGGCTGGTTCATGTGGCGCAACGTCCGGCGCGACCTGCGGGCCGTCTCCGACCGGCTGCAGGAGCGCGACGCGCCCGGGGCCGGCGAGACCCGGATGACGTCGATGCTCGAGCAGCTCGACCGCATGGCCGAGGACGCGCGCGTCTCGACGCTCGCGGCCGAGTCCGATCGTGACCGGTTGATCCTGGCCGTGCAGGCCGTCACCGACGGCGTCGTCCTGGTCGACGAGGACGGCAACGTGATGCTGCGCAACGACGCCGCCCTCCAGTTCTCCGGCGCGCGGCACGCCGACGCGCTGGCGGAGGAGGCGATCAGCGTCCTCCTCGACCGGGCGCGGATGGGTGAGACGGGGGAGCGCGAGCTGCAGCTCTTCGGGCCGCCCCGGCGGGTGCTCCGCGTGCGCGCGGTCCCCCTCACGTCGTCCGGGCGGCTCGTGGGTGCGGTCGCCCTCGTGCGCGACGTCTCCGAGGCCCGCCGGGTGGAGAGCGTGCGCCGCGACTTCGTCGCCAACGTCAGCCACGAGCTCAAGACCCCGATCGGCGCGCTCGCACTGCTGGCGGAGACGATGGGCTCGAGCGACGACATGGTCGTGATCCGCCGGCTCGCCGATCGCGTGGTCCGCGAGGCCGACCGGCTCGGCCACATCGTCGACGACCTCCTCAACCTGAGCCTCATCGAGGCCCAGGAGGCGCCCACGCGCGAGCCGGTGCCCATCCACCTGCTCGTGCAGGAGGCCGTGGAGCAGGTGCGGGTGGCCGCGTCGGCACGGTCGATCCCCATCGAGTTCACGACCGGCCGGCAGCCGCTCACGGTCGTGTGCGATCAGCGGCAGGTCGTCAGCGCGCTCACCAACCTGCTCGACAACGCGGTGAAGTACTCCGACCCGGGCCGGCCGGTGCAAGTGAGCACCGAGGCCGACGGCTCCACCGCGAGCGTCGTGGTCCGCGATCAGGGTGTGGGCATCCCCTCGCGCGACCTCGAACGGATCTTCGAGCGGTTCTACCGGGTCGACCAGGCCCGCAGCCGGGCCACCGGCGGCACCGGCCTCGGGCTGTCGATCGTCCGCCACGTGGCCCAGGCCCACGGGGGCGAGGTCACCGTCGAGTCGCGGGAGGGCGAGGGCTCGGTGTTCCGCCTCGTCCTTCCGATGTCCGGCACCCGCACCGAGCACACCATCCGAGAGGCGTCCTGACCATGCCCGATCCGCCCCTCATCCTGGTCGTCGACGACGAGCAGTCGTACCGCGACGCGTTGTCCGTGGCCCTCCAGCGCGAGGGATTCCTCGTCGAGGTCGCGGCCGACGGCGTGGAGGCGCTCGAGCGCTTCGAGGCCACGAAGCCGGCGCTCATCCTCCTCGACGTCATGCTCCCGCGCATCTCCGGCGTCGATGTGTGCCGCCAGATCCGCTCCCGGTCGCAGGTGCCGATCATCATGGTGACCGCGCGCAACGCGGAGATCGACGCGGTGGTCGGGCTCGAGGTGGGGGCCGACGACTACGTGTCGAAGCCGTTCCGCCTGCGCGAGCTCGTGGCCCGCGTCCGCGCCGCGTTGCGGCGCGTCCCCAGCCTCGAGGAGGGCCGGGCCGACGCCGTCGACAGCGTGGAGGTGGGCGATGTGCGCGTCGACGTCAGCCGCCACGAGGTGTTCGTGCGGGGCGCGCTGGTCGCGCTCCCGCTCAAGGAGTTCGAGCTGCTGGAGCTCCTGCTCAGCAACGCCGGCCGCGTGCTCACGCGCGACGTGTTGATCGACCGCATCTGGGGTCCCAACTACTACGGCGACACCAAGACCCTGGACGTGCACATCAAGCGCCTGCGGGCCAAGGTCGAGGAGGACCCCGCCCGCCCGAACCGCATCGTCACGGTGCGCG
The DNA here is from genome assembly GCA_017882925.1 of Acidimicrobiia bacterium. GTDB lineage: Bacteria > Actinomycetota > Acidimicrobiia > IMCC26256 > Chersky-534 > Chersky-534. Next base: position 4,951 of record JADGOM010000100.1, on the reverse strand, counting down.
GCGTCGGCTACCGGTACGAGAAGCCGCGCGTGCCGACCCGGGTGGCCGGCTAGTCGCGGCGCGGCAGCAGGTCGTCGGTCGGGCCGGCCACCGCGGCGGCCGGCGCCGCCCCGACGTCCGCGTCTTCAACGATCTCCGCGTCCTCGATCAGCTCGGGGACCGCGTCCGCGGCGAGCAGCTCCGAGCCGACCGGCCGGGTCACGACATCGGCCGCGACCTCCGGTTCCTCGGGCTCGCCGGGAACGCCGTCGTCCCCGCCCGCGAGCAGGTCCGAGATCCGCACCGGTCAGACCTTCGCGAGTGCCTGCTCGTACTCGGCGCGCGCACGCGGCGTCCCGAGGTTGGCCGACTCGAACTTGACGACGATCGTGCCGGTCTTGTCGATGACGAACGTGCCGCGGTTCGCGCAGCCGAGTGCCTCGTTGAACACGCCGTAGGCGCGGGCGACCTCGCCGTGCGGCCAGAAGTCGCTGAGCACCGGGAACGTGAAGCCCTGCTGGTCGGCCCACTGCTTCTGCGCATGGCGGGTGTCGCACGAGATCGCCAGCACGGCGGCGTCGTTGGTCTCGAAGGTGGAGGGATCGTCGCGGATCTCGCAGAGCTCGCCCTGGCAGACCCCGGTGAATGTGAACGGGTAGAAGACGATGACCACGTTCTGCTTGCCCTGGAAGCCGGACAGGCTGACGTCGTTGCCGTCCTGGTCCTTCAGCGTGAACTGCGGGGCGGGCTGACCGATCTCGGCGCTCATGGTTCTCCTGGGGCGATGGCTGGCAGGCGATGGGTGGGAGCCCGTCCGGGGGGCCGCGCGAGCAGCGCCGGCGGCAGCGGTGGGGGATGTGTGAGTGTACGCAAGGTCGGCCGGGGCCCGATTCACGGGCGCGCCCGGGGCGCCCCGGTCCGGGCGCGGTTACGCGTGCTGCGCGAGACGGGCCGCGATCGTCTCGGCTGCGCCCGTCGCGACCGAGGGGTCGTCGGCCGGCGCGTAGCGCTCGATGCACGCGAGGGGCGTGACCGCGACGTAGCCGTCGAGCAGGACGGCGAGGTCCGAGTCGGGGGCGGCCGGGGTCTCCGAGCCCGCGAACTCGATGGTCACGTGCCCGTCGGCGCCGGAGGCCGTGGCGGCCCAGACGCTGCCGTAGCGCGCCAGCTCGGCCTCCCGGATCCCCTTGATCTCCTCGAACGGCACGTTGGGCACGTTCATGTTGAGCGTGAGAGGCGTGTCCTTGCGGGCGAACACCCAGTCGACGGCGCCGGCGGCGTACTCGGCCGCGGTCGCCCAGTGGACGGGCTGGCCGATTCCGATGCTGACCGCGAGCGCCGGCACTCCGAGCACCGCGCCGGTCATGGCCGCACCGACGGTGCCGGAGTGCAGGACGAGGTGACCGGTGTTGGGCCCGGGGTTGATGCCGGACACGACGATGTCGGGGGGCGCGCCGAAGCCGCCGAGACAGGCCGCGTAGGCCGCGGCCGCGGGCGGCGCGTCGATCGCGTAGGCGGGGCGCCCGAGCGCGGGCCAGGCGTGCTCGACGACGGGCATCGGGCCCGACTGGTGGAGCGGGCCGATGGCGGCGCCCGCGCCGCTGCGGTCGCTGGTGGGCGCGACGACGAACACGTCGTGGCCGTCGGTCGCGAGGCGCTCGGCCAGGACGCGCAGGCCGACGCTCTCGATGCCGTCGTCGTTGGTGACCAGGATCCTCATGCGGGTGTTCTTCCGATCTCGCCGGGACCGAACCCTACCGCCGGCCGTGGGCCCCTCTCCCGGGCGGCAGGCGAACGAACGGTGAAATCCGGGGGCGGCGTTTGCGCGGGGTCGGGAACCGGGTCAGCCTCCTCACATGGAGCGGGTGCTGGTCGTCGGTGGGGGCGTGGTGGGCACGATGCACGCCCGCGAAGCGCTCCGGCTCGGTCACGAGGTGATCCACGTCGAGGCCGACGCCGCGCCCCGCAGGGCGTCGGTGCGCAACTTCGGCCTGGTCTGGATCAGCGGCCGCGCCGCGGGGGCCGAGCTGCAGCTCGCGCTGCGGGCACGCGAGATCTGGGCCGCGATCGGTCATGACGTCCCCGGGGTCGGGTTCCGGCCCGACGGGTCGTTGACGGTCGCGCAGGGTCCCGAGGAGCTCACGGTGCTCGAGGCCGTGGCCGCCGCGGACGACGCCCGTGCCCGCGGGTTCCGGCTCCTCGACCCGGCCGAGACCGTCGCCGTGAATCCGGCGGTTCGGGGCGCGCTGCTCGGCGCGCTGGTCTGCACGCAGGACGCCGTGGTCGAGCCGGGACGGGTCCTTCCCGAGCTGCGGGCCGCCTTCGCGGCCACCGGTCGCTACGACTACCGGCCGTCGACGTCGATCGCCGACGTCGGGCCGGGCTGGGCTGCGGATTCGCGCGGCCACCGCTTCGACGCCGACCTCGTCGTGATCTGCCCGGGCTCGCGCCACGAAGGCGTGGCCGCGCCGATGCTCGAGGACGCGCCGCTGCGCCGCTGCCGGCTGCAGATGATGCAGACCGAGCCGTTCCCGGAGCGGCTCACGACGTCGCTCGCCGACGGCGACTCGCTGCGCTACTACCCGGTCTTCGCGCGCTTTCCGGTCGACCGGCTGCCGGCGCCGCCACCGATCGTCGCCGACCACCGCATCCAGCTGCTCGTCTCCCAACGCGCGACGGGCGAGCTCACCATCGGCGACACGCACGCTTACGACGAGCCGTTCGACTTCGCGGTCGAGGAGGAGCCCTACGAGCACCTCCGGGGCCGGGTCGAGTCGCTGTTGGGCCGCGCGCTGCCGCCGGTGCGGCGCCGCTGGGCCGGCGTGTACTCCCAGGCGACCGACGACCGCGTGTGCGTGCGGGTCCAGCCGGTGGCGGGCGTCGTGGTGGTCACCGGGCTGGGAGGCCGCGGGATGACGCTCTCGCCCGCGGTCGCGGAGCAGACGTTCGCCGAGCTGGGCGCGTGATCCGGCTCGCGGTGCTCGACATGGCGGGCACCACGGTGCGGGACGACGGCGTGGTCGAGGGCGCGTTCGTCGCCGCGCTCGAAGCCATGGGCGTGGCGCGCGGGACCCCGCGGATGGACGCGAGCCTCGCCTATGTCCGCGAGACGATGGGCGCGAGCAAGATCACCGTCTTCCGCCATCTGTTCGATGACGACGGACGCGCGGCGGAGGCGAACCAGCGCTTCGAAGCCGCGTTCGCGGCAGCCATCGCGCGCGGCGACGTCGAGCCGCTCCCGGGCGCCGAAGCCGCTCTCGCGGAGCTGCGCGGGGCCGGGGTGCGCGTCTGCCTCACCACGGGGTTCTCGGCCGACACGCAACGGCGGCTCATCGCGGGGCTCGGCTGGGCGGAGCGTGTCGACCTCGCGCTCGCACCGGGCCCGGGTGTTCGGGGCCGGCCGTACCCGGACCTGATCCTCCAGGCCGTCATGCGGCTGGAGATCGACGCGCTGTCGGAGGTCGCGGTGGCCGGCGACACCGCCAACGACCTGCTCGCCGGATCGCGTGCGGGCGCGCGGGTCGTCGCCGGCGTTCTCACCGGTGCGCACGACCGGGCCGCGCTCGAGGCCGCGCCGCACACGCACATCCTGGGCTCGATCGCCGAGCTGCCGGCGGTGCTGCGGTCGATCAGCTGAGGGGGCCGGCGGCCGTCGCCACCTCCCGGAGCACCGGTTCCCAGTGGTCGAGGCCGGGCACGTCGGCGCCGGGTACCTTGGCCGCATCGTCCGCCCGGCGCAGTGTCAGCGCGTCGGCCAGCTCGGGCAGCCGTTGCATGCGTCCGACCGCCGGGGCCGAGAGCAGGCCGCCCTGGGCGACGAGCGTCTCGAGGCTCCGCCGGCTCAGGGTGGCCCGGTACCCGTCGTCGGTCGTGACGAGGTAGCGCTTGGCGTCGGCGTGCAACGAGACGAGCCGCGCGACCCGCGCGCCGAGGAGACCGCGCACCATCCGCCCGCCCACCGGTGCGTGGGTGGCGGGGTTGTCGGGGGCGGCGATGCTCGCGATGTCGTGCACGAGACCGGCGACCTGGAGCTCGCGATCGTCGGGACGCTCGGCCTCCAGCCGGGTCGCGCACTGGAGCGCGTGCGCGAGCTGGTCGACGTCCTCCTCGTCGGCGAAGCCGGCGCCGCGTCGGAGTAGCTCGAGCACCTCGTCCACCGAGCCCACCGCGTCCACGCTCATGCCGGCGGAGCGTACCGACCCCGGTGCACGCGCCCCTCCCGGACCTCGAGGACCCAGACCGAACCTTTCGCGAGCCGGCCCGGGTGGTCGAGGTCGGCGCCCTCGCTCGCGACCCGGTGGAGGATGTCGCCGATGACGTCGCCGTGGCTGCACAGCACCAGCCCGCCGGGCCCGTAGGCGTCGATCAGCGCCTGCACCTCGCCCGGGCTCGACCCCTCGGCCAACCCGTCGTCGACCTCCACCGCGATCCCGAGCGTGTCACCGAGCGGGGCGACCGTCTGCCGGCATCGGAGATAGGGGCTCGACACGATGCGGGCGATCGGGTGCGCGGCGAGCATCGCGGTGATCGCCGCGGCCTGGCGGTTGCCGGCCGGGGTCAACGGGCGCTCGGCGTCGGGCCCCTTCCAGGCGTTGCGGTTGCCCGCCTTGGCGTGGCGCACGAGGAAGATCGTTCCCGCGTCCGGGGTGCTCACGTGGGTGCCGAGGTGAAGTGGTCGAGCAGGGCGCGGTCGTGTTCGTAGGTGAGCATCCGCCGGGCCTCGGCCGGTGCACACCAGCGCTGCGCGTCGATCTCCTCCGGGTCGACGATGCCGTCGGGCGATTCGTACCGGCCGACGCGGGCGCGCCAGTAGCGCACGAGCTTCGACCGGCCCTTGTGGTCGTCGTACCGGATCGACGGCAGCTCGCGCTCGAGCTCCACCCGCACGCCGGTCTCCTCCCACACCTCGCGGCGCGCCGCGTCCTCGAACGACTCACCGGGATCGAGCTTGCCCTTCGGGAAGCTCCAGTCG
>JADGOM010000099.1 GCA_017882925.1 Acidimicrobiia bacterium | reverse complement strand
GCCGCGAAGTCGTCGGTGGTGGCGCCGTAGGCCTCGATGCGGTGCCGGGCGTAGAGCGCGAAGTAGGTGGGGTTGGTGGCGCCGAGCAGGCGGAAGCGCAGCCAGTCGGGGTCGTCGCCGCGCACGCCGGAGTTGGGGGCGAGGAATCCCTTGGGCGTGGTGTCGGCGCCCACGACGAGGGCCACGTCGCACAGGCCGGCGAGGATCTGGGCCCGGGCCGCGGCGATCGCGGTGACGCCCGACGCGCACGCCGCGTACGACGACGCGACCTGCGCGCCGGTCCAGCCCAGCGCCTGCGCGAAGGTCGCGCCCGCGACGTAGCCGGGGTAGCCGTTGCGCATGGTGTCGGCGCCCGACACGAACTGCACCTCGGGCCACTCGATGCCGGCGTCGGCCAGCGCGGCCTGCGCGGCCACCACGCCGTACTCGACGAAGTTGCGGCCCCACTTGCCCCACGGGTGCATGCCCGCCCCGAGGACGGCGACGCCTTCCCGGTCGCTCACCGCGCACCTCCGTCGACCGGGGCCCAGTTCCACACGGTGTACTCGTGCTCGTCGTCCTCGTAGAGCACCCCGACCACGAGCTCCATCTCCTGGCCCCCGCGCAGGCTCGCCGGGTCGACCCCGCGCTGGAGCTGCCCGAGCACGGTCATGCCCTCGGCAGCCAGCTCGACCGCGCACACGGTGTAGGGCACGAAGGGGTCGGGGCTCACGTAGGGGTCGGGCGGCTGGTACTCGTTGGTGGTCCACGACCACAGCGTCCCGCGGCGCGAGAGGCGGACCTCCTCGCGGGGTTCGGCCGGGGCCGTGGGGTTGGCCGACGATGCCAGGGCCACGGGCCAGAAGTAGCTGCCGGTGACGGTGCCGCGCGCGCCGATCAGCTCGGGCGCGGCCTCGTCGTCGGTGAACCAGCCGGTGACGGCGGGCACGCGGGTCTTGGGCATCGACGGGTCCATTGGCATCAAGCTCCCCCGAGTCGGGTGAGGACGGCGTCGGCTTCTGCGATCACGGCGCGGACCACGGCGCCGGCGGACGGGAGGGTGTCGATCAGCCCGACCACCTGCCCGCTCGACATGACCCCGCTGTCGACGTTGCCGTCGACCAGCGCGGCCTTGAGGAGCATCGGCGTGTTGGCGGCCATGATCACCTGGTCCCAGCTCAGCTCGTGGCCCTTCTTCATCGCGAGCCCGTCGCGCGCGAGCGCGCCCCACGACGTGCCGGTGAGCTGCTTGAACGCGAAGGCGTTGCGGATGGCGCGCGGGTAGCGGGTGAACGCGTTGCCGCGCTCGAGCTCCTCGACCAGCGGGGTGCGCAGCACGCGGTGGGGCACCCCGTCGACCTTGGTCGTGACCACGGTGTCGGTGACCGACTTCGACAGGTAGTACCGCTTCACCGAGTCGGGGACCGTGCTCTCCTCGGTGAGGAGGAACCGGGTGCCCATCGCGATCCCGGCCGCGCCGTAGGCGAGCGCGGCCACGAGCCCCCGGCCGTCGAAGAACCCGCCCGCGCCGATCACCGGGATGTCGACGGTGTCGACGATCTGCGGCAGCAGCAGGGTGGTGGCCACAGGGCCGGTGTGGCCGCCGGCCTCGCCGCCCTGCACGATCACCGCGTCGGCACCCCAGGCCGCCACCTTCTCCGCGTGCCGCTTCGCCCCGATCGACGGCACCACGACCACGCCCGCGTCCTTCAGCTTCTTGATCAGGTCTTCGCGGGGCGCGAGCGCGAACGACGCGACCTTCACGCCCTCGCGGATGATCGCGTCGACCCGCTGACCGGCGTCGCCCGCGTCGGAGCGGATGTTGACGCCGAACGGCTTGCCGGTGCGTTCCTTCACGCTGTGGATCGTGCCGACGAGCTGCTCGTAGCTCATGGTCGACGACGCGATGATTCCGAGCGCGCCCGCTTCGCTCGTCGCGGCCACGAGCCGCGCCCCCGCGACCCAGCCCATGCCCGTCTGCACGACCGGGTGCTCGACCCCGAACAGGGTGCACACCCGGGTCGTGAGGGCCGGGTGCATCAGGCCTTGACCTCGGCGCCGCGGAGGTCGGTCGGGTCGATCTCGGCGAGGAGCCGGAGCTCCTCCGTGTCGGGGACCCGCGACTCGGGCACCGACGCGGGGATCACGAGCTCGAAGCCGGTGGCCGCGACCACCTCGTCGACGGTGACCCCGGGATGCACCGACCGCAGGCGCATCGAGTGGTCGGGCGTCTCGAAGTCGAGGACCGCGAGGTTGGTCACCACGTGCACGAGCTCGTGGAAGCGCCCGGCCGGGCCGAGCGCAGCCGCGCGGTCGTAGCCGACACCGCTCGCGACGTCGACCCGCTCGACGAACACCCGGGCCGAGTGGGCCGGGATCCAGTACGACGTGCGGTGGTTGATCGTGTTGCCCGGCGCGCCACGCATCCCGAGCAGCTGCGCCTTCGGGGCGGCCGGGTCGCCGATGAAGGCGAAGTTCTGGTTGCCGTACCGGTCGATCTGGCTCGCGCCCATGATCACGTGGCGCCGGCCGTTCCACAGCAGGTCGAACATCCGCCGGTAGGGGTTCCAGTGCGAGACGACCTTCTCGGCGCCGTCGACCCCGACCGGCATCACGTTCTCGATCAGCTGGGCCTCGCCGTCGGTCATGATCAGCTGCGGGCCGAACGTGGCCTTGGCCAGGCGCCCGCCGATCAACGGCAGGTTGCCGATCGGGTTGGCGAGGATCTCGCCGTCGGCGCGGAAGCAGTCGGCGAGCGCGGCCGCGCACACGTCGGCCCGGGTCGCGGTCGACGGGTCGCGGGTGCCGGCGTCGCTCATCGGATCGCCTCCTGGTACGCAGTCTCGTCGCCGTCGAGGTACTTCGCCCGGAACCCGTGCCAGGCCTCGTCGCCGCGCGCGGTGGCGGCGTACTGCGCCTGGAACGCCTCGTCGCGCTCGTAGTCGGGCGCGCACGACGTGAAGTGCGCGCCGTTGGGCGTCTCGACCACGCCGTCGACCATGAGCCGGCTGATGAGGAGCGACTGCGGCGGGCCTTCGTCGAGCAGGCGGTCGGTGTCGACGATGCGCTCGACCGACATGAAGCGCCGCTTCGCCGCGCCGCAGAACAGGTCGTCGAAGTAGGGGTCGGGGCCGAGGTACTGGCCCGATCCGCCGACGTCGCCCCGGTTCATGTGGATCAGCGCGACGTCGAGCTCGATCGCGGGGATCGCGAGCAGCTCCTCGCCGTCGGCGTAGGGCGATGTCACCGTGCGCAACGCCGGGTCGAGGGTGGTGACCGAGGAACCCAGCCCGACCCGGCTCGGCAGGAAGGGCACCCGCCACGCCGCGGCCTGGAGCCCGAGGAGCATCATCCCCTCGTCGAGCTCGGTGTTGGTGACCGCGCCCGACTGGCGGGCGTTGCGGAAGTGCGGCTCGAGCGCGATCGAGTCGAGGGAGACGAACGCGCAGACCGTGTGGCGGACCTTGCCCGCGCGGCACAGCAGACCGACGTCGGGCCCGCCGTAGGACACGACGGTGAGGTCCTTCACCGGCGAGCGGAGGAGGGCCCGGACCAGCGCCATCGGCTTGCGGCGCGAGCCCCAGCCGCCGATGCCGATCGTCATGCCGTCGCGGACCTCGGCCACCACGTCGTCGATGGTCACGCGCTTGTCGGGGACGGGCACCGGGTACCTCTCTTGTGGGGTCGGTGGGCGAGCCGGGCGACCCGGGGCCGGGTCAGCCTAGCAAGCGCCCGCTTGCCTGAACCTCGTGCCTCACGGGTCGGGGACGGCCTGCAGCCCGCGCATGAAGAGGGTGGTGCACTCGGCGATCAGGTGCTCGCTGGGGACCCGGCGCCCGGCCCGGGGCCAGCGCGCGGTGGGCCAGATCGCGTTGCTGATGAACCGGTAGCAGATGGGCGCGTCGATGTCGGCCCGGAACGCGCCGGACGCGGCGCCCTCCTCCAGGGTCCCGATCCACGCCTGCTGGATCTCCTTGGCCCGGGCCGGGAGGTCGCCGAGGTCGGGGATGGTGCGGAGGTAGTTGTATTCGTTCTGGTACATCTCGCACGCCTCGGGATCGAACTCGACCGAGCGGAACGACTCGAGGATCAGGCTCGACAGCCGGTCGGCGGGCGCGAGGTCCAGGGCGAGGACGCGGTCGTACCGCGCGTGGAGATCGTCGAGATAGCGGTTGATGATCTCGGCCACCATCGCGTCCTTCGACGGGAAGTGGTGGTACAGGCTCCCGGAGAGCATGCCCACCGCGTCGCCGATCTCCCGCACGGTCGTGTTGGAGATCCCCTTGGTCGCGAACAGCGTGGAGGCCGTCTGCAGGATCTCGTCCCGGCGACTGTCGGGCTTGGGCATCGGCGCGTTCCTCGTGGGCGGTGGGGCGACGGCGGACGGCGGACGGCGGTGAGCGTACCGGGGCCGATCATCCGGATTTCGGGAGGGCACCGAACTACGGGTGTGACCGATCCCTCCGACCGCAGCAGCATCCTGCGCCCGCACCTCGACGCCCCGGCCCGGCTCGCAGCCGCATCCGGCGACGGCCGGCCGCCGGGCGTCGTGCTCCTCCTGCACGGCGGCCGGGAGAACAGCCGCCAACCGGTGACCCGCCGGCAGCTCACGGTGCTGCGCATGATCCCGATCGGGTGGGCGGTCCGCCGCCTGCGGCCGGAGCTGACCGTCGCCCGGCTGCGCCACCGGTACCGGGGCTGGAACGGCGCGTCGGCGTCGCCGGTCGACGACGCGATGTGGGCCCTCGACCGGATCCAGGACCGCTACGGAGCGGTCCCGGTGGTCCTCGTCGGCCACTCGATGGGCGGGCGCACCGCGATGCGCGCGGCCGCCCACCCGTCGGTGCTCGGCGTCGTGGCGCTCGCGCCCTGGCTCCCCGGCGGCGAGCCGGTGCACGGTGTCGCGGGCAAGGACGTCGCGGTGGTGCACGGGACGCGCGACCACACGACGTCGGCGTCGGCCTCGTTCGACTTCACCGCCCGGGCCGCGGGAATCGCGCGCCGGTCGGTCTCCGTGCAGGTCGCGCGGTCGGGCCACACGATGCTCCGCCGGTGGCGGGAGTGGCACCGCCTCACCGCGGGGTACGTGGCGGCGATGTTCGACGACCGCCCCCTCTCCGACGTGGTGCCCGTCACCGCCGATGCCGCCACCGCCGCCGCCGTGGGCCGGGTCTGATGGCCGCCCGCAGGCGCGTCGCGGTCATCGGGGCCGGCGTCTCGGGTCTCACCGCGGCCTACCTGCTGCAGCGCGAGTTCGACGTCGTGCTCTACGAGGCCGAGCCCCGGCTCGGTGGGCACGCCCACACGCACGACGTGGTGACGGCCGACGACCGCGTCGTCCCCGTCGACAGCGGCTTCATCGTCCACAATCAGGTCACCTACCCGAACCTGCTCCGGCTCTTCGGGGAGCTCGGCGTGGAGACGCAACCCAGCGACATGAGCATGTCGGTGCACTGCGACGAATGTGGGCTCGAGTACGCGGGCCAGCGCGGCTTCAACGGCCTGTTCGCGCAGCGGCGCAACCTGGCCAACGCCGCGTACCTCCGCATGCTCGTGCAGGTGAAGACGTTCCACCGCGAGGCGCGGGCGTTCCTCGCCGCGTCCGGCAACGACACCGTCACCCTCGGCCGCTTCCTCGCCGCCCGCCGCTTCTCGCCCTACTTCGTGCGGCACTTCCTGGTGCCGCTCGTGGCCGCGGTGTGGTCGTGCCCGCCGGAGACGACGTTCGAATACCCGGCCCGGTCGCTGTTCTCCTTCTTCGACCACCACGGCCTGCTCGCGGTGAAGGGCTCGCCGGAGTGGCGCACGGTCGTCGGCGGGTCGCGCAGCTACGTCGAGCGCGTCGGCAAGGAGCTGTCGGTCACGTCGGTGTCGAACCCGGTTCGGAGCGTCCGCCGCGTCACCGACGGCGTGGAGGTGCGCGACGCGCTCGACGGGCCCGCCGCGTACCACGCGGCGGTGATCGCCACCCACGCCGACCAGGCCCTCGCGCTGCTGCCCGACCCGACCCCCGTGGAGCGCCGTGCGCTCGGCGCGTTCGGCTACTCGGTCAACGACACGGTGCTGCACACCGACCGCGCGCTGTTGCCGCACGACCGGCGGGCGTACGCGTCGTGGAACTACCGCCTGGAGTCGTGCGCCGGTTCCGGGGCTCCGGTCACGCTCAGCTACCACATGAACCGGCTGCAGCGGCTCGACGAGCCGGCCGACTACGTGGTCACGCTCAACGGCTCCGACCGCATCGCCGACGCCGAGGTCATCGCGCGCATGACCTACCGCCATCCCGTGTACACCACCGGCTCAGTGGCGGCCCAGGCGGAGATGCCGGCCTTGAACACCGACCGCCTCGCCTTCGCCGGCGCCTACCAGGGCTGGGGATTCCACGAAGACGGCTGCGCCGCGGGCGTGCGGGCCGCGGCCTCGTTGGGGGTGGCGTGGTGACCACCGCGGTGCTCTACCACACGCGCATCGCGCACGGCCGCACCGAGCGGGTCGCGCACCACTTCGAGTACGGGCACACGATGTGGCTCGTCGATCTCGACGACCTGCCGGCCGCGCCCAGGGGCCTCGGCCCGCTCGTGCGCTTCGAGGCCCGCGACCACCTGGGCGACCCGGACGCGAGCATCCGGGCGAACGTCGAGCGCTACGTCGCCGGGCACGGCGTCGACGTCGCCGACGGCCGGATCCTGATGCTCGCCAACCCCCGGAGCTTCGGCTACGCGTTCAACCCGCTCAGCGTCTTCTGGTGCTACGGCCGCGAGGGCGGTCTCCGGTGCGTGATCGCGGAGGTGCAGAACACCCACCGCGAGCGGCACTGCTACTTCCTCGAGCTCGACGACCGTGGGCGGGCCGAGGTCGCCAAGGAGCTCTACGTGTCGCCGTTCTTCGCGGTCGACGGCTCGTACGAGCTCGAGATCTCGCCCCCGGACGACGACCTGCGGATCGCGGTCCACCTCCGGCGCGGGCCCGCGCGCTCCCGGGTGTTCTCGGCCACGCTCACCGGTCACCGCCGGCCCCCGGCCCGCTCGGTGGTCACCGCCGCGGCCCGATACCCGGTCCCGAGCTGGCGGGTGATGGCGCTGATCCTCTGGGAGGGCGCGCGGCTCTGGCTGCGCCGGATCCCCGTCGTGCCGTGGTCGCCCCGGTCGGCCCGGTCACCCCGGTCACCCCGGACACCCGAACGGGTGCAGGAGGGAGTGCGATGAGCGTCGCCCGCAACGATCCCTACGTGTCGAGGCCAACCGTGGAGGGACCGTGGACCGACCTGCCGCCGGTACCCCACACGCCGGTGCGCGCCGCGATCGCGCGGACCATGTTCCGCAAGGCCGTCGGGCGCCTCGACCTGCGGGTCGAGCTCCCCGACGGCTCGACGGTCGGCGGCGGGGGAGCCGACGCCCCGCGGATGCGCATCCGCCGCGACGCGTTCTTCCACCGGGTCGGGGCCGACGCGCTGATCGGCTTCGGCGAGGCCTACGTCGCCGGCGACTGGGACGCCGACGACCCCGGCCGGGCCATGCGCCCCTTCGCGGCCGCGGCCGCGACCCTCATCCCGCGGTGGATGCAGCGGCTGCGCGCGCTCTACGTGCCCCGCAAGCCCCGCAGCGAGGAGAACACGTTGCAGGGATCGCGCCAGAACATCTCCCGCCACTACGACCTCTCCAACGACCTGTTCGCCGAGTTCCTCGACGACTCGATGGCGTACTCGTCGGCGATCTTCGGGCCCGACGACACGCTCGAGGCGGCGCAGGCCCGCAAGACCGAGCGCCTCCTCGACGTCACGGGTGTCGGCCTGGGCACGCGGCTGCTCGAGATCGGCACCGGGTGGGGCGCCCTCGCGATCCGCGCCGCGCAACGTGGGGCGACGGTCACCACGGTCACGCTCTCGGCCGAGCAGCAGGCCCTCGCCCGCGAGCGCATCCGGGACGCGGGCATGCAGGACCGGGTCGACGTGCAGCTCCGCGACTACCGCGACGTGACCGGCACCTTCGACGCGATCGTCAGCGTCGAGATGATCGAGGCCGTGGGAGAGCGATACTGGCCCACCTACTTCTCGACCCTCGACCGCCTGCTCGCGCCGGGCGGACGGGTGGGCATCCAGGCCATCGTCACCCAGCACGATCGCATGCTCGCGGCGCGCGGTGACTACACCTTCGTGCACAAGTACATCTTCCCGGGCGGGGCGCTGCCCTCCCTGCGGGCGATCGACGAGACGACCCGCGTGCACACCGCGCTGCGGGTGGAGCAGACCTTCGCCTTCGGCCCCGACTACGCCCGCACGCTCCGGATCTGGCGGGAGCGGTTCGACGCCCGCGCCCACGCCGTCGACGCGCTCGGCTTCGACGAGCGGTTCCGGCGGATGTGGGACTTCTACCTGGCGTACGCCGAAGCCGGCTTCGCCGGTGGGTACCTCGATGTCGTGCAGATCGTGCTCGACCGGAAGGCGGGCTGACCATGGCCATCTCGACGTCGGATCACACCCGGACCCGTGGCGGGGTCGCCGGCAAGCTGTCGGATCGCGTGACCGGCCTGCTCGGCACCGACCTGCCGTTCCGCATCCGAGCCTGGGACGGCAGCGAGTGGGGGCCCGAGGGCGGGCCCGTCGTCGTCCTCCGCTCGAAGCGCGCGCTGCGCCGGTTCCTCTGGAAGCCGGACGAGCTCGGGATCGCCCGGGCCTACGTCACCGGCGACCTCGACGTGGAGGGCGACCTCGAGGACGGGTTCCGCCGCCTGCGCGCGTTCGGACGCGAGCAGGGGAAGCACCTGTCGCTGCGCCCGCGCGACTACGTCGGCCTGGTCGGCACGCTCGCGGAGCTGGGTGCGATCGGCCCGCCGCCGAAGCGCCCGGGGTCCGAGGCCCAGGTGAAGGGCCGCGTCCACTCGAAGCTCCGGGACTCGGCCGTCATCGCCCACCACTACGACCTCTCGAACGAGTTCTACGAGCTCATCCTCGACGACAACATGGCGTACTCGTGCGCCTACTGGACCTCCGACGCGCCCGACCACGGGCTGGCCGACGCCCAGACCGACAAGCTCGACCTCGTGTGCCGCAAGCTCGGCCTGCGCCCGGGCCTGCGCCTGCTCGACGTGGGCTGCGGCTGGGGCTCGCTGAGCATCCACGCGGCCCGCTACTACGGCGTGTCCGTCACCGGGGTCACGCTCTCGAAGGAGCAGCTCGAGTTCGCCCGCAGGCGGGTGGCCGACCTCGGCCTGCACGACGTCGTCGACCTGCGCATCCAGGACTACCGCGACGTCGACGACGGGCCCTACGACGCGGCCACGTCGATCGAGATGGGGGAGCACGTGGGCGCGGAGAACTACCCGACGTTCGTGGGCGCGCTGTTCCGGCTGCTGCGGCCCGAGGGTCGCGTCGTCATCCAGCAGATGTCGCGCGGCCCGGTCTCGCCCGGCGGCGGCCCGTTCATCGAGGCCTACATCGCGCCCGACATGCACATGCGGCCGGTGGGGGAGACGGTCGCGCTCGTCGAGGCGGCCGGCTTCGAGGTGCGCGACGTCGAGGCGATGCGGGAGCACTACGCCCGCACGATCCGGGCCTGGCACGTCGCGTTCGAGCAGCACTGGGACGAGGCGGTCGCGCTGGTCGGTGAGGAGACCGCCCGCGTGTGGCGCCTCTACCTGGTGGGCGCGCTCCTCACCTTCGAGGACGGCAGCACCGGCGTCGACCAGATCGTCGCGGTGAAGCCGGCGGCCGACGGCGCTTCGGGGATGGGGCCGACCCGGGCCGACTGGGTCGTGGGTGCGGGCCGGCCGACCGGCGGCCGCGGCCGTTCCCCCGGGCGTTGACGAGGTGCCGACGCCCGTGACGGCGGACCCGGCGTGAGCGGCTTCTCGGGCGCGCAGTTCGCCTCCGGGCTCCTCGTGAGCGCGGCGGCCGTGGTCGTCGTGCTCCTCGTCACCTGGCTGGTGGGCCGGGCGATCGGCCGGTACAACGTGATCGACGTCGCCTGGGGCCTCGGGTTCGCGGCGGTCGCGCTGGTCAGCCTCGCGTGGTCCGCCGGCCACGGCGACACCACCCGCCGGGTGCTGGTGACGGTGCTGGTGGTGGTCTGGGGCGGGCGGCTCGGCGCCTACATCGGGTGGCGCAGCCGGGAGAAGGGCGAGGACCCCCGATACCAGGAGATCTTCGACCGGGCGGAGCGCAGCCCGGCTCTGCACGCGCTCCTCGTCATCTACCCGGCGCAGGCGGCGGCGATGTTCTTCATCTCCCTGCCGGTGCAGGTGGCGATGTACGAGCGCTCGGGCCCCAACGCGATCACGTGGGTCGGCACCGCGGTGTGGGCCGTCGGGTTCCTGTTCGAGAGCGTGGGCGACTTCCAGCTCCAGCGGTTCCGGTCCGACCCCGCCAACCGGGGGCAGGTCATGGACCGCGGGCTCTGGCACTACACCCGCCACCCCAACTACTTCGGCGACGCGTGCGTGTGGTGGGGGATCTGGCTGATCGCGGCCCAACACCTCCCCGGCGTGCTCACGGTGCTGTCGCCGATCGCGATGACCTTCACGCTCACGCGCGGCACGGGCAAGCCGACCCTCGAGAAGGGGATGGCCGACCGTCGCCCGGGCTACGCCGACTACGTGGCCCGCACCAGCGGCTTCGTCCCGCTCCCCCCGAAGCCCCGCCCGACCGCCACCCGCGGCTGAGCGGCGGTCGGCCCGGGCCGACCTACCGGCGGGGCCACGCGGTGGGGCCGGTCACGCCCGGGCGGGGTCCACGATGTCGCTGACCTTCACCAGCTCGTAGCCGCGGGCGCGGATCGACGCCGCGAGCGGGGCGATGGCGTCGATCGTGCCCCGGTGCCCCGAGTGCAGGCTCACGATCGAGCCCGGCTTCACGGCCGACAGCACGCGTTGCTCGACGGCCGTGGCGCCGGGGTCGGCGTTGTCGGTGGGGTTCACGTCGAAGCCGAGGACCACCGCGTAGCCGACCTTCCCTGCGGCCGCGTTCACGACGGCCGAGGTCGCGGAGACCTCGGTGCCCGACGGCCGGAGCCAGAGGCCCTTGGTGCCGAGCATCCGCTGGAGCACGTCCGCGCCGCGTTGGATCTCGAGCTGCGCCTGCGCGGGGGAGAGCGAGAGCAGCGCCGGGTGCGAATACGTGTGGTTGCCGATCTCGAATCCGGACGCGGTGATCGCGGTCGCGACGGCGGGGTTGGCCTCGAGCCACTGGCCGATCACCATCAGCGTCATCGGCGCGCCGGCCGCCTTCCCCGCGTCGAGCAGCTGCGTCACGAGGCCCGGATCCCCGAGGCCGGTGTGAAAGGTGAGGGCCACTCGCGGTGGCAGGGCCGAGGTCCCCTGCTCCACGAACCGGGCCGGCGTCCCCGGGTCGGCGGTGGTCGTGGTCGGTGCCGCCGTGGTGGTGGGGGCCGCAGTGGTCGGGGCGGGCGTGGTGGTCGTCCGCGGCCGGGTGGTCACGGCCTGCGACTTCGGGCCCGAGCCGGAGCAGGCGGCGGCCACGAGGGCGATGCCTCCCGCGAAAGTGCTGGTCAGGAAGCTGCGGCGGTCGATCACTCCGCGGACGGTACTCG
>JADGOM010000098.1 GCA_017882925.1 Acidimicrobiia bacterium | reverse complement strand
TCTACAAGAACAACTCCGACGGCAAGGGCAACAGCTACGGCTGCCACGAGAACTACACGATGGACCGCCAGCTCCCGTTCTCCACGCTCGTGCGCTACCTGCTCCCGTGGTTCGTCACCCGGCAGGTGGTCGTCGGCGCGGGGAAGGTCGGGGGCGAGAACGGCTCCGGCCACCACGGCTTCCAGATCTCGCAACGGGCCGACTTCTTCGAGGAGGAGGTCGGCCTCGAGACCACGCTCAAGCGCCCGATCGTCAACACGCGCGACGAGCCCCACGCCGACCCGCAGCGGTACCGCCGGCTGCACGTGATCGTCGGCGACGCCAACCTGTGCGAGCTCTCCACGTTCCTGAAGGTGGGGGCCACCGCGATCGTGCTCGCGATGATCGAGGACGAGTTCTTCGACAAGGACCTGTCGATCGTCGCGCCGGTCACCGCGATCCGCACGGTGTCGCACGACCCCACGTGCTCCGCCACGGTCGAGCTCGTCGACGGCGGCCGGATCACCGCAGTCGAGATGCAGTGGGAGTTCCTGCGGCTGGCGAAGAAGTACGCCGACGAGACCGGCCTCGAGTTCTGTGGCGGCGAGGAGATCGGCGGCACCGTGCTGCGCCGTTGGGAGGAGGCCCTCACCGGCCTCGAGACCGACGTCATGAGCCTCGACGGCAAGCTCGACTGGGTCACGAAGCTCTCGCTGCTCCAGGCCTACGTCGACCGCGACGGCCTCGACTGGGACGACGCCAAGCTCTCCCTCCTCGATCTCCAGTACCACGACGTGCGCCCGGAGAAATCCCTCTACGAGCACCTCGTGCGCGCGGGCAAGATCGAGCGGTTGCTCGACGAGAACGAGGTTCGCATCGCCATCTCGGAACCCCCCGAGACCACCCGGGCCTACTTCCGGGGGACGTGCCTGGCCAAGTGGCCCGACGCGGTGGTGGCGGCGAACTGGGACAGTCTGATCCTCGACGTGGGATCGGATCCTCTGCGGCGGGTTCCGATGATGGAGCCGCTCCGGGGAACGAAGGCCCACGTCGAGTCGTTGTTCGCCGAATGTTCGACGCCGGCGCAATT
The DNA here is from genome assembly GCA_017882925.1 of Acidimicrobiia bacterium. Taxonomy (GTDB): domain Bacteria; phylum Actinomycetota; class Acidimicrobiia; order IMCC26256; family Chersky-534; genus Chersky-534. Next base: position 5,919 of record JADGOM010000098.1, on the reverse strand, counting down.
GGTCGCCCGGCTCGCGCAGTAGGTCCAGGGCGCAGGAGCTCCAGGAGGAAGCAATGCCCGAGAGGGAACGGAAGCAGAAGCCCGCCCCCGACAAGCGGGTCGAGGAGACCGTCGAGGTCGCCGCGCCCGCCAAGCAGGGCGAGGCCATCAAGGAGGAGCTCGACGAGCTCCTCGACGAGATCGACTCGGTGCTCGAATCCAACGCCGAGGAGTTCGTCCGCAACTACGTCCAGAAGGGCGGGCAGTAGCCCCCGACGGGCGCCCGGGCGCCGCGAGACCCGCATGTAGGCTCGCCCGTCGATGGATGACACCGCACTGCCCCTGTTCGGTTCCGGGTTCGATCCCGGCCCTTCCTTCGTCGACGTGCTGCGCCGCACCGCCCCGCACGCGCTCCCGGGCGCGGGCCTGAGCGGTCCGGCCACGCCGCCGTTCGACGTCACCCACGGCACCACCGTCGTCGCGATCCGCTTCGACGGGGGAGTGGTGATGGCGGGCGACCGCCGCGCCACCGCCGGCTACACGATCGCCAACCGGCGCATGGACAAGGTGCTGCCGGCCGACGACTACTCCGCGGTCTCGATCGCCGGCGCCGCGGGCCCGGCCGTCGAGATGGTGAAGCTGTTCCAGGTGCAGCTCGAGCACTACGAGAAGGTGGAGGGCGAGCAGCTCTCCCTCGAGGGCAAGGCCAACCAGCTCGGCATGCTCGTGCGCGGCAACCTGCCCGCGGCGATGCAGGGCTTCGCGGTCGTCCCGCTGTTCGCCGGCTTCGACCTCCGCCGCCACCGCGGCCGCGTCTTCAGCTACGACGTCACCGGCGGCAAGTACGAGGAGCTCGACTACCAGGCCAACGGGTCCGGCGGCGTGCACGCCCGCAACTGGATCAAGGCGGGGTGGACCGAGACGATCACCCGCGAGGCCGCGGTCGACCTCGCGATCCGCTCGCTGTTCGCCGCCGCCGACGAGGACGTCGCCACCGGCGGTCCCGACCTCGTGCGGCGCATCTTCCCGACCATCGCGATCATCAACGAGGACGGCTACATCGCCCTCACCGAGGACGAGGTCGCCCGCCGCGCGGAGATCCTGCTCGACGGGCGCGAGCGCGGAGGAGACGCGTCGTGAGCCAGCCCTTCTACGTCAGCCCCGAACAGGTCATGAAGGACCGCGCCGACTACGCGCGGAAGGGCATCGCCCGCGGCCGCAGCCTGGTGGCGCTCGAATACGAGGACGGCATCGTCCTCGTGGCCGAGAACCCGAGCCGCACGCTCTTCAAGGTCAGCGAGATCTACGACCGCATCGCGTTCGCCGGGGTCGGCAAGTACAACGAGTTCCAGATGCTCAAGATCGCGGGCGTGCGCCTCGCCGACATGAAGGGCTACTCCTACTCGCGCGAGGACGTCACCGCGAACTCGCTCGCCAACGCCTACGCGCAGACGCTCGGCCAGGTCTTCACCCACGAGATGAAGCCCTACGAGGTGGAGATCCTCGTCGCGTCCGTCGGCACCGAGGACAGCGACCCCAACGAGCTGTTCCACATCCTCTACGACGGCACGGTGTTCGACGAGCAGGGCTTCACCGTGCTCGGCGGCCAGTCGGAGGCGATCACCGAGGTCCTGAAGCGCGACTACGCCCCCGGGCTCACGTTGAGCGCGGCGATCCGGCTCGGCGCCCGCGTGCTGAGCCCGCCCGACGCCGCGCCGCTCGCGAGCGCCCAGCTCGAGGTCGCGGCGCTCCAGCGGTCGCGGCAACGCCGCGCGTTCCACCGCATCAAGGGCACCGAGCTCGAGGCGCTGCTCGCCGCCGAGGCCGGCTGACCCAGCCCGGCCCGGGATCGGCGCAACGCGCGTCGGCGTCGGCTAGTCGAAGACCGCGCGGAACACCGGCGTGAGCACGGCCACGAGCACGAACACCGCGGCCACGAGCCGCCAGCGGACCCGGTGGGTCCCGGGCGGCGCGTCGTCGGGGTCGGGACGGCTCGGCGCGAGGACCGAGGCGTCGACCTCGTCGACGAGGAGCACCATGCGGGCGTCGTCGAGCTGCTCGTCGGGGACGTAGATGTCGACCCGGGCCATGTCGCCCATCGTGAGCGCGTAGGGGCTGTCGATCGCGCCCCGGACCTCGCAGTCGATCCCCTCGGACTCGAGTCGCGCCACGATCACCTTGGCGGCGAACGACCCCCCGACCGAGGTCAGCAGCGTGACCGGAATCATCCGGCCAGTGTACGGAGCGCGAACGGGCGGCAAACAGGCGCTCGCGCCACCTGAGGCACAACGGATCCCACGGGCGGTGGCGTCACACCGGTCACGTGGGGTTGGCCCCGCTCGATTGCGCCCGTCTGACACAGTGTCGGCGCCGGAATCCGACCCCTGCACAGGAGGCGACCCGATGAAGTTGCGCACCCGAGGCACGGTGCTCCTGCTGCTCGCGGGTCTCGGCGCCGTGATGCTCGCCGGGCCGGCCTCCGCGGCTCCGGGCAAGACCGTCCCCGCAAACACGTGGGCCACGTCGATCTGCACCACCACCAGTGACTGGCTCGCGAGCTTCAAGGCCGACGCACAGAAGATGACCAGCGTCCCGACCGCAGGGGTCACGATCGCCGACGTCACTGCCGCGGTCGACCAGTACCTCGGGACCGGGGTCCACATCACGACCGAGGCCATCGCCGCCCTCAAGAAGGCGGGAACCCCCGACGCAACGAACGGGTCGAAGCTGGCCAAGTCGCTGCTGAGCGCGTTCACGTCGATTCGCGGCCAGTTCACGTCGACCCGTCAGCAAGCCACCGCGCTGGATCCCAACGCCACCACCTACGCCTCCGACATCGGGGGCGTCCTCGACCACCTGGGCACCAACGTGACCAACGCCCTCGACGGCTTCAGCAAGTACGGGGAGAAGCACGGCGGCAAGACGCTCACCAAGATCATGAAGACCAACAAGGCGTGCGCCAAGCTCAACTGATGCTCCCGGCTCCAACCGCTCGCAGCCCTTGTGGCGCAACGGATCGCGCCGGCCGCGGCATGGAGCCGGTCAAGTACGGGGCGGTGCCGGTCGATTCCGCCCGTCTGACACAGTGTTCGGGCTCCGCAGTCCGCCCCCCATCCAGGAAGTGCCCATGAAGCTCCGCACTCGTCTCACCGTCGTCGCGCTCCTCGCGAGCCTCGGCGCGGTCGCCCTGACCGGCACCGCCGGTGCCGCTCCGGCGAAGACCGTCCCCCCGAACACCTGGGCGACGTCGGTCTGCACCGTCACCAACAACTGGGTCTCGGCGTACCAGTCGGGGAGTCAGCAGGTGACGACCGTGCTGTCGGGCACGTCGGTGACGCCCGCCGCCGCGAAGGCCGCGGTCGACGGGTTCCTCGCGGCCGGGACCACCGGGACCAAGCAGGCGATCGCCCAGCTCAAGAAGGCCGGTGCGCCCAAAGCGAAGAACGGCGCCGCGATCGCCAACTCGCTCGTGACCGCGTTCACATCGATCCAGAAGAGCGTCGCCACGGCCAGGAAGAAGGCCGCGGCCCTGAACTCGAGCCTCGCGGAGTACGACACCCAGGTGCAGGCCGTCCTCGCCACGATGACCACCGACATCGGCAAGGCGCTCGCGAAGTTCAGCGCCTACGGCAAGAAGCACTCGGACAAGGCCCTCACCAAGGTCCTCAACACCAACAAGACCTGCGCCAGCTCGGGCGCCTGATCACCGGGCGCCCTTCCCGGTGGTCCGGCTGCGGTCGGGCCTGACATCGGCACGTGACGATCGGGACGGCGCTCCGGCGCCGTCCCGGTCTCGCGACCGGGGACGGCGCCACTACGGTGGCGGCGATGGAGCGGCGCATCTTCGGCCTGGAGAACGAGTACGGCGTCACGTGCACGCTCCGCGGCCAGCGGCGCCTGAGCCCGGACGAGGTCGCCCGATACCTGTTCCGCCGCGTCGTGTCGTGGGGCCGCTCGTCCAACGTGTTCCTCGAGAACGGCGCCCGCCTCTACCTCGACGTCGGCAGCCACCCGGAGTACGCGACGCCGGAGTGCGACTCGATCGCCGACCTCGTGGTGCACGACAAGGCGGGGGAGCGCATCCTCGAGAGCCTCGTGCAGAGCGCGGAGCAGCGACTTCGGGAGGAGGGCATCCGGGGCGAGGTCTACCTCTTCAAGAACAACACCGACTCCGCGGGCAACTCCTACGGCTGCCACGAGAACTACCTCGTCGAGCGCGACGGCGACTTCGCGAAGTTCACCGACGTGCTCATCCCGTTCCTCGTCACCCGTCAGATCTATGCCGGGGCCGGCAAGGTGCTGCAGACGGCCCGGGGCGCGATGTACTGCATGGCCCAACGGGCCGAGCACATCTGGGAGGGCGTCTCGTCGGCCACCACCCGGTCGCGGCCGATCATCAACACCCGCGACGAGCCCCACGCCGACGCCGAGCGCTTCCGCCGGCTGCACGTCATCGTCGGCGACTCCAACATGAGCGAGTACACGACCTTCCTCAAGGTCGGGACGATGTCGATCGTGCTGCGCATGCTCGAGGAGGACCCGTCGCCGTGGCGGGACCTGAGCCTCGAGAACCCGATCCGCGCCATCCGCGAGATCAGCCACGACATGACGTGCCGGCGCCGGGTGCGCCTGGCCAACGGCCGCGAGCTCTCCGCCTTCGACATCCAGAGCGAGTACCTCGTGCGGGCCCAGCGCTTCGCCAAGCGCCGCACGCTCTCCGAGCTCGAGCGGACCGCGCTCGACATGTGGGAGCACGTGATGACGAAGATCGAGAAGGACCCGCTCGACCTGCGCACCGAGATCGACTGGGTGATCAAGTACCACCTGATCGAGGCGTACCGGGCCAAGCACGAGCTGCCGCTCACGAGCCCCCGCATCGCGCTGATGGACCTCGCCTACCACGACGTCAGCCGCGAGCGCTCGCTCTACTACCTGCTGCAGCGCAAAGGGCTGGTGGAGCGCACCGCGAAGGACGAGGACATCGACCTCGCGGTCACGACGCCGCCCCAGACGACGCGCGCCCGGCTGCGCGGCGCGTTCATCAAGAAGGCCAAGGAGCGCAAGCGCGACTACACCGTCGACTGGGTGCACCTGAAGCTCAACGACCAGGCCCAGCGCACCGTGCTCTGCAAGGACCCCTTCAAGTCCCGCGACGAGCGGGTCGAACGGCTCATCGCGTCCCTCTGAGCTGCCGGGCCGCCACGGTCCCGTATCCTCACGCCGTGCCCTCGTACCGGACCGGCAAGGTCGTTCGCATCCTCCAGGAACGCCCGGGCCTCCAGCGGGTCGAGGTCGATCTGGCGACGGGCGACGGCCCCGAGCGCGCCTACGTGCTCCCGCTGCTCACCGGCCCCGTCGCCGACGGCGACCGCGTCGTCGTCAACACCACCGCGGTCGAGCTCGGCCTCGGCACCGGCGGCTGGCACGTCGTGCACTGGAACCTCGCGCGCGACGAGTGGAGCGAGAAGGGTCCCGGCCACATCATCAAGGCCCGCTACACGAGCCTGCAGACCGACGTCGGCAGCACCGAGGAGCAGGAGGAGATGCTCGCCGAGGTCGAATCGATCGACGGGATGCCCGTGATCGCGGCCGCCCTCCACAGCCAGGTGCCCGCGGCGGCGGTCGCGATCCGCGACCTGCGGCCCGACGCCCGCATCGCCTACCTGATGACCGACGGCGCCGGGTTGCCGATCGCGCTCTCCGACCTCGTGTGGGAATTGCGCGACCGGGGCCTCGTCGACTCGACCGTCACCCTCGGCCACGCGTTCGGCGGCGACTACGAGGCGGTGTCGATCTTCAGCGCACTGGCCGTCGCCCGCCACATCGCGCGGGCCGACGTCGCCATCGTGGCGATGGGTCCGGGCATCGTGGGCACCAACACGAGGCTCGGCTTCTCCGGGATGGAGGTCGGCCCGATCCTCGACGCCGCGGTCGCGCTCG
>JADGOM010000097.1 GCA_017882925.1 Acidimicrobiia bacterium | reverse complement strand
CGGGCGCCGACACCACCATGTACGGCGAGCCTCCCGGCGGTCGGGTCAAGAGCGCGTTCCTGCGCGACCCCGAAGGGAACTACGTCCAGCTCGACCAGCGGGCCTGAGGAGCAACCATGGCGAACCCCGATCTCCGTGAAGACCTGTTCCTCCCCGAGCCGTTGCCGCGGGAGGTGAAGTACACGGTGATCTCGGTCGACGACCACGTGGTCGAGCCGCCGGACACGTTCGAGGGCCGGCTCCCCGCGCACCTGCAGGACCGCGCACCGAAGGTCCACGACACGCCGCAGGGCAAGCAGATCTGGGTGTTCGAGGACGAGCTGTACACGCAGGCGGGCATGAACGCGATCGCGGGCCGGCGACCGTCGTCGAACCCGGAGCCGGCGCGGTTCGACGAGATGCGCCCGAGTTGCTACGACGTCGACGCGCGGGTCCACGACATGGACATCAACGGCGTGTGGGCCGCGGTCAACTTCCCGTCGATGATCACCGGGTTCTGCGGCCGGGTGTTCTTCAACGCCAAGGATCCGGAGCTGGGCCAGGCCTGCATCCGGGCCTGGAACGACTGGATCTACGAGGAGTGGTACTCCAAGCACCCGACCCGGATCATCCCGCTCGGCATCGCGTTCCTCTCCGACCCGGAGGTGGCGGTCGCGGAGATCCACCGCAACGCGGAACGTGGATTCACGGGGATCAGCATGCCCGAGCGGCCGCACAACATCGGATTGCCGAACCTCTGGGACCGGGACCACTGGGACCCGATCATCCGGGCCTGCGTGGAGACCGACACCGTGGTGTCGCTCCACGTCGGGAGCTCGATGGGCTTCCAGATCCCGCCGGGTTCGCCGTCGATCGTGCTCGGCGCAACGCTGTTCGGCCAGCTGTCGCTCACGTCATGCGCGGAATGGTTGTGGTCGGGCTTCCCGAAGGACTACCCGACGCTCAAGATCGCGATGAGCGAGGGCGGGATCGGCTGGGTCGCGATGCTCCTCGACCGGCTCGACAACCTGGTCGACCGTTCGGGCTACGCCGACGGATGGGATGAGCGGCCCGCCGATGTGGTGAAGCGCAACTTCTCGTTCTGCACGATCGACGACCCGTCGACCATCGACACCCGCCACCGCATCGGCGTCGAGAACATCATGGTCGAGACCGACTTCCCCCACGGCGACGGCACCTGGCCCGACACCCAACTCGTCATCGAGAAGCTCTGGGGCCACATCCCCGACGACGAGCTGCGCATGATGTGCTGCGAGAACGCGGCCAAGCTCTACCGACACCCCCTCCCGGACGTCGTCCTTCCCCGCTGAGCCGAGCGCCTACTGCTTCGAGATGACGTCGGCGCCGTAGCGCTCGAGGCTCTCCAGGGCGTGCTCGAGCGAGTCGCCGGGGATGTTGGTCGAGTTCCAGGTGACCCCGAGCGCGGCCATCGCCTCGAGCGCGTCGAGGTGCGCGGCCGGCGAGAACTTCTGGTGGGCCGGCCCGGGCAGGCCGGTGCCGAACGTGATGTCGATCGAGTCCGGGTCCCGTCCCGCGGCCTCGGTGTGCCGGCGGAGATCGTCGATCATGGGCGCGAGATCGTCGAGCGTCTCGAGGACCGGAGTGCGCGCGGTCGCGGCCAGCGTCGGCGGCGCGGGGAACGGGTTCCAGCAGTTTCCGAACTGCGCGACCCGCCGGCGGGTGAGCGCGCTGTTGCCGCCGATCCAGATCGGCACGTTGGCCGGCTTCGGGTTCGCGGTCACGTTCTGCGCGGTGAAGCCGGTGCCCTCGTACGAGAACGAGTCGGTGGTCCACACGCCGCGCAGCACCGCGAGCGACTCGTCGAACAGCTCGTTGCGGCGCTCGAAGTCGACGCCGAGCGTGCGGTACTCGCTGCGCAGGTAACCGGTTGCCACCGAGAGGACGAACCGGCCGCCGCTCAGCGCGTCGAGCGTGGCGGCGGTCTTCGCGACGATGAACGGGTTGCGGTACGGCAGCACCACGATGTTGGGAATCAGCCGGATCTCGGTGGTGACCGCGGCGACGAACGCGAGCGCCGCGAACGGGTCGAGCGCGTCGTGACCGCCGGCGTCGAGCCACTTCTGCGACGGCGCCGGGTGGTCGGTGAACGCGATGCCGCGGAATCCGGCCGCCTCCGCCGCTTGCGCGTAGCGCCGCAGGCCTTCGGGCGCCACGAACTCGGGGTTGAGCGGGTAGGTGAGGAGCGGGTAGGTGACCCAGTGCTGCACGACGAGATCTCCGTGGTCCGACGGTATCGGGACACGACCCTGCCACGAACGGGCGCCGATGTCCGGTGACGAGGACCCCGGCCGCGATCGGAGATCTTGATCTAGATTTCCCTCGTCGCGTCATGGTTCGCACGCCCGTCGACATGGGGGACGCGGTCCCGTTCCCCAGGAGGATCCGCCGGTGTCGTCCGAACCCACCACCGAACGGCGGGGTCTGGGCTCGCTCCCGGGCCGGGTGCTGCTGCTGCTCACCGGCTCGCTGCTCGCGACGGTGAGCTTCGCGGTCACGATCCGCGCCGACATCGGGCTGGGTCCGCTGTTCGTGCTCCAGGACGGCGTGGCGAAGCAGGCCGGCATCGACATCGGCACGTCGGTGATCATCGTCGGGTTCGCGCTCGTGTTCCTCGCGATGGGGCTCCGCTCCTGGCCCGGTCCCGGGACGCTGGCCCTCCCGATCCTCGGCGGGGTCGCGCTCGACCTGATGCTGCCGCAGATGCCCGACATCCACGGCTGGCCGCTGCGGCTCACCGCGGTGATCCTGGCCACCTGGGCGATGGCGTTGGCGGGCGCGCTGATGATCCGGGCCTCGGTCGGCGTGTCGGCGTACGACGCGGTGATGCTCGGGTTGCACCGCATCTTCCGCCACCCGCTCGGCCCGATCCGGCTCTCGATGGAGGCCACCGCGCTCGCCGCGGGCTGGGTGCTCGGCGGATCGGTGGGGCTCGGCACCGTGATCACCGGCCTGCTCATCGGCCCCGGGCTCCAGTTCTGGATGCGCATCCTCGAACCGCGTCCGCAGCCTTCGCCCGCGACCGCCGACGGGGTAGTACCGGCCGCGACTCCGTCGGCCGCGACGCAGTTCCGCACCGGTTGGCGCGCGTGGCGCCCCGGGTTCGCGCGGAATCCCGCGGTCGCGGACGCCACCGAGTAGTCGGCGCGGTCCGCACCGCGGGATCCGGCGCGCGTGACAGGCTCCGGGGATGCGATACATCCACCTCTACAACGAGGCCGACGGCACCGCCCGCTTCGGTGACGGCGAGATCCCGATGGCGAGCGCGGCGTTCGCGCCCCCCGCACCGCCGCTCGACGTTTCGGCGTTGGTGCCCGCCCGGGAGATGATGCTGATCCGCTTCCCGCCGGGTTGGACCGATCCGCACCACCCGGCGCCCGCCCGGCAGTGGATGTTCGTGCTGTCGGGCCGGGGCGAGACGACGGCGAGCGGCGAAACCCGCTCGTGGGGCGCAGGCGACGTGTTGCTGGTGGAAGACACCGCCACCTCCGGTCATGCGACGACCGCGCTGGAAGAGGTCGTCATGGCCGTCGTGCGCTTCTGAGCCTCGCGGCGCGGCCGCGAGCCAGGCGCGAGAGACTGCGCGCGTGCTCCGAGGAGGTCGCCATGAGCAGTGACGCGCAAGGCCACGACCGCCCCGCGGTCGATGGGAACGAGCGGTCCGAGTGGCAACGGGCGTACGACGCGGAGCCGCTCCGGGACGCCGACTTCACGACCATCTCCGGTGTCCCGGTCGCGCCGGTCTACGCCGGGGACGACGATGGTGCAGAGTTCCCGGGCCGGTACCCGTATACGCGGGGCCCGTACGCGTCGATGTACCGGTCGAAGCTCTGGACCATGCGCCAGTTCGCGGGGTTCGGCACCGCGGAGGACACGAACCGGCGCTTCCACCAGCTGCTCGGCGCGGGTGGCACCGGGCTGTCGACGGCCTTCGACATGCCGACACTGCTCGCGCGCGACTCCGACCATCCGCTCGCGCTCGGGGAAGTCGGCCGCGCCGGTGTCGCGGTCGACACGCTCGCCGACATGGAGATCCTCTTCCGAGGCGTCGACCTCGGAACCGTCACGACGTCGATGACCATCAACTCCGCTGCGCCCACGGTCCTCGCGATGTACGTGGCACTCGCCGACCGCAACGGCGTCGACCGGAGCCGCCTCGGTGGCACGATCCAGAACGACATCCTCAAGGAGTACCAGGCGCAGAACGAGTACGTGTTCCCGCCGCGACCATCCCTCCGCCTGGTCACCGACACCATCCGCTTCTGCACCGCGGAGCTGCCGCGCTGGCACCCGGTCTCGATCTCCGGATACCACATCCGGGAAGCCGGCTCGACGGCCGCGCAGGAGCTCGCCTTCACCCTCGCCAACGGCTTCGCCTACGTGGAGTCGGCTCTCGCGGTCGGCCTGCCCGTCGACTCGTTCGCGCCGCGGCTGAGCTTCTTCTTCAACGCGCACATCGACTTCTTCGAAGAGATCGCCAAGTACCGGGCCGCGCGACGGATCTGGGCGCACCGGATGCGCGAGCGCTACGGCGCGAGGGACCCCCGCTCGCTCCAGCTGCGCTTCCACACGCAGACGGCGGGGGTGAGCCTCACCGCGCAGCAGTCGGAGGTCAACATCGCGCGCGTCGCGATCGAGGCGCTCGCGGGCGTGCTCGGCGGCACGCAGAGCCTCCACACCGACGCGTTCGACGAGGCGCTCGCGCTGCCCACCGAGCACGCGGCGCAGGTGGCGTTGCGCACCCAGCAGGTGATCGCGCACGAGACCGGCGTCGCCAACGTCGCCGACCCGCTCGGCGGCTCCTATTACGTCGAGGCGCTGACCGACGAGCTGGAACGCCAAGCCGAGACGGTCTTTCGGTACCTCGAGGATCTCGGGCACGGGTCGATGGTCGACGGCGTCGTGCGCGGCATCGAGCAGGGCTGGTTCCAGGGCGAGATCGCGGAGGCCTCTTACGAGCTCCAGACCAAGCTGCAACAGGGCCGGTGGGTGCAGGTCGGCGTCAACGCCTACACCGACGGCGACCACGTCGGGCCGCCGACGCTGTCGATCAGCCCCGAGGTGGAGGTGCGCCAACTCGAGCGGCTCCGCGAGGTGAAGGCGAGTCGATCGCCGGCAGCGGTCGAGGCGGCGCTCCGACGGATTCGCCACGATGCGGCTGACCCCACGGTCAACATCTTCCCCGCGCTGCTCGAAGCCGTGTCGGCGTACGTGACCGTGGGCGAGATCACCGACGCGCTCGAATCGGTCTTCGGCATCCACGCCGAAGGGGCCCACGCGTGACGCTCCGTGTGCTGGTCGGCAAGGTCGGGTTCGACGGCCACGACCGGGGTGCGCGGGTGGTCGCCCGGATCCTGCGCGACGCCGGGATCGAGGTCGTCTACGTGGGATTGCGCAACACGCCGGCGTCGATCGCCGCGGTCGCGTTGCAGGAGGACGTCGACGTGGTCGGCCTCTCGATGCACAACGGCGCGCACCTGACGCTGGCGCCGCTCGTGGTCCAGGCGTTGCGCGACGAGGGGTTGAGCACGGCGGTCGTGGTCGGCGGGATCGTGCCCGACGCGGACGTCGAGACGTTGAAGCGTGCGGGCGTGGCCGCGGTCCTCGGGCCGGGAGCGTCGAACGACGAGGTCGTGGCCACCATGCGCGACGCGGGGGAGGCCGCCCGCGCCGCCCGTCCCTGACGCGGGCCTGCGCGATCGACCCGTCAGGGCAGGCAGACGTCCGGGAGCGGGTGGCGGTACAGGCGAGCCGCGTTCTCGTGGGTGAGGAGGCGGAGCTCCTCGGTCGGGAGGTCGCCCCAGTAGCGCTCGATCACGGCCTGCGTGTCGGGCCACGTACCGTCGCCGTGTGGGTAGTCGGTCTCGACCATCACGTGGTCGACGCCGATCCGGTGGCGGGTCTCGATCGTCGACGGGTCGTCGATGGTGCAGAACCAGAAGTTGCGCTTGAGGACGTCGGCCGGCCGGGTGTCCCAGCCGAGCCCGTAGCCGGAGCGGTCGACGATGTTGTCGAGGCGGTCGAGCAGCATGGCGACCCAGCCGATGCCGCCCTCGGACATCGCGATCTTGAGCTCGGGGTGACGCACCGCGTAGCCGGACCACAGCCACTCCGAGCACGCGGCGAGCGACATCTGCCCGAACATCGTGGCGCCGAGCTGCACCTTGGGGCAGTCGAGCGGCATGTCGGGCATGCCCGACGAGCCGACGTGGAGGCTGATCACGGTGTCGGTCTCCGCGCACGCCTCGACGATCGGGTCCCAGTAGCCGCTGAAGATCGACGGGAAGCCGAGGCGGTGCGGCCGCTCGGGCAGGCTCACGGAGCGGAAGCCGCGCGCGGCGTTGCGCCGGATCTCCTCGGCCGCGAGCTGCGGGTCGGAGAGGAACGTGATGCCGAGCGGGATGATGCGGTCGGGGTGGGCCGAGTACCACTCCTCGTGGAACCAGTCGTTCCAGGCCCGGGTGACCGCGAGGCCGAGCTCGGGGTCCTTCGCCTGTGAGTACACGCGGCCGCAGAAGCCGGTGATCTGGGACGGGAAGTTGAGTGACGCCCACACGCCGTTGATGTCCATGTCGCGGATGCGGGCTTCGATGTCGTAGCAACCGGGGCGCATCTGGTCGAAGCGCACCGGCTCGATGACGATCTTCTCGCGGCTGCGGCCCGCGAGCGCGTTGGTGCCCGACTGCGTGAACACCCCGCCCTCGAACTCCCACACCTGGTGGCCGGCCTCGGTCTCGACGATCCGCGGCGCGCGGTCCTGGAGGCGTGCGGGCAGGCGGCCCTCGAACATGTGCGGCGGCTCCACGAGGTGGTCGTCCACCGAGATGACGGTGTACTTCACCGGCCGCGGATCGGGTTCCGGCAGGAACCATTCGCCCTGATCGGGTGCTTCCGTCGTCTGCATGGCGTCCCCCGTCGTGTACAGGCACGTCCCCCGTACCGACCGTGGGGGTGTCCCAGTGATATCACCCGCGTCGCTCCGCCCACCAAGGTCGCCCCCCGGTCCGGTGCAATACAGTCGGCGTTCTCGTCGGAACCGGGGGGCCGGATGGATCCGATCAAGATCGGTTGGCTGGGTTCCGCACTCGACGGTCCCGGTGGGGGCTACGACCAGATCCACCGGCTCGCCTTCGAGGAGGCGGAGGCCGAAGGGATCCTGGACCGGCCGGTGGAGTTCGTGCTCCACGCCGAGAACGGGCTGCCGCAGGGTTCGGCGAAGAACGCGACCGACGGCTTCCGCTCGCTGGTCGACGAGGGCTGCATCGCGGTCGCGGGGGCGTACAGCTCCGACAACGCGATCACCGTCGGCCCGTTGGCCAACGAGCTCGAGGTCCCCCTCATCAGTTGGGCCGGTACCGATCGGCTCGCGGGGCCCTACTGCTTCCGGCTCGGCAACGGCGATTGCGGGGGCGACGCCGCGCTCGTGGTCTCATGGCTCGTGCGCCGCGGCCACACCCGGGTCGCGGTGCTCAGCGAGATCTCGCCCAACGGTGAGGAGTACTTCCGCTACTTCCGCCAGGAGTGCCGGCGGCACGGCGTGAGCATCGCGGCGGTCGAGACTGTGAGCCAGAGCCCTGACGATCTGGCCACGAACCTCGCCAACCTGCGCCGGGTCGATGCCGAAGCGCTCGTCTACATGGGCTACGGGATGCTCGCGGCGAAGGGGCTGCTCCGGGAGGCCCTCGACCAGCTCGCGTGGGACCCGCCGCGCATCATGAGCACCGCGTTCATGTGGTACCTGATGGGTTTCGACAAGTTCGAGGGTTGGGTCGGCATCGACCAGTTCGATGGCCGCAACCCGCGCTCGCTCGCGTTCCGCGACCGCTTCGTCGCCCGGTACGGGCAGGACCCGCCGATGTGGCCGAACGCGATTCCCGTTCTCGCGTACGACACCGCGCGCGTGCTCGTCGAAGGGCTGTTCCGCGCGCCGATCCTGTCGGGCCCCGGGGTGAAGGCCGGGCTCGAGAGCATTCGGTTCATGCCGAGCACGACCGGCGGTGACCGCACGCACATCGCGTGCTCGCCGTACGAACACGGCATGTTCCGGGGTGACTGGTTGCTCTACGGGCGCGTCCGGGACGGCAAGCTCGAGTTCGAGGACCTGTTCGAGGCATGAGCACCGTCTGGGGCGAGATCCAGGGCCGGGCCATCGAGTTCCCGATGGAGGTGGCCGACTTCGACGCGGCCACGCTCATGTTCACGGTGCCGGCCGCGGCGGCGCAGGCCCTCCTGCCCGGCGAGACGTTCGAGGTCGTCGCCGACGACGACCGGGCCACCCTGGTCATGGCCCTGTGCGACTACCACGACAACCCGTGGGGCGACTACCTCGAGATCAACCTCGGCTTCCTCGCGCGACCCGTGGGCGCGGGCGCCGACGTGGTCGGTTCGTTCGTCTACCGAATGCCCGTCGACCAGGCGTTCACGTGCCAGGCGGGCAACGAGGTGATGGGTTTCCCGAAGACGGTGGAGGAGCTGTCGGTCGTCCACGCCGACGGCCGCGTCACGTTCGCGATGACCGACGGCGGTGCGCCGGTCCTGTCGGTGTCCTTCCCCGAGGTCGCCGCGGCCGGGCCCTCGCGCGTGGAGACCAGCAGCTACTCGTACCTCGGCGGCGTCGCCTACGAGACGCCGCTCGCGATGGACATGGGTAGCGGGCTGCTCGACCCGGCCGACGTCGTGGTGGAGCTCGGCGCGGGCGTGGTCGCCGACGAGCTCCGGTCACTCGGGCTCCCGAAGGCGCCCGACGTCGGCACCTGGGGTACCGGCCTCACCGCCACGTTCCAGCTCGGCCACCCGCTCGTCTGATCGAAGGGATGCCCCTATGGGCAACACGGAGGACGAGGCCAACGCGGCGATGGTCGAGCGGTTCTGGGCCGCGCTCGGGCGTCGGGACTTCGAGGCCGTCGGCGCGTTCATGGCGCCCGACGGCCACTACGTCGACGTTCCGGTGAAGGACCTCGAGGCCGGTGCCTACGGCCCCGCGGAGACCGCGGCCCGGGTCCGGCTCGGCCTCGGGCCCCTTCAGGAGTACGTGCTCCACGACGGCCCGATCATCGCGTCCGGGGGCTACGTCGTCACCGAGCACCGCGAGACGTGGACGTGGGAGCCCGGGGTTTCGATGACGCTGCCGTTCACGTCGGTCATGCAGGTGAGCGGCGGGAAGATCGATCGCTGGTGGGACTACTTCGACCTCGCCGTGATCATGAACGCCGCCCCGGCCTGGTGGGTCGAGCACATCATGGCCGGGCCCTACAAGTAGGCGCCTCGCCGGGCCTACGGTACGGATCATGCGGATTCCCGACGCGGCCATCAGCGAGGTGCGCGAGCACGGGTTCGTCGTCGTCGAGGGCTTCCTGTCGCCCGCGGAGCTGCATGCGGCGCGGGAGGCGCTGTGGCTGCACTACCCGAAGCCCGAGGAGTACTTCGCCGATCCGGGCCGCCACGCCAAGTACGCGACGAGCGGCTTCGCCGGCGTCGAGGAGTTCCCGTACCGCTCCAACGACCTCAACCGCCTCGCGTTCCACCCCGACCTGGTCGACTTCGTCGAGCGCTACCTCGGGTCGGCCGAGCTGCACCTCTACAAGATCGAGCTGTGGGCGAAGTACGCCGGCGCCGCGAACTACGACCAGCCGCTGCACCGCGACTACGGCAGCCACAGCCTGGTGGTCCCGCGGGTCGACGGCCGCTACCAACAGCTCACGACCTTCATCTTCCTCTCCGACGTGACCGAGGCCGACGGCCCCACGCGCGTCGTCCCGTACGAGCGCGGCAGGGACGTCCCGTTCACGCCGCTGTACTTCGAACCGGGCCCGCTCGACGCGGAGACGGTGCCCGCGGTCGGCCCGGCCGGGAGCCTGTTCGTCTACCGCACCGACATCCTGCACCGCGGGTCCAACTTCACCGGTGCCGGACGCGCGCGCTTCTCGATGCTCGTCGACTACCAGGCGCGGGGAACGACGTGGGCCGGGAAGATGGCGTGGCCGAAGCACTCGCCCGATCTCTGGGCCGCGTTGCTCCCGGAGTGCACCGTGCGCGAACGTGACCTGTTCGGGTTCCCGCGGCCCGGCGACGACTACTGGAACGAGCAGACCCTCGCCGACGTCGCCGCCCGCTATCCCGGCATGGACATGACGCCCTACCGGAGCGCCGATCCTCCGCGCGGGTAGGTTCGCCGACAGCCCGTCGGACTCACGGCATGGATCGAAAGCGCCGGGTCGTTGCGAGCCAGGTTGCCGCGTCGGCGAGTGCAGGTGGCGAGACGTCGTGACCAGTGGGATAGGACATCGCGGAGAGGGCTGCGCCCACGGACCGCAGCCTCGCGATTCCCCGCTGGTTGTCGCGCTCGGTCACGAGCGGATCCGCACTGGCGTACTGGAACAGGACCGGGACGCCGGTCAGGAGTCGCGGATCGAAGGCGAGCGCGCCCAGGGTCTCCGGAACCAGGGCTCCGCAGAGGCTCCAGACCCCGGCGGGTCGCCATTCGGCGCGGTTCCTCGTCGCGAGCGCGAAGGCGACCACCCCACCTTGCGAGAAGCCGCCGACCACCGTGGTGGCCGGATCGAGGCGCTCACGGTCACAGGTCTCGAGCACGAGCAGGTCGAGCGCGGCGAGCGCGGCGACGAACGTCTCGGGGTCGATCCCCGAGACGCGGCTCGTTCGGAACCAGGAAGCGGTGCCGCCCCGACGCCGGTGCGGGGCACGCGGGGTGACGATGAGGAAGTCGTCGGGGGATTCGAGCGCGTCGGCGATGTCGGCGAGTTGCCGCTCGTCGCTGCCACTTCCGTGGAGCAGCAATAGCAGCCGACGCGCCGTCACGCGGTCACCGCACAGTGCATGCGAAGGAGGCTGACACACCGGGACGCGCGGTACCGCACCACGAGGCCCGGTCGCCGCGGCCGTTGGCCTCTCAGCCGGCGTCGGCCTGGTACGACGAGACCCCGGTCTCGGCCGCGTCCTTGGCGAGTCGGTTGAGCGCGGCCGGTTCACCCTTCACGTA
This sequence comes from Acidimicrobiia bacterium, assembly GCA_017882925.1. Classification (GTDB taxonomy): domain Bacteria; phylum Actinomycetota; class Acidimicrobiia; order IMCC26256; family Chersky-534; genus Chersky-534. The sequence goes on along the minus strand of JADGOM010000097.1, from coordinate 6,942 downwards.
GGCATCGAGGAAGTCGGTGGTGACCTTCACCACGACGTCGGCCGCCGGGGTGCCCTCGCCGTTGAAGGAGCCGCCGTGGTCCTGCCCGAAGAGGGTGACGAGGTGCTTCGGGGGGAGCGCGAGGCCGAACGCGTCGACGCTCGACCGGTACGGCACCGTCTTGTCGGCGTCGCCGTGCACGAGGAGCAACGGGACCGGGATCCCGGTGAACATGTCGGCGCCGTCGGACGCCGCGCCCGTGAGCGAGATCACGGCCTTCTCGCGGCTCTCGTGGTCGGCCACCTTGTACGCGGCGGTGAGGGTCGTGATCGCGCCGAGTGACTTGCCCGCGAGCGCGATGCGCTTCGGGTCGATGCGACCCGCGAGCGCGCCCTTCTTTCGGGCCGACTGCGCGAGGACCTGGTCGAGCACGAAGCGCACGTCGCCGGGTTGCGACGTGAAGTCGACGAGGCTCGGGCCGCCGGGGGCGTTCTTCTGCGAGAGCGGGAAGTTGGGCGCGGCGACCACGTAGCCCGCTTCGACCCAGTGCCGGTAGAGGCCCTCGTAGTTGGTTGCGGTCCCTTCGATGCCGGTGCTGAACACCACGAGCGGGAGGCGGCCCTTCGCGCCGACCGGGGTGGACACCACGGTCACGAGCGTCCGGCTCGGCGCGCCGGCGTACGACCCGTTGGCCGGAGTCGGCCGCGTGGTGTCGACGAACGTGTAGGTCGTCTGCTTCACCTTGTAGTGCCGCGCGACCGGAGCCCGCGACGGTGCGGCGGCAGCGATGCCGGTGCTCATCAGCACCGCGCCGAGCGCGAGCGCACCCCCAGTGACCGCGAGCCGTCCGTGCCGCACCGAGAGACCCCTCGTCGTCCGATGGGTCTGCACCATATCGTCATCCCCCGATCAGATCTCCCGCGGGTCCCGACCGCGCGTACGGTGCGGCCGCGTCAGCGCGCGAGCCGGTCGAGCAGGGGCCCGCGCCACTGCTCGGCGAGCGCGGGATGCGCGCTCACGGCCCGGACGAGATCGGGGTCGGCCAGGTGGTGGTCGCCCATCGCCCGGTGCGCGGCGTCGACGGTCACGCCGGCCGGGTCGGCGCGCACGTCGATCGGGCCCGCCGCGCCGACCTCGCCCGGCTCCAGCACGCGCAGGTACCAACCGGTGCGCCCCGTCGCGCGCATGCGCGCCTGGATGTCGGCCCGGCCGCGGTGGAGCGCGAGCTTGAAGCACGGCCAGCGGGGCTGCGTCACCTGCAGCGTCGCCGCGCCCCATGACCACACGTCGCCGATGCACACGTCGCGTTCGAGCGCGCCGACGGTGCTGAGGTTCTCGCCGAACGGCGCGGGGCCGAGATCCTCGTCGAGCTCCGCCCGCCACGGCCCGAGGTGCTCCGACGGATAGGCGTAGACCGCCTTGTCGACGCCCCCGTGCACGCTCAGGTCGGCCTGGCCGTCGCCGGCGAGGTTGACCTCCGAGAGCCAGAGCGTCTCGGTGGCGGGCACCGGATGCTTGCGGATGCCGCTCCACACGTTGTGGTCACGGGTCTCGGCCAGCAGCATGGGGGTGCCGACGTTCACGACCGCGAGCCCGATCACGCGCCAACCCTAGAACCGCACGCGTCGCCGGTCCCGCACGTGGGCGGCGGTGCCACCCACGCGCGCGGCGACCGGGTCAGCCGTACTTCAACGACCCGGGAGTGGTGAGCATCTGGCCCGACTCGAGCCAGGTCTTCAGGCCCGAGAGGATCATCGGCCAGCCGCCGTAGAGCTGTTCGTTGGCGCCCTCGCGGAGCTCGTGCGTGACCGTGAGGTGGCAGGAGTCGCCGACCGGCTCGATCTCCCACGTCACGGTGGTCGGGCCCTCGGCCTTCACGTCGTCACCCCACAACGCGACCATGGTGTGGACGAGCCGCCGCGGGGGGTCGACCTCGAGCACCTCGCCCTCGCCCAGAGGCCCCGGGGCCTTTGCGGCACCCATCTCCAGGCGGGAGCCCGGCTTCCAGTCCGAGACGACGCCGGCGCCGAAGTTGTACTTGGCCCGGATCTCGGGATCGGTGATCGCCTGCCAGAGCAGCTCCGGCGAGGTGCGGATGTAGATCTCGTAGACCTTCTCCATCTGACGCTCCAGGTCGTGTTTGAGGTCGCTCAGGCCGGCGACCCACGGTTCGGCGTACTTGCTCACCCAGCGGTCGTGGACGAGACGGATCGGGACCGGGTTGAGGAAGTGCAGCTTCTCCCGGCCCCGGCGCCGGGTGACGACGAGCCCCGCGTCCTCGAGCTGCTTGAGGTGCTTCATCACCCCGAAGCGGGTCATCTCGAAGCGGGCGCCGAGCTCGCTCAGCGTCTGGCCGTCCTGGCGGTGGAGCTCGTCGAGGATGCTCCGCCGGGTCGGGTCGGCCAGCGCCTTGAAGATCTCGTCCACGCCGGGAAAATACGTGACCTATTCGTCACCTGTCAAGGCGGAGCCGTGACGCGGCGGTGGACGGGCTGCACAGCACCACCGAGGCCTGGTATACGGAGCCGTCCGATCACTACCGGCCGACGATTCCGATCGTGTCGCGCGCCGACGCCGAGATCGCGACCCGCGACCGGGTCCTCACCGATGGCGTCGGCCGCGCGGGCGGCAAGGACACGCCGTCGACTCTGAGCCACGCCGCCCGCGGCCGGGAGCCGGTCGCGGGCGGGCGCGCGCGTGCCTCAGGCGCTGGCGGTTGCGGGCTCGTCGGCCAGGTTCTCGCGCAGCCAGGTACGCACGGCGTCCGTGTCCTCGTGGCCGTGCGCCGACACCGCGTGCTGCATCGCGGCGTCGAGCACCTCGTCCTCCTCGCCGGAGATCGTGAGGGTGCAGCCGTTCTCGCTTGGGAATCGGCGGCAGTCGGCAACCTTGCGGGTCATGGTCATCTCCTCTCGTGGGGCTGATGGTCGTCGTCGGGGGAACGATTCACATCTCGGTGACGCTGCGGACGTCGAGGTTGCGGAAGACGAGCGGCCCGTCGCACAGCTCGGCGAGCTGCTGCGCGAACCCGGCCGTCTCCGGGAGGTCGGAGTTCGCCATCGCCGCCTCGAACGAGGGGAACTCGACGATCTGCACGTAGGTGCCGGGCCGATCGCGATCCTGCGTCAGCGTCCCGCGTCGGGCCGTGTGCCGGCCGTCGGTCCGGGCCTCCCAGTCGGCGACGAGTGCCTCGACCTCGTCGATGCGCGTCGTCGTGACCTCGATGAGCTGCAGGAACGCCGCCACGTCACTCCCCTCCATCCGGGCTTTCCGTTGAATCTGGGCGAACGGGCGGGGAGACTCAATACGTCATCTCGCGTAGGGGTCGCGCCGGTTCCGGCAGGGGAACGGGGGAGGGCGATGGGACGAGTCGACGTCGGGCGCATGCTCTCGGCCCTCGGGGCGCTGAGCGAAGCGACGACCACGGAGTCGATGGCGGCTGCGGCGGCTGCGGCCGCCGCTTCGGTGGCCGGCGCCGACAGCGCGGTGGCCACGCTCGTCGGGTCGGGCCCGCCGACAGTGGGCTGGTGGCCGGACGCGTTCCTCAGCGCGGAGTCGAACCGCGTGTTCGAGCACATCATGCGGACCGAGCCGTGGCCGCTCGCCACCCACACCCGCCGCGGCGCGGCCCGGCCGCTGCGGATCTCGGACGTGCTGAGTCAGCGGGACTACCGCCGGCGGGCGATCTACTGCGAGCTCTTCCGCGGGCTCGAGGTCGAGCGGCAGGCGGCGTTCGCGGTTCCGATCGATGCCGGTCGGTGCCTGTGCATCGCGGTCGACCGCAACGGACGCGACTTCTCCTCCGACGATCTCGACCGGCTCGAGGCCTTGCGGCGACCGCTGTCGGCCGAGGCACGACGGGCCGTGGCGCGTCCGCCGGCGGTCCCGGCCGCGACGGGCGCCGGGCTCACGCCACGGGAGGCGGGCGTGCTCGCGCTCGTCGCGAGCGGCCTGGCCAACGACGAGGTGGGCCGGCGGCTCGGCATCAGCGCCCGCACCGTCAACAAGCACCTCGAGCACGTGTACACGAAGCTCGGCGCCCGCAACCGGACCGAGGCCGCGGCGCGGTGGCGCGACGGGTCGCCGCCGGCCGGCGGGCCGGGACCCGGAGGGTGCGGGATGTGACCGGTCGGCAGCCCCGCGCCGACGGGCCTCGCCGGGCGCTGCGGAATCCGGCGGATGCGGTGGGATCGACGAACCCGCGCGCAACCCGCGGCTTCCGGCCGAGCGCGAATCCGTGCCTGACTCTTGCGTCAGGCATGAGAGAAGCGTAAGAAGTCCCCCTACAGCTTCAGAGAGCAAACCGAAGCGCCGACCAGGGGGGAACGGTGTCAGTAGGTAAGCATCGGAGCGCGCTCGCGTTCTGCATAGTCGCGTTGATCGTGTTGGGGGCCTGCAGCAACAGCTCGTCGTCGAAGTCGAGCAACACGACGACGACGAAGTCCGGCAGCAGCGGCACTTCCAGCACCAACCAGTTCGCCAACCTCACGCACGTGGCGGCGCCGACGGACTGCAGCAACGTCCCGGGCGTGTCACCCACGGAGATCCGGGTCGGCGGGATCATTCCCGAGACGGGTCCGGAGGCGGTCTCGTTCCAGTCGGCCGAGGACGGCATCAAGGCCCGCTTCCAGGCGGCCAACGACTCGGGTGAACTTGGCAACCGGAAGCTCGTGTTCGTTCCCGCCGACGACAGCAGCGACCCGACCAAGAACCAGGAGGTCGCCCGTCAACTGGTCGAGAACGACAACGTCTTCGGGATCATCGAGATCAGTGACAAGGCTGCGGGCTCGGCCGCGTACCTGAACCAGAAGGGCATCCCGGTCGGCGGTTGGCACCTCGGCATCCCGGTCTGGGGCCAGGACGCCAACATGTTCACGTTCCGCCAGCCGGCGGCGGCCAACCCGGCCAAGGACTACACCACGCTGAACGCGGATCTCATCGAGAAGCTCGGCGGCTCCAAAGTGGCGCTCGTCGGCGGCGTGAACCAGAGCAGCGTGACGTTCACCAACCAGATCGCCTCCACCGTCAAGGCGAATCCGAAGCTCTCGGTCGTCTATCAGACCAACACCGTGAACCCCGGCGACACCCAGTTCACTGCGATCGTGCAGCGGATCAAGGAATCGGGGGCCGACACGCTGTTCACCGGCGTTGACCTGCTCCAGAACGCGGCCCTGGCCGACCAACTCAAGCAGGCCGGCGTCAACCTCAAGAACGTGCTGTTCCCGGGTGGTTACGACCCTCGGATCCTCGGCTTGCCCGGCGTCGAGGGTTCGGTCTTCGGCATGGAGTTCAAGCCGTTCGAGCTCAGCAGCCCCTCGTTCCAGGCCTTCGACAAGGCCGCGCCGCCCAGCGTGGTCCGGGGCCAGGTGCCCTACATCGGGTGGCTCTCGGCTGAGGTGTTCATCCAGGGCCTCAAGGAAGCCGGCGTCACCTGCCCGACCCGCAAGGCGTTCATCACCAACCTGCGGATGATGAAGGGCTACACCGGCAACGGCGCCTTCGAGCCGGTCGACTTCGAGAAGGACTTCGGGAAGCAGTTCCAGTGCATCTTCTTCGTCAAGGTCGTGAACAAGAAGTTCGTGCCGCAGTTCGGTGGGAACCAGCTCTGCGGGAAACCCTTCACGATCAAGTGACCTGAGCGACTCGACGTCCTTCTGTTGATGGCGGAGATCGTGTGACCCCATACATCGTCGGTGGCCTGGTCCTCGGTGGCATCTACGCAATCGCCACCCTGGGCCTGCTACTGACCTACACGTCGTCCCGTGTGTTCAACTTCGCACACGGGGCGATCGCGTTCTTCATCGCCATCACCTTCCATGAGCTCGCGGTCGTCGATGGTTGGAACGTCCTGGTCGCGGGGTTCGTCTCCGCGTTCGTGATCGCCCCGTTGCTCGGGCTGTTCCTGTGGGCCGTGCTGTTCCGGCGGCTGCAGGACGCGCCGCCGACCGTGCGCCTCGTCTCGACGATCGGCCTCTGGGTGGCGATACCACCGTTCGCCCACGTGCTCTACGGCACCTCGGAGATCTTCGACCAGACCGGCGTCGGCTGGTCGCCCGTCCACCACTACAAGCTGATCGGGGTGCCGGTCGACTCGAACCAGATGATCGTGCTGGGCGCGTCGGTCGTCATCCTGATCCTGCTCAGCATCATCCTGAAGCTCACGCCGTTCGGTCTGTCGATCCGGGCGACGGTCGACTCGACCGCGGCCGCCGGCATCGCGGGCATCAACACCAAGGTCGTCTCGGCCGGCACGTGGATGATCGGCACCTGTCTCGCCGGGGTCGCGGGCGTGCTGCTCGCCCCGATCCGCGGCTACCAGGAGTTCGCGTTCACGTTCCTGCTGTTGGCCGCGTTCGCCGCGTGCGTCGTCGCCCGGATGCAGAGCCTGGTCCTCGGCGTGGTCGGCGCACTCCTCATCGGGCTGCTGCAGAACCTGATCCAGTCGAAGCAGGCCACCGATCTGCTCGGCCACGTCATCCCGCAGAACAGCATCATCTTCACCGCGTTGGAACCGAGCATCCCGTTCATCGTGATGATCGTGTTCCTACTCGCGTACCGCGGGTTCGGGCGCGAGCGCTTCGTGATGGACCGCCGCGCCGGTCCTACCACCGCGATCGAACCGATCGACGACCCGCGGCAACGTTCGCTCGTGCGCCGACTCGTCCCGGTCTTCGTCGTGGCCGCGTTGATCCTCCTCGCGCCCTCGGTCCTGTCGGGGCTCTGGCTCGCGGTGATCGCGAAGGGTCTCGCGCTCGGCGTCGCGTTCCTCTCGTACACGATCGTCACCGGCGAGGGCGGCATGATCTCGCTGTGCCAGATCACGTTCGCGGGCATCGCGGGCGCGCTCACCGCACAGCTGGCCACGAACCACGGCATGCCGGTGCTGCTCGCGATCTTCATATCCGCCCTGATCGTGGTTCCGATCGGCCTCCTGCTCGCGATTCCGAGCCTGCGGCTCGGCGG
>JADGOM010000096.1 GCA_017882925.1 Acidimicrobiia bacterium | reverse complement strand
TCGGCGAGGAAGCGTCCCTATACTACGGCGCTCATGAGCCGAACCTCCGCTGCGGTTGCGCTCACGCCGGGTCTCGCGACCGGCATCGGCAGTCTGCCGTACCTCGACGCGCGCGAGGCGGCCGCCGTCTCGCTCCGGTGCCTGCCCGAGCTCCCCGCCGCGCCCCAGCTCCCGGAGCGCACGCCGCTCGAGGGGATGATCGTGCAGTGGGCCCGCGCGTTGCCCGAAGTGGCGATCGCGCCCGACGGATCGATCGTGCTCGACCTCACGCGCCGGTCGGAGCCGTTGGCGGTCGACTTCGACGCCGAAGCCCACGGCGGGTTGCTCGCGTTCGTCGAGCTCGCGGCGACGCAGGCCACGCGGCCGGAGCGGGTGAAGCTCCAGATCACGGGGCCGTTGACGATGGGCGTGGCCCTCGTGCGCGCCGGGATGCCCGCCGGCGTCGCGTTCGCGCGCGCGGCGCAGTGCACCACCGCGTGGGTGCGCGCGCTCGACGCGCTCGTCGCCCGCGAGCTCCCGGGCACCGCGTCGATGATCTTCGTCGACGAGCCCGCGTTGGTCCTCTGGTCGCGTGACGGCGCGCCGCTCGAGCGCGAGGCGGCCGTCGACCTGCTGTCGGGGGTGCTCACGGGCTCCACCTCGACGATGGGGGTCCACGTGTGCGGCGACGGCGACCGACGGCTCGCCTTCGAGGCCGGCGCGCCCGTCGTGAGCCTCGAGGTGCGCGGCGATCTGACCGACGACGCCTCGAGGATCGGTCGCCACCTCGAGGCCGACGGATGGATCGCCTGGGGCGCGGTGCCCACCGACCGCCCGATCGGGGAGTCGCCCGAGGGGCTGTGGAAGGACCTCGCGCGGGTGTGGTGCGAGCTCACCCGCCAGGGATGCGACCCCATCCGGCTGCGCACGCAGGCCATCGTCACGCCGGCGTGCGGGCTCGCCGGGCACGGTCCGTCGCAGGCCGAGCGCGCCCTCCGGCTCGCCCGTGAGCTCGCGGGACGCGTCCACGACCAGTCGGTGGCGGCCCGCCTCACGCTCGGGGCGTGAGCCGTGGCGGACACGCGTCCTCCCGCCGACAACCCGGCTGAGCCTGCGCCCGCCGCCGACGCCGCCCACGATGCCGCTGCAGGACACGACGCGGCCGCGGTGCGCGCGCCCGAGCTGCGCGAGCAGATCCAGCACCACACCGATCTCTACTACCTCGCCGACGAGCCCGAGATCTCCGACGCGGAGTTCGACGAGCTCGTGCAGGAGCTGCGCACCATCGAAGCGCGGTGGCCCGACCTGCTCACGCCCGACTCGCCCACGCAACGTCCCGGCGGGGGAGTGGCGTCGACGTTCGCGCCGGTCACCCACGTCGTGCCGATGCTGTCGCTCGACAACGCGTTCTCGCTGGAGGATCTCGTCGCGTGGGGCGTGCGGGTCGAGCGGATCATCAGCGATCCGATGCGCTTCGTCACCGAGCCCAAGATGGACGGCCTCGCGATCTCGCTGCTCTACGAGAACGGGCGCCTCGTGCGCGGCGCGACCCGGGGCGACGGCGTCACCGGCGAGGACGTCACCGCCAACGTCCGCACGATCGCGTCACTCCCGAAGCGGCTCCAGGGGGCCGACCCGCCCGCGGTGCTCGAGGTGCGGGGCGAGGTGTTCATGCCGCTCTCGTCGTTCAAGGAGCTGAACCGGCGCCAGGGCGAGGCGGAGCTGCGGCTGTTCGCGAATCCCCGCAACGCGGCCGCGGGCTCGCTGCGCCAGAAGGACGCGAGCATCACCGCGAGCCGTGATCTCGACCTCTTCTGCTACCAGCTCGGCGCGAAGGAGGGCGGTCCGAAGCTCACGACGCACGAGCAGACGCTGCAGTGGCTGCTCGACCTCGGGTTCCCGGTGAATCCGGAGATCCGGTCGTTCACCGACATCGGCGGCGTGCACGACTTCTGCACCCGCATGCTCGCCCAGCGGCACGACCTCGGTTACGAGATCGACGGCGTGGTGATCAAGGTCGACGAGCTCGCGCAGCGCGACGAGCTCGGATTCACCAGCCGCGCGCCGCGTTGGGCGATCGCCTACAAGTTCCCGCCCGAGGAGAAGACCACGCTCCTGCGCGGCATCTTCGTGAGCATCGGCCGCACCGGGCGGGCGACGCCGTTCGCGCAGCTGGAGCCGGTGTTCGTGGGCGGATCGACCGTCGGTCTCGCGACGCTGCACAACCAGGACGAGGTCGCGCGCAAGGACGTGCGCCCGGGCGACACGGTGATCGTGCGCAAGGCGGGCGACGTGATCCCCGAGGTGGTCGGGCCGGTGCTGGCCAAGCGGCCCAAGGGCCTGCGGAAGTGGAAGTTCCCCACGAAGTGCCCGATCTGCGGCACCCCGCTGGTCCGGCCCGAGGGCGAGGCCAACACCCGCTGCGTCAACTTCTCCTGCCCGGAGAAGGTGGTCCAGCGGATCAACTACTTCACCGGTCGCGCCGCGATGGACATCGAGGGGCTGGGGGAGGAGCGGGTACGGCAGTTCGTCGCCGCCGGGCTGCTCGAGGACGCGGGCGACATCTTCTCGCTCACCGTCGACGCCCTGCTCCCGCTCGAGCGCATCGGGCAGAAGTCGGCCGAGAACCTCGTGGCCGGGATCGAGGCGTCGAAGTCGCGCGGGCTCGCGCGGGTGCTGATCGGGCTCGGCATCCGCCATGTGGGGCCGTCGGCCGCGCAGGCCCTGGCGCGTGAGCTCGGGAGCATGGACGCGATCGAGGCCGCGAGCGAGGAGGAGCTCGCGGCGGTCGACGGGGTCGGTCCCGTGATCGCGGCCAGCATCGTCGAGTGGTTCGCCGACGCGAACAACGGCCCGGTGCTGCGCAAGCTGCGGGCCGCGGGCGTCAGCCTGCTCGGGCCGCCCAAGGCCGACACCTCCGACGTCGAGCAGACGTTCGCCGGGCTGACGTTCGTGCTCACCGGCGGGCTCGACGGCTACACCCGCGACGAGGCCGCGGCCGAGATCTCGGCGCGCGGCGGCAAGGTCACGTCGAGCGTGGCGAAGAAGACCGGCTACGTCGTGGCTGGCGCGAGCCCGGGCTCCAAGCTCGCCAAGGCCGAGCAGCTCGGCGTGACGATCCTCGACGAAGCCGGGTTCGTCGACCTGCTGGAGCACGGCCCGCCCTTCGACGACCCCGACCCCGACGAGTGACTCTCACCTGTAAGCGTTCACTGACTACACGATATGTAGTCAGTGAACGCCTACGGGGTTGAGACCACGTCAACCGGTGGTGAAGCTCCAGGAGTAGGCGCCGCGGTTCCGGTTGCTCTTCTGCTCGTGGAACGTGACCGTCACCGTGTGGGTGCCGGGCTCGAGCCGCTCGAGCTCCTTGCCCGGGCCGGGGCGGAACGAGAGCTGCCCGAGCGCGGGCACGCGGTCGACCTGGTCGTCGGGGATGTTGGTGCCGTCGATGACGAGCGAGCCGGTGAGGTCGTCGCGGAGGTCGACCGAGACGGTGACCTGCACCCGCTCGAGGTCGCCGGGCGCGGGCAGCACGCTCTGCACCTCGGTCGGCTTGCTCTGCTCGGTGGAGTCGTCCTCGTTGGTGCGGGCGGTCATGCCCACGTAGACGAGCAGGTTGACGCAGATCAGCGCGGTGATCAGTGCGATCGCCCAGCGGCCGGGGTGGGCCAGGCGGCGGTGTTCGCGGACGCGCTGCTTCGCGTTGGCGCGTCCGGGCCGGGCGTTGGTGGGGCGCGGCGCACCGGGATCCTGGGGGGTGACGGTCCCGTCGCGGGTGGGCACGGGTTCGACGGTATCGCGCACCTCGCATTGCCGGGGTAGCGGGGCCGCGGTTCGGTAGCGTGGTTCACCTTGGCTTTCCGCGGCATCTCCGACATGACCGGATCGGTTCTCGCGGGCCGCTACCGGCTCCTCGCCCCGATCGGCACCGGCGCGAGCGGGAAGGTCTACGTCGCCGACGACGTGCGGCTGAAGCGCCAGGTGGCGGTGAAGGTGCTGCACGCCGCGCTCTCGGACGACGCCGGCTTCCTCCGCCGGTTCCGGGCCGAGGCCCAGGTGGCGGCCTCCCTGCACCACCCCAACATCGTCTCCGTCTACGACTGGGGCGAGGACGACGTGCCCTTCATGGTCCTGGAGCTGCTCGAGGGCGGCAGCCTGCGGGCCATGCTCGACCGCGGGATCCGGCTCACCCCGGCCCAGGCGGCCCACGTGGGGTCCGAGGTGTGCGCGGCGCTCGAGTACGCCCACGCCCGCGGGCTCGTCCACCGCGACGTGAAGCCGGCCAACCTCCTCTTCGACGAGCACGGCATCGTGCGGGTGGCCGACTTCGGCCTCGCCCGGGCACTCGCCGAGGCGAGCTGGACCGAGCCCGCGGGCGCGGTCATCGGCACCGCGCGCTACGCGTCGCCGGAGCAGGCCACCGGCGCGCCGCTCGACGCGCGCTCCGACCTCTACGCGCTGGGTCTCGTGCTGGTGGAGAGCGTCACCGGCAACGTGCCCTTCGCGGCCGACACCGCACTCGGCACGCTGGCCGCGCGCACGCAGAACTCGGTGCCCGCGCCGGCCGAGCTCGGCCCGCTCGCGCCGGTCGTCGAGCGCGCGTGCCGCGTCACACCCGCGGAGCGCTATCCCGACGCGGTCACCATGGGCGACGCGCTCGGCGACGCGATCGACGCGATGCCGATCCCGGGGCCGCTCACCCTCGTGGGCACGGGGGAGATCACCGAAGATCCGCATCCGACCCAGCTCGGGCTCACGCGCGAGCAGCAGGTCTACGACCAGGACGAGGGCGGCGCGGCCAAGGCCGGCGCCGCGAGCCGCAAGCGCAGCTCCGACCGCTCCGACCGCCACGACCGCCGCACGGGCTGGGTCGTCGCGATCGTCGCCATCGTGGTGCTGCTGGCCGTGATCACCACCGGGATCGTCGTGCTCGCGCCGGGCGGCCACGCCGAGACCTCGGTGCCCAACCTCGTCGGCACCACCAAGGAGATCGCCACCGCACGCGCGAGCCGGGCCGGGCTCAAGGTCGAGACGGTGGTGCGCGCGGGCGACGACCCGGCCGGGCTGGTGGTGAACCAGCAGCCGTCGGCCGGCGTCTGGACCAAGGACGGCAGCGTCCGCCTCGTGCTCTCCAAGGGCCCGCCGCCGGTGATCCTCCCCGACGTCACGCAGCTCTCGGTCGCCGACGCGACCAAGAAGCTGCAGGACCTCAGCTTCACGGTGAGCGCGCAGAATCAGTACAACGACACCGTGGCCAAGGGCGCGGTCATCGGTACGAACCCGCCCGCGGGACAGGGGTTGAAGGCCGAGTCGGGGATCACGCTCCTGGTCTCCGACGGACCCACGCCGGTGGCCGTGCCCGACGTCGCGGGCCAGACCTCGTATGCGGCCGCCGCGGCGATCATGGCGGCGGCGAAGTTCGCGCCGAAGGAGTCCGACGACTTCAACGACACGGTGCCGGCCGGCACCGTGATCGGCAGCAACCCGCCCGCGGGTCAGAAGGCGCAGCCCGGCACCACGGTCATCATCTCGGTGAGCAAGGGTCCGCAGCTCATCGCGATCCCCAACCTCGTGGGCGTGCAGATCGAGGCCGCGACCCAGATGCTCACGAGCGCCGGGTTCACGGCCACGCCCGACATCAAGAACTACGCGCCGGGCAAGCCCGTCGTGGCCCAGAGCCCGCCCTTCGGCTCCAGCCCCGTCGCCAAGAACACCAAGTTCACCCTGTTCCAGTAACCCCCCGCGCAGACCTTTGTGCGTCCCCGGACGACGCATACGGTCGTCGTGGGACGCATGAAGATCTGGCGGGCTACTCGGTGATGGCGCGGAGCTCGGCGGCGAGGTCGGCGCTGCCGCCGAGGACCGCGGCGCCGCCGGCGGAGGCCGCGATCAGCTTGGTGACGTCGCCCTGCAGGGTGAGCTTCCCGGTGAAGAAGGCCTGCATCGGGGTCTGCGCGTCGCCGGTGAGGAACATGTCCTTCGCGATGTCGTAGCTGGTCGTGACGGTGATGTCGGCGCGCTCGGCCGGGCCGTGGCCCCAGAGGGGCGCGCCGGCGTCGGAGCCGACGTGGAAGTACCGCAGCTCCCCGAAGGGCGTGTCGGTGACGACCACGTCCATGACCAGGTCGGGCGCGCCCGCCGCGTGGGGTGCCCGGTCCGCGACCAGGGCCTCGACCGCGGTCAGCCACTCGTCGGACAGGAACATGTGCTTCGCCACCGGGCCTCCAGGTCGTCGCTGCCGCGGACTGTAGCCATCCCGGCGCGCCGGCCGGCGCCGGGAACGGGGGAAGCTCGGTCGGGGGTCGGCCGTAGACTCCGCCGCCATGGCGACCCGAATAACTCCCGAAGACGTGCTGCACGTCGCGAACCTCGCCCGGCTCGCGCTCACCGAGCGCGAGGTCGAGGAGTTCACGGTCCAGCTCGGCGCGATCCTCGACCACGCCGCCGACGTCGAGGCGCTCGACACGGAGGGGGTCCCGCCCACCGCGCACCCACTGCCCCTGGTCAACGTGCTGCGGGCCGACGTCCCCCGCCCCGGGGTCGACCGTGACGAGATCCTCGCCGCCGCGCCCGAGGCCGAGCAGGACCGCTTCCGCGTCCCACGCATCCTCGCGGAGGACGAGGGATGAGCACCGCGAGGGAGATCGCGGCGCAGGTGCGCGCGGGTGAGCGCTCGGCTCGCGAGATCGTCGACGAGCACCTCCTCGCGATCGAGCTGCGCGAGCCCGAGATCCACGCCTGCAACCTCATCCTCGTGGAGGAGGCCCGGGCCCAGGCCGACGCGGTCGACGAGGCGCGTGCGCGCGGCGAGGAGCTCGGACCGCTCGCCGGCGTGCCGGTCGCGCTCAAGGACAACCTCTGCACGCACCACGTGCCCACCACGTGCTCGTCGCGCATCCTCAGCGGCTGGCGCCCGCCGTACGACGCGACGGTCGTCACCAAGCTGCGCGCGGCCGGCGCAGTGTTCGTGGCCAAGACCAACCTCGACGAGTTCGCGATGGGCTCGTCCACCGAGAACTCCGCGTTCGGCGTCACCCGCAACCCCTGGGACACGAGCCGCGTGCCGGGCGGTTCGAGCGGCGGATCCGCGGCCGCGGTCGCTGCGGGCTACGCGCCGCTCGCGCTCGGCTCCGACACCGGCGGGTCGATCCGCCAGCCGGCTGCGCTGTGCGGCGTCGTGGGCGTGAAGCCCACCTACGGCCGCGTCTCGCGCTACGGCCTGGTGGCCTTCGCGAGCTCGCTCGACCAGATCGGCCCGTTCGCGCTCGACGTGGAAGACGCCGCGCTGCTGCTCGAGTCGATGTGGGGCCACGACCCGTGCGATTCCACGTCGATCGACACGACCCCCGAACCGATCCGGCCCGGCCTGTACGACGGCGTGCAGGGCCTGCGCGTGGGCATCATCGACGAGCTGGCCGGGCCCGAGGGATTCCAGCCCGACGTGCTCGCGGCGCTCGACCGCGCGACGGCGGTGCTCGAAGCGGGTGGCGCGACCGTCGAGCGGGTCGGCGTGCCGAGCGCCGCCTACGGCCTCAGCGCCTACTACCTGATCGCCCCGGCGGAGGCGTCGAGCAACCTCGCCCGGTACGACGGCGTGCGCTACGGCCTCCGCGTGGAGGCCGACGGCGTGGCCGAGATGAACGCGGCGACGCGCGACGCCGGCTTCGGTGCCGAGGTGAAGCGCCGCATCATGCTCGGCACCTACGCGCTCTCGGCCGGCTACTACGACGCGTACTACGGGCAGGCGCAGCGTGTGCGCACGCTCATCATCCGCGATTTCGAACGCGCCTACCAGCGGTTCGACGTGCTGCTGTCGCCCACGTCGCCCACCACCGCGTTCCCGATCGGCGCCAAGGCGGCCGACCCGCTCGCGATGTACCTGAGCGACGTGTGCACCATCCCCACCAACCTCGCGGGCGCGCCGGCGATGTCGATCCCCGCCGGCCTCGACGGCGACGGGCTGCCCATCGGCATCCAGGTGCTCGCACCGGTGCTGGGCGAAGCCGTGATGTTCCGGGCCGCGGCCGCGCTGGAGCAGGGCCTGGAGTTCACGGCCCGTCCGCAGACGCTGGAGGCACGATGACGCTGGAGGCACGGATGATGCTGGAGGCACGGATGATGCAGGAGCGCCGATGACCGCGACCGAGTCCCGCGTCGAGTACGAGCCGGTGATCGGGCTCGAGGTCCACGTCGAGCTGGCCACCGCCACCAAGCTCTTCTGTAGCTGCGCCAACGAGTTCGGCGCCGAGCCCAACACCAACGTGTGCCCGGTGTGCCTCGGGCTGCCCGGCTCGTTGCCGGTGCTCAACGAGCGCGCGGTCGAGTTCGCGTTGCGCGTCGGCGAGGCGTTCCACTTCACGGTGCCCGCGTCGAGCATCTTCCACCGCAAGAACTACTTCTACCCGGACATGCCGAAGAACTTCCAGACCAGCCAGTTCGACCAGCCGATCTGCGCCGACGGCACGCTCCTGGTCGACGGCACGCCGATCGGCATCGAGCGCGCGCACCTCGAGGAGGACACGGGCAAGTCGATGCACATGGGTGGGAGCGGACGCATCCACGGGGCGGACCACTCGCTCGTCGACTACAACCGCGCCGGCGTCCCGCTCATGGAGATCGTCAGCCGACCCGAGATCCGCAGTGCGGAGCAGGCGCGCGCCTACGTCAGCGAGCTGCGCGCGGTCCTCGAGGCCATCGGCGTCTCCGACGTGAAGATGGAAGAGGGCTCGATGCGCGTCGACGCCAACGTGTCGATCCGCCCCGTCGGGCGCGAGCAGTTCGGGACCCGCGCGGAGATCAAGAACATGAACTCGCTCCGCTCGCTCGGGCGCGCCGTCGCCTACGAGATCGAGCGCCAGCGCGAGCTGCTCGAGTCGGGTGAGCGCGTCGTCCAGGAGACGCGCCACTGGGACGAGAACGACGGCCGCACGCACTCGATGCGCTCGAAGGAGGAGGCGTTCGACTACCGCTTCTTCCCGGAGCCCGACCTCGTCCCCGTCGCGCCCACCGACGCGCTGCGCGCCAAGGTCCACGCCGGGATGCCCGAGCTGCCGGCCGCGCGCCGGGCCCGCCTGGTGGAGGAGTGGGGCATCAACGACCACGACGCCGCGGTGCTCGTCGGCGACGCGGGCCTCGCGGAGTACGCGGAGGCGGCGGTCGTGGCCGGCGCGCCCGGGAAGGACGTCGTCAACTGGGTCACGGGCGAGGTGCTCGGGTTCCTCAACGAGACCGGCCTCGCCGTGGGCGCGCTCCCGCTCGCGCCCGACGGGCTCGCGGAGCTGGTCGGGCTGGTCGCCGGCGGCACGATCTCGCGGTCGCAGGCCAAGGACGTCCTCCGGGAGTGCCTCCAGGAGCCGAAGCGCCCGAAGGCCGTGGTCGCCGAGCGGGGCCTGGCCCAGGTGAGCGACGCCGGCGCCCTGGGCGCCACCATCGACGAGATCCTGGCCGCCAACGCGGCCACCGTTGACGAGTACCGGGCCGGCGACGACAAGGTGAAGAAGAAGAAGCGCGGCTTCCTCATGGGTGAGGCGATGAAGGCGCTGAGGGGCCAGGGCAACCCCCAGCTCCTCAACCAGCTGCTCGACGAGAAGCTCGACGCCTGACCCGTCTCGTCCCTTACCTCCGTGCGTTCACTGACCACCTATTAGGTAGTCAGTGAACGCACGGGACGGGTGGGGAACGGAGCTCAGGTGGCCGGGTGGAAGCCGGCGACGACGCGGGCAAGGCGCGCCGGCCCGGCGGCGTACGCGACGTTGAGCGCGAAGCGGTCGATCAACCCGCCGTAGCGGGCCCGCACGATCTCCGCTATCGCCTCGGGCGGCCCCTGCACGCAGAACGCGTCGAGCACGTCGTCGGTGATGAGCGCGGCCATCTCGTCCCAACGGTCCTGCTTCGACAACGTCCGGAGCTCGGGCTGCAGGTCGCCCCAGCCGTGCGCGTCGAGCACCACCTTGTAGGCCGGCGTGCTGCCGTAGAACGAGAGGGTGCGCCGGGTGACGTCGAGCGCCTCCTCGATCTGCTCGTCGGTGTCACCGGTGACGACGAGCGCGGCGTACGACACCTCGAATCCGTCGCGCGTGCGTCCCGCGCGCGCGAGGCCGGCGTCGAGCGCGGGCCACGTGACCTCGCGGATGAACCGCTCGGTGCTGAACGGGTGGACCAGGAACCCGTCGCCCACCTCGCCGGCCACCTCGGTCATCGCCGGCCCCACGCCCGCGAGCCAGATGCGGGGCGCGCCGAAGGGATTGGGGCCGGGATCGAAGAACGGCGTCATGAGCGTGTGGCGGTAGAACTCGCCCTCGAACCGCAGTGGGGTGCCGTGTTGCCAGGCCGCCCAGATCGCCCGGATGGCGAGGGTCATCTCCCGCATGCGCGCCGCGGGGCGTGACCACGGCATCGAGAAGCGCCGCTCGATGTGCGGCTTGATCTGGGAGCCGAGCCCGAGGATCGCCCGCCCCTCCGAGAACGTCTGGAGGTCGTAGCCGATGTTGGCCAACGTCATCGGATTGCGAGCGAACGCCACCGCGATGGCGGTCGAGAGCTCCAGCCGCTCGGTGTGCTCGGCCGCGAGCACCAGCGGGAAGAACGGGTCGTGCGGCCCCTCGAACGTGAACGCACCGTCGTAGCCGTCGGCCTCCATGCGCGCGGCGTGCGCACCCACGTCGCGCAGATCGCCGAGGAGTGGTCCGTCGACCTTCACCGGGTGCGCGTCACCGTGGTCGCCGCGCGCGGGGTCACGCCGGCGCGGGCAGGCCGAGCACCTTGGCGAGCAGCTGGGTCGCGGTGTTGTTGGTCTCCATGTCGGCGTCGTCGGGCATCAGCTCGTAGTCCATGAGCATCTGCGCCACGCGCATCATGATGACGGCGAAGCGGTAGAGCGCGAACACCTCGTAGAACTCGACGTTGCGGGGCATGAAGCCGACCAGCTCGCCGTAGCGCTCGATCGTCTCTTCGCGGGTCGGGAAGCCTTCCGGGACGGGGCTGCCGACGCCCTCGGTGTGGTGGCGGTGCATCCCGAGGAACCAGCCGAGGTCGAGCTCGGGGCTCGCGATGGATGCCATCTCCCAGTCGAGGACGGCCAGGCACCGCCCGGTGCCCTCCTCGAAGATCATGTTGCCGAGCCGCGCGTCGCCCCACGAGAACGCGAGCGGCTCGTCGTCGGCGGGCCGGTGCTCGAAGATCCATTCGAGCGCGGCCTCGCACACCGGCTGCGGCTTCCCGCGCGACGCCCATTCGAGGTAGTGGCGTTGGTACGCGAGCTGCTGGTCGAGCCCCGGCGGACCGAACTCGTCGCGGTCGACGAAATCCAGCTGGAGCGCCCGCCAGTCGACCCGGTGGAGCCTCGCCATCGACTCGACCGCGCTCCACCACATCGCGGCGCGTTCGTCGGGGCTCGCCTCCAGCACCCAGCCATCCATCGCGTACGTGGGGTTGTCGGACGGGATGCGGCCGTGCACCTGTTCCATGAGGTAGAAGGGCGTGCCCAGGAGCGCGGGGTCGGGCTCGAAGCCGCGCGTCACCGGCACCGGCACGTCGGTGTGGGCGCCGAGCGTCTCGAGGATGCGGTACTGCATCTCGATGTCGTACTCGGGGAAGATCTCGTAGCCGGCGGGTGCGCCGCGCAGCACGAGGCCTTCGCGGTGCTCGCCGTCGTCGTCGGTCCACACGAGATCGAACAGCACGGTCTCGCTCGAGAAGCCGGTGAGGCCGGGGGTGGTGAGGTTCTCGACCCGCAGGTCGCGCGCGTCCGGCATCCGATCACGGAGCCAGCCGGTGAGCGCCTTGCGGGTGATCTCCGGTTCGCGTTGCTCCGGTACGGGCATGACCCGAACGCTAACGGTTCGCGGCGGGAAGTGGAACCGGTTCTATTCGGGTCGATCCCGAAGCGACGACGGGTAACCTCCGTGACATGTCTGACCGGATGAAGCCCTACAGCGGTGAGGTCACCGACGGCATGGAACGGGCTCCGGCCCGGGCGATGCTCCGAGCCGTCGGCATGACCGACGCCGACTGGGGCAAGCCCCAGATCGGGGTCGCGTCGAGCTGGAACGAGGTCACCCCCTGCAACCTCCCGCTCGACCGCCTGGCCAAGCGGGCCAAGGAGGGCGTGCGCGCCGCGGGTGGGTTCCCGATGGAGTTCGTCACGATCGCGGTGTCCGACGGCATCTCGATGGGTCACGAAGGAATGCGCGGATCCCTGGTGAGCCGAGAGATCATCGCCGACTCGGTCGAGTGCGTGATGCACAGCGAACGGCTCGACGGCATGGTCACGTTCGCCGGCTGCGACAAGAGCCTCCCGGGCATGCTCATGGCCGCGGCCCGCATCAACGTCCCGAGCGTCTTCCTCTACGGCGGGTCGATCCTGCCGGGGCACCTGGGCGACCAGGCCCTCGACATCGTCAGCGTGTTCGAGGCCGTGGGCGCGTGCTCGGCCGGCACGATCACCGAGAACGAGCTGGGCGAGATCGAGCGCCGCGCGTGCCCCACCGAGGGCGCCTGCGCCGGCATGTTCACCGCCAACACCATGGCGAGCATCTCCGAGGCGATCGGCATGGCGCTGCCCGGGAGTGCGGCGCCGCCCGCGGTCGACCGCCGGCGCGACGACTTCGCGTTCGCGAGCGGCGAGGCCGTCATCGAGCTGATCCGCCAGGACATCCGGCCCCGCCACATCCTCACCAAGGAGGCGTTCGAGAACGCGATCGCGGTGACGATGGCGCTCGGGGGCTCCACCAACGCGGTCCTGCACCTCCTCGCGATCGCGCACGAGGCCCGCGTCGAGCTCGAGCTCGACGACTTCAACCGCATCGGCGCCAAGGTGCCGCACATCGCCGACACCAAGCCGCACGGCAAGTACCACATGGTCGACATCGACCGCATCGGCGGGGTGCCCGTCGTGATGCAGGAGCTGCTCGACGCGGGTCTGCTCCACGGCGACTGCATCACGGTCACCGGCAGGACGATGCGGGAGAACCTCGAGGCGATCGGCTCGCCCGCGCCCGACGGCGAGATCATCCACCCGCTCACCGCGCCGATCCACGTGCAGGGCGGCCTCGCGGTGCTCACCGGCTCGATGGCCCCCAACGGCGCGGTCGTGAAGATCGCCGGCCTCGACCAGCTCCAGTTCGACGGCACCGCGCGCGTCTTCGACGGCGAGGAGCTCGCGATGGACGCGATCCTCGCCGGCCGCATCCAACCCAACGACGTCCTCGTGATCCG
>JADGOM010000095.1 GCA_017882925.1 Acidimicrobiia bacterium | reverse complement strand
GCCCGGAAGCTGCGGCCGATCAGTTCGTGGGAACGGCCGAAGTCGGCCGGAGACACCGCGAGCGGGCAGAGCGGCGGGAGCACGTGAAGCTCGACGGAGGACTCGAAGCGCTCGACATCTCTGATCAGCTGTTGATGCCACAACACCGTGAGCGCGTGCAAACCCATGGCCAGTGCCCCTTTCGGCGGCTGGGTCAACGCGCACGCATAGCCTGCGCAGAGGACCCAGATCACATCCGCGCCCAACGCGACGGCGTGGGCGATCGGGGTGTTGCTCACGACGCCGCCGTCCATGTACGCGACGCCGTCGATCACGACGGGGGCGAAGATCCCGGGGATCGCTGCACTCGCCAGGATGGCATCGAGCGCGGGACCTGAGGACAACAGCACGTCACGGCCGGTGAGGACCTCGACCGCGACGAGGTGCAGCGGGACCGGAGCCTCCTCGATCCGCTCGAAGGTCAGATGACCCTGCACCAGCGATCGGAGGCCACGCTGCGGCACGAGCCCCTGTCGGCGTCCCGCGAACGCGAAGAGTCCGAGCACCGGATCCGCCGGGAAGACCGTCGAGCGGTGGATCGATCCCCACGCCTGCTCGAGCTGGGTGATGTCGGCTCCGGGGTGGCCGGCCAACCAGGCGCCGTTGACCGCTCCCACCGACGCTCCCACGATGAGATCGGGGGTGATCCCACGCTGGGCGAGGGCCTTGAGCATTCCCACCTCGACCGCGCCGAGGCTGGCGCCGCCGGAGAGGACGAACGCGACGCTCACGACCGGGATCCGGGCGGGGCGCGGGGGAGCTGCACGGCCGGGTCCGACCTCCCGGGTGATGTCGTCACCCCGTGGACCGCGGGTGGGAGTACCGGAGGAACAGGAAGCCCTGCTCGTCGACGAAGCCGCTGCGCAGCTCCCAGGCGGCGGGGTCGGCGTCGGGGCCGTGCACGATGCGCCGCGAGTCGCCCGAGATCACGAGCGGCGCGATGGTGACGAACAGCTCGTCGACGAGCCCGAGGGCCACCATCAGCCCCGCGAGCGTGGGGCCGCCCTCGAGCATCACGACCTTGCCGACGAGCCGCGCGCAGAGGTCGGCCAGGTCGACCTGGCCGCCGGTGCCGGAGCGGAGGGTCGTCACGCCGTCGGGCGCGGGCCCCGCGTCCTCCGCGATCACCAGCGTGGCCCGGTCGGTCGCGAACAGGCCGGGGTCGCCGGAGACGTCGGGCGTCGGCGCGACGATGTAGATCTCGAGGTCGCCGCCGGTGGGCGCGTGGTACTGCTCGGCCACCGCGGTGCTCATGCCGACGATCACCGCGTCGGCCTCACGCCGCAACGCCGCGAACACCTTGTGGTCGTCGGAGTTGCCGAGCCCGCCCGAGACACCCTCCACCGCGGAGCCGCCGTCGGCGGACGCGACCATGTTGAGCCGGATGAACGCGCGGTCGGGTGGGCGCCACGAACCGAGCCGCACGTGCTCGTCGATGACGCCGGGCGGGGTGGGCCCCTGCTCGCTCAGGATCCGCATGGCGCGAGCCTAGGCACCGACGCGTGGGATCGGGCCGCCGAGGTGCAGGATGGGAGCCATGACGACGCTCGACCAGGCGAACGAGATCGGCCGCCGGGAGCGGTTCCTTGCGGTGGTGTCCACGCTCCGGGCCGACGGCACGATCCAATCGTCGCTCGTCAACGCCGGGATGCTCGACCATCCGCTGACCGGCGAGCCGGTGGTCGGGTTCGTGACCCACGGGCCGGCCAAGCTGCGCAACCTGCGGGCCCGGCCCCAGACCACGGTCACGTTCCGCTCGGGATGGGAGTGGGCGAGCGTCGAAGGGCGCGCCGAGCTCGTCGGCCCCGACGACCCGTACCCCGGCTTCGACGCCGAGCGGCTGCGGGTGCTCCTGCGCTCCGTGTTCACGGCCGCGGGCGGGACCCACGACGACTGGGACGGCTTCGACCGGGCGATGGCGGGCGAGCGGCGGGCCGCGGTGCTGGTCGCGCCGACCCGCGTGTACGGCAACTCGTAGAGTCGGGGCAACGGTTCCACGTCGGCACGGGGGAGTGGCCATGAGCGGGTACGGATTGCAGGCGGGCACGGCCGAGGTCGCGTCGGCGGGGCCGATCGCGTTCGGTCCCGACGGGATCCTCTTCCTCGCCGACAACGTCGGCGCCAAGGTCGTCGCGGTCGACGTCGGCGATCCGGGTGCCGCGGGCCGCGCCGTGGTGGGTGCACAGCCGTTCGACCTCGAGGCGGTCGACGCGCGCGTCGCGTCCTTCCTGGGGTGCGGCACCGACGACGTCGTCATCCGCGACATGGCGGTGCACCCGTCGACGCACGACGTGTACCTGTCGGTGCAGCGCGGTCACGGTGACGCGGCGCAACGCGTGCTCGTGCGCGTCGACCGGCTCGACGGCTCGATCGCCGACGTCCCGCTCGACGGCCTCCCGTGGGCCGAGTTCGCGCTCGCCGACGCGCCGGCCGTCGACGACGAGCGGGTCGACGGCATCCTGTGGCCGGAGTCGGGTGGCGAGGAGATCCACTACGGCGACCTCACGCTCCGGGTCCTGCGCCAGCCCATCCGGACCGCCACCATCACCGACCTCGCCTACGTCGACGGCGCGCTGCTCGTGGCCGGGCTCTCGAACGAGGAGTTCTCGTCGAAGCTGCGTCGGATCCCGTTCCCGTTCCGGGGCGAGGTCGCCGACACCAGCCTCGAGATCTTCCACGTGTCTCACGGCAAGTGGGAGACCGCCGCGCCCATCCGCACGTTCGTCCCGTACGACGGCGGCCGCAGCATCCTCGCCAGCTACACCTGCACGCCGGTCGTGCACTTCACCCTGGCCGACCTGGTCCCGGGCACGAAGGTCGTGGGCCGGACGGTCGCCGAGCTCGGGCCGGTGAACCGCCCGATCGACATGGTCACGTTCGTCGACGGGGGCGAGGAGTACCTCCTGGTCGCCAACACCAGCCACGGCCTGGTGAAGATCGCCTGCCGCGACATCGACGCGCAGGCGCCGCTCACCGAGCCGCACGAGCCCGTGGGCGTGCCGCGCGAGACCGAAGACCTGCGCGGCATCACCCGGCTGGCCGACCTCGGCTCCGGTTACGTGCTCGCGCTCCAGCGGGACGACGAGGGCCGGCTCAACCTGCGTTCGCTGAAGACCGCCTCGCTCTGACCGGGTCGCCGCCTGCGATGAGCGCGCCGCCGTGACCGGGGTCTCGTGGTCGCGGTGCGACGGCGACGACTGCATCCGGGTCTCCGGGGTGCTCCCGGGCGCGCGCGTCGTCGTGCGGGTGCCGCCCGCGCCCATGGTCGGGCACCTCCCACCCATGGCCGGGCGGGTCGTGCCCGACGGCGCCGACACGTGCTTCGTGCCCCGGTACCCGTTCCTCTTCGGCACCACGTACACCGTGGCCGTCGACGGCGCGGTCGTCGGTGAGCTCGTGCGGCCGCGTCCCGAGCGATCGAGCGCCACCGAGGTGCTCGAGATCGGGCCGACCGCGTCGGAGGTGCCGCGCAACCTGCTGCGCCTCTCCGTCACGTTCTCGGCGCCGATGCGCGACGGCCGGGCCGACGCGCACGTGCACCTCGTCGACCAGCGGGGCGCCGAGATCCACGGCGCGCTCCTGCCGATGGAGCCCGAGCTCTGGGACGGGGACCGTCGCCGGCTCACCGTGCTGCTCGACCCGGCCCGCATCAAGCGGGGGCTGGTCGGCCACCGCGAGTTGGGCTACCCACTCCGCTCGGGTGAATCGTTCCGGCTCGTGGTCGACGCCGACTACCCCGACGCGCGTGGCGGGCCGCTCCGGGCCGGGGCCGACCGCCGCTACGAGGTGGGGGCCGACGAGCGCCGCCGCGTCGACCCGGATGGTTGGGCGCTGCGGGTGCCCGCGGCGCGCACCTTCGACCCGCTCGAGGTCGGGTTCGACCGGCCCCTCGACGCCGCGCTGCTCGCGCGCTGCCTACGCGTCGTGGATCCCGCCGGCCGCGCGGTCGACGGCCGCGGTGGCGTCGGGCCCGAGGGCCGGTCGTGGTGGTTCGCGCCGACCGGGGCCTGGGCGCCGGCGCTGCACGCGCTGGTCGTCGACCCGGCCCTGGAGGACCTCGCGGGCAACTCGGTCGCACGTGTCTTCGACCGCGACCTCACCCGCACGGACGACGACCCCCACGACGGCCCCCCGGTGACGCGCCCCTTCGAGCCCCGCTGATCCGGCGCGGACGGCGGTGGCGAACCGGGGCGAGACCACCGCCGAAGGAGGCCAGCGCCATGTCGAACAACGAGCTCGTGACCCGGATCTACGACGCGTTCCTGCGGGGCGACATCCCGTTCATCCTCGACCAGGTGTCGGAGTCGGTCGACTGGGAGACCTGGGACGGGCGCAACACGGCCCAGAACGCCGGCATCGACTACCTGCTCCCGCGCAAGGGCGTGGCGGGGACGGCCGACTTCTTCGCCAGCGTGGCCGCCAACCTCGAGCCGCTCGACTTCCGCGTGATGGCCGTCATCGGCGACGGCGACGAGGTGGTCGTGCGGGTGACGACCGAGTGGCGGGTGATCCCGACCGGCAAGACGTTCGTCGACGAGGAGCTCCACTGGTGGGCGTTCGACGCGGCCGGGAAGGTCGACCGGTTCCGCCACTACGTCGACACCGCGAAGCACATCGCCGCCACCACGCCCGACTGACGCGCCGCGGGCGGGTTCGCGGCCGGTCGTCAGGCCGCGAACACCGCCACGGCCGCGAGCACGTCGGCCCCGAGCTCCGGGTCGCCGATCACGGAGCACTCCAGGTCGGCGGCGCGGGTCCGCATCGCCGCGACCCGGCAGAACTCCACCGCGTCGGTCACCAACGTGAGATCGGGCGGGCCGGCGCGACCCCCCAGCTCGAGTGGCTGCACCCACGCGCCGCCGCCGTCGCCGGTGAGCACGATGCGGACGCTGCGGCCCCGGGGCTCGCGCCCGGTGAGCAACATGCCGATCGGCAGCGCCCGGACCGCCGCATCCGTCATCAGCCGGAGCCGGGCGACGTCGGGCACCGGGAGCGGTCGCCCGACCGCCCGGGCGATGTCTTCGCTGTGCGTCCACACCTCGAAGCTGCGGGCGATGAGCAGCGAGCGGATCGAGAAGTCGATCCCGTGGAAGACGCCGGGCTCGTCGAGGCGGGACTCGAGCCGCGGGAGCTGGTGCGTGACCCGCTCGACGACCTCGGCCCATCGGGCCCGCACCGCCTCGAACGGCGCGGACTGCGCCGCGTGCACGGCCGGCAGCGTCATCCCCCGGTGGTCGTGCTCCTGCTCGATCGGGCCGGCCTCGGGCCACCAACCCAGGGTGGCGCCGAGATGCTCCTCGATCGCCGTGAGGTGGCCCAGCAGCCCGGCCACCGTCCAACCGTCGATCGTGGGACTCGTCGCGTCGTCGGGCGTGAGCGTCGCGACGAGCCGGCCGAGGTCGGCGAGCGTGCGGCGGAACGACTCCACCGGCGAGATCTCGTCGACGGCGACGGGCGGCCGGCCCGCGGCTCGAGCCGCGGTCGCGGCCTCGAGCACCCGCCCGCGCAGCGCCGCCGGCGGCGGCTCGGCCGACGCGAGCGCGAGCAGCTCCGCGGCGGCGGGCGCCGACGCGAGGTCGTCGATCGGCTCGTCGGCCGGGGTCGGGGTCGGGGTCGTCGGTTGCATCAGTCGGCGTCTTCCTCGAGTTGGCGGGCGAGGCGGGCGAGCGCGAGCCGCACGCGTGACTTCGCGGTCCCCTCGGGGATGCCGAGCTCGGTGGCGACCTCGCAGTACGAACGGCCGCCCCAGAACGCGAGCTCGATCGCGCGCCGCTGCCCGTCGGGGAGCGCGGCGACCGCGGCGCGGGCGCGGTCGGCCCGTTCGTGGGCGACGGCCTCGTCGGCGAGGTCGACGATCCTCCCGTCGTGCTCGGTCGGCGGGTGTTCGCGCGCCTCGCGCCGGCGCGTCCGCTCGGTGCTCCGCACCCAGTCGACGGCCCGGCGGTGGGCCAGCACCGAGAGCCAGCCCCGCAGGGAGCAGCGGGCGAGGTCGATGGCGCCCGAGCTGCTCCAGAGCTGCACGAACACCTCTTGGCACACGTCCTCGGCCGCGAGGTGGTCGGCGGTGATCCGCCGTGCGACGCCGAAGACCAGGGGCGCCATGAGGTCGTAGATCTCGCTCAGCGCGGAGTCGTCACCGGCCGCGAGCCGGGCCACGAGGACCGGTTCGTCGATGCCCGCGGCATTCGATCGCGCGATCACGGCGGCCAAGCTACCGATCACATCCCTCGTTGTCGCCGGTCGTCGATCGAGGTTCGCCACGCCCGCCCCGGTCGGATCACCCCGGGCGGCGCCGGATCCGGGGTTCGGGGTTCGGGGCCGGAACCGAAGTGATCCGCGCCGGCCCGGCGCGGCGAACCGGTTCGACGCATCACGAACGAGGGGGATCCGATGACCGACGGAATCCGCAGCCAGTCCGGCCCGACGAACGCGCCCCAGGGGGTCGCGAGCCCGGGCGACGCGCACGCGATCCGCCTCCGCGAGCTGGGCGCGATCTGCGACTCGCTCGCCACCTACGACGCGGCCGACTGGGACCACGCCACGTACTGCGAGGGCTGGCGGGTGCGCGACGTCGTCGGTCACATGCTCGTCGGCTACACCACGCCGATGCCGGCGATGGTCGCGAAGGTCGCGGCGAAGGGATTCAACGTCGACCGCGCGTCGGCGACCGTGTCGGTGGACTACGCGTCGGCGCACACGCGGGAGCAGCTGCTCACCGAGCTCCGGCGGGTGCAGCGCGACAACGTGCGCAAGGGCATCTCGCGGCTGATCCCGGCCGAGGAAGGGGTCGTCGATCACGTGATCCACCACGTCGACATCACCCGACCGCTGGGGCGAACCCCGTCGACCTCGCCCGAGGCGCGCCGCGCGGCGCTCGGGAAGATCGTCACCCTCGGCGGCTTCGTGCGGGCCAAGCCGCGCGCCAAGGGCCTCCGCTTCGTGGCGACCGACCTCGACTGGAGCTCGGGCTCGGGGCCCGAGGTCACCGGCTCGGCCGAGGACCTGCTGCTCGCGCTCTCCGGCCGCCCGGTGGGGCTCGACGGCCTCGCCGGTGCCGGCGTCGACACCCTGCGCGCCCGTCTGACCTGACGAGCGACGCACGGAGCCTGGGGGCGGGCGGCTCAGCCGGGGCGGGCGCCGTAGGGGATCACGTTGCCCATGCCCTGGACCTTCACGTGGTCGCCGGTGTGCGGGGCCGCGATCACGAGTCCGCCACCGATGTAGAGCATCACGTGGTCGCTACCGCCCGAGCCGCGGAACACCAGGTCGCCGGGCTGCAGCTGGTCGAGCGGCACGTGCGGGAACATCGCGTACTGGGCGCCCGAGTAGTGGGGCATCGAGACGCCGGCCGCCTCCCACGCGCGCATCGTGAGCCCGGAGCAGTCGTACGAGTCGGGGCCGGTCGCCGCGTACACGTAGGGCTTGCCGAGCTGGGCCTCGGCGAACTGGATCGCCTGCTGGGCCCGCGGTGACGGCGGGGGCAGGTTCACCGGCATCTGCGTGTCGGCCGCGTTCGAGACCGTGGCGGTGCTGCCCGCGACCTGGCGGGTGGCCTGGCCGGTGGCGAGGGCCCGCTTGGTGGCCGCGGCCTGGATGGCCCGCAGCGCCGCGGCCCGCGCCTCGTTGTCGCGACGGATCTGCTCCTGCTGGACGAGCGTGGCGAGCTCACCCTTCGTCTTGGTGAGCAGCTGCTCCTGCGTCGCGTTGAGCGTGGTCAGCTGCTGCTTGCTCGTGGCCAGCTGCGCGGCCTGGGCCTCGGCCGACGCCTTCGCGGCCTCGTACGTGGCCTTCTTCCCCGCGAGCTGCTCCTTCACGACGGTGAGCTTCGAGATCGTGCCGTCGTTGGTGCTGGCCGCGGCGGCCGCGTAGGCCGAACGCTCGGCCGCGGTGATGGGGTCGCCGAGGTTGTCGCTGCTCGACGCCGAGCCGGTACCGGCCTGGTCGATGTACACCGCCGCGGCCCGCTGCCCGAGGGTGGCCTTGAGCGTGGCCGCCTGCTGCTCGGCCGCGTCGATCGCCTGGCGCGCGGTCTCGATCTGGCTCTGCGCGTCCTGCAGCTTCAGCCGCGCGCCGTTCATCTGCTCGTCGACCGCGGAGATCCGCTCGCCGTTGGCGTCGATCGCCGCGCTGAGCTGCGCGGCCTCCGCCTTCTTGTCGTCGATCGGGCTCGCGCCGGCGGCCGGGGCGGCCAACGGGGCGGCGAACGCAGCCAGCATGCTCACGACGAGCGCGGCGCCGGTGCGACGCAGCGAGGGCGGGATGGGCATGCGGCGAGATCCTTCGGCTGGAGGGGTTCGTCGTCGTACGCACGTTGCGCGGTCGCGTCGGCACGGAGCGGGAGCGTGGGACGGGAGCGGCGGGCCGTCTCGCTGCACCG
>JADGOM010000094.1 GCA_017882925.1 Acidimicrobiia bacterium | reverse complement strand
GCCGGCGTACAAGGGCGTCGAGCTGGACTGGACGCTCGGGGTCCGCAGTGCCGATGGCGTGGCGCGGGCCGTCGACCTCGACGGGCTCGGGCCCAACCGCGCGATCGCCCTCACCGGCAAGCCGGCGACGGGCCGCATCTGGCTGCTCGACTTCCACGCCAACCGGAAGGCGCTGGTGCTTCCGGCCGACCAGTGCGCGAAGCCGTGGAAGCACGGCGCGACCCGGGTCGAGTGCCTCTGGGCCGCGCGCGATGTGAACGCGCAGACCGTCCGGGTGCCGCAGTCGGGCTCGACGCTCGCCGCAGACGTCGCCCGGCCGCGAACGGCCGCCCCGGCCGTGGCGACCCACTAGCGCCCGAGCTCCGCGGCGCCGCAGCGGACCCGGCCCTGGCAGGTCGGCGCGCGAGGATGCAGCGGTGAACGGACGGGCCGCGACATCTCCGACGACGTCCCGGTCCTCCTGGCGGGAGCTGGTGCCTCGGCCCCAGACGCCGTTGGTGGCGGACGAGCGACCCGCGGCGGCCGCGGCGCGCATGGGTGCGGCCACGTTCGCCTCGCGCGGGATCGGCCTGATCCGGGTCTGGATGATCACCGCGGTGCTCGGCACGACCTACCTCGGCAACAGCTACCAGGCCACCAGCTCCGTCTCCAACGTGCTGTTCGAGCTCCTCGCCGCCGGCGCGCTCTCCGCCGTGCTGGTGCCCACGTTCGTCGAGCTCCTCGACGCCGGCCGCCAACGCGAGGCCGAGCGGCTCGCCGCGGGGCTCCTCGGTATGGCCGCGGTGGCGCTCGGGATCGTGTCCGCGGTGGCGCTGTTCGCCACGCCCTGGCTCGCGCACCTGCTCACCACCGGCGCGCCCGCGGGCTCGGTGGCCCAGCGGCAGGAGGCGCTGTCGGCGTTCTTCCTCTACTTCTTCATCCCGCAGGTCGTGCTCTACGCCTTCGGGACGGTCGCGACCGGTGTGCTCTACGCGCAACGCCGGTTCGTCATCACCGCGCTCGCGCCGATCGCCAACACCGTCGTGCTCGTCGTCGCGTTCGGTGTCTTCCACTTGATGCACCCGGGCACGGGTCTCGACCTCACCCTGGACGAGAAGCTGCTCCTCGCGGTGACCGGGACCCTCGGGGTCGTCGGCTTCTGCGGCGTGCCGGTGGTGGCGCTGCTGCGGTCCGGCTTCCGGCTGCGCGCCGTGGTGCGGCGCCCCGACGAGCCCCTCCGCCGGCTCCTCGGGCTCTCGACGTGGGCCGTGCTCCAGCACATGGGGATCGGGATCCTCCTCGCGGCGTCGATCGTGATGGGCAACCACGTCGAGGGCGGGGTGGTCGCGTACCAGTTCGCGTTCGTCGCCTTCATGGCGCCGTACGCGATCCTCGCGCAGCCGGTGCACACCACGATCCTGCCGCTGCTCGCGCAGGACGCGGCGGTGAAGCGCTTCACCGAGTTCGCCGCCCGGGTGCGGTGGGCCTTCGAGAGCCTGGCCCTGCTCACCCTGCCGGTTTCCGCGATCATGGTCGCCCTCGCCGGGCCCGCGATGCGCGTGATCGGTGGCGTCCGCACCACGAGCGGCATCGAGCTGCTCACCGCGGCGCTGGCCACGCTCGCCCTCGGCCTGTTCCCGTACAGCGTGTTCCTCCTGTTCGCCCGGGCGTTCTACGCGCTGGGCGACAGCCGCACGCCCGCGATCACAGCGCTCGTCACCGCGGTCATCGGCGCCGGCGCCACGGTCTACGGCGCGCTGGCGTTCCACGGCACCGCGGTCGTGGCCGCGCTCGGGCTCGGCAACACGCTCGCCTACGTGCTGGGTGCACTCGTGCTGGGGTGGCTCCTCGACCGCCGGCTCGGCGAGTCGATCGTCGCCCCGGCATCGTGGCGACCGGTGATCCTGTCCCTGCTGCTCGGGGTCGTCGGCTGGTTCACCGTCCGGTCGATCGGCACGCAGCCGATCGTGGTGAGCCTCGTCGAATCGGTCGTCCTCGCCGCCGGGCTCGGCGGCCTCTACCTGCTCGGGCTCCGGCTGACCACACGTCGAGCGCCCCCTGGTCCGACCGCCGCGCCGTCCGTGGTGCCCGACGACGTCGCCGAGGCCATCCTCGACCTGGACCTCGATCCCGATCTCGCCGAAGGCCCGTAAGCCGGCGGGCTGTGCGCCCGGAGCCCGCGGGCTATGCGCCCGCGGACCGGATCTTGTCGCCGGCCGCGCCCGGGGTGGGCGTCGCGGCCTCCGGCGCGAAACCGGCCGAGCGCGCGGGGACCTCCAGCCAGCTCGGGAGCGGGATCCCGTGGGCCAGCATCACCGCCGCGAGCCGCGCGTTGGGTTCCCGGAACCGCTCGGCCAGGTCGAGCCGCACCGACTCCGGGATCGCCTCGGCCCGCTGGCCGTTGACCCGGTAGTAGAGGTTCCGCAGGCGGCGTTTGAGTCCCATGTGCTTGCGGAGGAAGCGCTCGGAGCGGTCGTTGCCGAAGAGCGCGATCCGCTGCAGGGTCCGCAGCTTGAACGCCGTCGTCTGGTTCTCGGAGCTGAGGTCGCCGGCGATGCCGTCGGGATCGAGCGTCAGCCACTCGGCCAGGTCGCGCAGCGGAGTCAGGGGATCGGCGACGAGGTCCTCGAAGTACACGACGCGCAGGCGCTCGGTGCCGTACTGCCCGAGCCACGCGGGCAGGTCGTCGATGTAGCAGCCTCCGCGCACCGCCATGTAGCGCTCGTTGGCCGGGTCCTGGAAGTCGGCCGCGACGAGCCGGTCTGCGGCCGCGAGGTACTCGGTGAACGGGAGATCCTCCGGGAAGCGCAGGCGGACCTTCTGGTAGCGGAAGAAGGAGATCGCCCGACTCACCGGCTCGCGCAGGACCAGCACGATGCGGGGATCGGGGAGCATGTCGTCGATGACGCGGGCGACGGCGCGGCCGCCGTAGAAGTACGACGGCGTGGCCTCGAGGTGGACCGCCCCCGCGGGCGCGGAAGCAAAGTAGCCCTCGTACGTGGCCCGGGGGGCGAGCGGCTTCCCGTAGCGTGCGGGCAGGAAGTAGCGCGTCTCCTTGATGTCGGCCGGCGCGATGTCGGGATGCTCGGAGAGCGACGCGAACAGCGACGTGGTGCCGGCCTTGTTCACACCCGCGATCACCACGTGC
Organism: Acidimicrobiia bacterium; assembly: GCA_017882925.1. Taxonomy (GTDB): domain Bacteria; phylum Actinomycetota; class Acidimicrobiia; order IMCC26256; family Chersky-534; genus Chersky-534. The sequence goes on along the minus strand of JADGOM010000094.1, from coordinate 12,252 downwards.
GACGGTGCCATGGCGCGAGTGTAGAGAACCGCAGCTGTGAAACGACTCAGGGTCCCGGATCCGACATGAGAGCTTCATGAGATCAGGGCCCAGGCCGGGTGATGCCCGGTTTCGCCCTGCGGGGCGACGCCCGAATACTGTGCGGCCCATGGCTTCCAAGACTCCCGTCAACGTCACCGTCACCGGCGCCGCCGGCCAGATCGGCTACTCGCTGCTCTTCCGGATCGCCTCCGGCCAGCTCCTCGGCCCCGACCAACCCGTGGTGCTGCGGCTGCTGGAGATCGAGCCCGCCCTCAAGGCGCTCGACGGCGTCGTGATGGAGCTCGACGACTGCGCCTTCCCGCTGCTCGCCGGCGTGGTGCCCACCTCCGATCTGAAGATGGCATTCGACGGCACCTCCTGGGCCCTGCTCGTCGGCTCCATCCCGCGCAAGGCCGGCATGGAGCGTGGCGACCTCCTCAAGGTCAACGGGGGGATCTTCAAGCCCCAGGGTCGGGCCATCGCCGAGAACGCCGCCGACGACGTGCGCATCCTCGTGGTGGGCAACCCCTGCAACACCAACTGCCTGATCGCCCGGTCCAACGCGCCTGAGATCCCGGCCGACCGCTGGTTCGCCATGACCCGCCTCGACCAGAACCGGGCCAAGTCGCAGCTCGCGCAGAAGGCGGGGGTGCCGGTCACCTCGGTGAAGAACATCGCGATCTGGGGCAACCACTCGGCCACCCAGTTCCCCGACTTCGCCAACGCCACGATCGACGGGGCGCCGGTGCCGTCGGTCATCTCCGACGCCAACTGGCTGCAGGGCGAGTTCATCAGCACCGTCCAGAAGCGTGGGGCCGCCGTGATCGAGGCCCGCGGCCTCTCGTCGGCGGCGTCGGCGGCGAACGCGGCCATCGGCACGGTGGTCAGCCTCCGCACGCCCACCGAGCCGGGCGATTCGGTGTCGGTCGCGGTGGCCAGCACCGGCGAGTACGGCGCGCCGGAGGGACTGCAGTTCGGGTTCCCGATCCTCGCCGACGGCACCGGCGGCTGGTCGGTCGCGCCGGGGGTCGAGCACGACGACTTCGCCAAGGACCGCATCCGGGTCACCACCGAGGAGCTGGTGTCGGAGCGGGACGAGGTGCAGGCACTGGGCCTGCTCGGCTGAGCCCGGGGGCCCTTCTCGTGCCCCGCCCTTGTGCGGCCGTGTGAAAATGCTATTTTCACTGGCGCACACGGAGATCTCAGTGCCTCCCGGGTCAGCTTCCGGGTGGCCGTCAGGGAGAGAGCGCGAGCATGCCGACGCAGACGTACCACGACGCCACCTTCATCTCGACCGACGCGCACGTCACCGAGCCGGTCGACCTCTACGTCGAGCGGGTCGACGCCGAGTTCAGGGACCGCGCGCCCCGCATCGTCGACTCCGACGGCTGGCGCACCCTCTACGTCGAGGGCCTCGGGCCGCGGAAGCTGATGTCGTCGTCCGAGCTCGAGGTCGCCGTGGTCGGAGGCTACGAGGCGTCGGAGCGGATCGCCGACCAGGAACGCGACGGCGTGAAGGCCGAGGTCATCTTCCCGACGTTCGCGCTGCAGGCCTGCTTCGCGGCGGAAGACGCCCGGCTCCAGCTGCAGCTGTGCCAGGCGTACAACGGCTGGGCCACCGACGCGTTCGCGCACCAGCACCGCCTCCTCGCCGTCGGGCTCGTGCCGATGGTCGACATCGACGACGCCATCGCCGAGGCGCAGCGCCTCGCCGGCGAGGGCTTCCGCGCCCTGTTCCTGCCCGCGCAGGTGCCGTCCCGGCCGTACAACGACCCCGCCTACGACCCTTTCTGGGCCGTCGTGCAGGACCTCGGGCTCCCGCTCACGTTCCACTCCGGCACCGGCCATGAGCCGCGCGTCGTCCGCGGTCCGGGCGGCGCGGTGATCAACTACATCCTCGGTGCCCAGCTCGACGGGCCCCGCGTGATGCTGTCGCTCGCGGCCGGTGGCGCGCTCGACCGCTTCCCGGGCCTGCGCATCGTCACGGTCGAGACCGGTGCCGCGTGGCTGGGCTGGGTCATGACCCAGGCCGACGCCATCTACCAGGACCACAACATGTGGGCCCGGCCGAAGCTCTCGATGCTGCCGAGCGAGCTCATCCGGCGCCAGGCGCACGCCACGTTCATGAACGACCCGGTCGCGATCAACAACCGCTACATCACCGGGATCGAGACGCTCATGTGGGGCAACGACTACCCGCACCCCGAGGGCACCTGGCCGCTGTCGCAGGAAGTGATCGCGGAGCAGTTCAAGGACGTCCCCGACGACGAGATGCGCGCCATCGTTGGCGGCACCGCGGCGAAGGTCTTCGGCTTCGACCTCGCGTCGCTCTAACCGTCGGCACCACTGTTCGACGGCGCGCCGAGCGCGCCCGCGCTCGTGGCGCGCTGGACCGCGCGCGTGCTGCCGCCGTCGACCAGGATGTCGCTGCCGGTGATGAACGACGCGGCGTCGGACGTCAGGAACGCGACGACGGACGCGATCTCCGATGGCGCGCCGACCCGCTCCAGCGGGGTGAGATCGATGATCGACTGCATGAACGGCTGCTGCGCCAACTCCTGATTCCCCATCGGGGTGCTGATGATCCCGGGCGAGATCGACACGACGCGCGCGCCGCGCGCGCCCCACGCGGGCGCGACCGCGACGACGAGGTCGAGTACCACCTGCTTCGCCCACGCGTACGCGATGCCCGGGTCGGCGAGCAGGTCGGGTGCGTGCGCGCGGATGCGCTCGACCACGTCGCCGGAGAGCAGGCCCGCCGGCAACGCACCGACGCCGCCGTCGAAGGTCGGGATCAAGTAGGCGCTCTGCGACGCGATGCACACCGCCGCGGTTCCCGGGCGCGCGAGCGGCAGCATCGCGTCGAGCACGTAGGCGGTGCCCACGAGATCGACCTCGATCACGCGTTCCGCCGACGCCATCGTCGGCGACAGCCCCGCGGTGTGGACCACCGCGCCCAGCTCGCCGAGGCGCGCGACCTCCTCGGCCAGCGCGCGCACGCTCGCGCGGTCGGCCACGTCGCACACGAACGGGTGGACCGTGGCGCCCTGCTCGCCGAGCTCGTGTGCCGCCGCCTGCACGCCCGCCTCGCCGACGTCGGTGACCAGGATCGGCCCCCGTCCGGCCAGTGCCTCCGCCGAGGCGCGGCCCATGCCGCCCGCACCACCCGTGATGACCGAGATCGTTGTCATCGCGGGAGCTTTGCACGCGTGGCACCAGGGCAGCCGCGCCGTGGTCGCCGGCGGTGCGTCAGCCGGCGCGCGGCGCCACCGATCAGGAGCCGGGCTGGAGGTCGGTCGAGAGGGTGCGGTTGAGCGCGTGCAGCGTGGCCCGGGCCGCGGCCTCGATCGGGCTGTTGCCCCCGGCCAGGCCGTGCCGGGCCTCGCTCTCCTCGTCGCCGATGAGCCCGACGGCCACGAGGAACGGCTGCCCCGGGGTGGCCTCGAGCGTGCGGGCCCAGCTCGGGACGAACGACAGCTCGGGGACGAACGCCCGCACCGCGTCGGTGGTGGCCTCGACCGCACCGAGGAGGCCCCGGCTCGCGGCGGCCCGCCCGATGGTCCGGCGCCCCTCGAGGGTGAGGTGCACCTCGAGCTCGTCGGTGTCGGGGAACGTGAGCACCGCGAGCAGCCGGACCCGGCGCTCGACGAGGATCGACGCGGTGTCCGAGCCCAGTGCCTCGGCCTCGGCCGGGGTCTGGTCGGTGACCTCGACCTCGGGCTCGGCCTCAGCCGCAGGGGCCTCGGCGGCGGCGGTGGCCTGGAAGCCGACGGGCGCCGATGCCGGGGACGGTGCCGCGGTGGGCGCGGGGGCGGCGGCGGCCGCGGCGCGCTTCCAACGCACGAGCTCGACGGCGACGGGGCGCTCCGAGTGGCGGTACGCGATGCGCGTCGCCTGGAACGGGACCGCGGCGTCGACCGAGTCGCTGCCCATGTGCACCTGTACGAAGAGCACGTCGTCGCGCTCGGTGAAGCCGGCCGCGCGGACGCCCGGAAGCTTGCGCAGCTCGAGCTCGAGATCGTCGAGGCTCATGCTCGTGCCCGTCCCGGTCGGCATGCGGGGATCTCCTGGTTCGTCGCGTGGGTGGGGATCTGCGTACGGCTCATTGCCGGCTCGCCTTCGCCTCGTAGAGGCGTTCGTCGGCGAGGCGGAAGAGGGTGTCGAAGTCGTCGGCCTCGGTCGGGCACAGCGCGATGCCGTAGGAGAACGGCTGCGCCGCCGGCTCGGTGTCGGTGGCTGCCGCGACCCGCTCGAGCAGGGCCGGCACGTCGTCGGGCTCGGTGCTCGGGAGGATCAGCGCGAACTCGTCGCCGCCGATGCGGGCCGCGTTGTCGCCGAAGCGCAGCACGTGGCGGAAGCGATCGCCGAGGGAGCGGAGCGCCATGTCGCCGGCGGCGTGGCCCTCGCGGTCGTTGAGGGCCTTGAAGTCGTCGAGGTCGAGGATCACGAGCGTGAAGGGCCAGCTGTAGCGGATGCTGCGGGCGACGGCCATCTCGAGCAGGCGGTCGAAGCTGCGCCGGTCGTAGAGGCCGGTGAGCGGGTCGTGCCACGCGTCGTAGCGGAGGAGGTCCTGCCGGAGGCCGACCACGCAGAGGCTCGTGAGCATGGTGGCGTCGAAGCGGCCGTCCTCCACGAGCGGGTCGGTGTAGAGGCCGGGCTCGGCGGCCAGCAGGCCCTCCTCCTCGTCCTCGTCGAGCGGGCGGCGCCCGGCGCTGAACACCTGGCGCCCGAGGCCCGGCTCCTCGAGGATGAGCGCGGCGTCCCGGAGCCCGAAGCGCTCGACGAGCCCGTCGAGCGCCTTGTAGATGAGCCCGAGGCCCGACTGGTTGGTGGCGAGCTCGTTGACGAGCTCGGCGCTGAAGGCGGACATCGACCCCATGTCCTGGGACGGCGTGCTCTCGAAGTGCGGACCCGGGTTCTCCACACTGGCCGACGTGGGCAGCAGGCCTTCCAGTCCGCGGCCCAGCCCACTACGTCGCGTCACCGAAGACCTCCCTCAGCGTGGCCAATGGCCACGCTCCGCCGTTGTTCCCTGCCCCAACCGAATCGGTTGACCCCAGTCCGTGCAGGATAGCTGCGCCGTTCCGAAAGCGCATATGCGTGCCGTGACCAGCCCGGACGTGCGACAGTCGGGCGTGTAGAATGCCTCGCGCCCGGCGGCCTTCTCGTCCGCGCGTTCTCCGCCATTCTGCCACGCAGCGTGATGATGTTGTTCTCCCCGGTCCGGGCCGTCCAAGACCCCATTGTGGAACCGTCTCCGACGTGTGTGGGGGTCGGGTCCTTGCGATGCCGCGACGCCGGCCGGCGCCCACCCACTGATCGGCATCCGGGAGCCCCGACAACATGACAACCTCAGCCGTCGACCCCGAACTCCTGCCTCGGTCGTCCCGGATTGCCCCGGATGGGCAGTTCTCCGTGGGTGGATGCAGGGTCGAAGCGCTGGCCGAGGAGTTCGGGACGCCGCTGTTCGTCTACGACGAGGCCGAGATCCGGGGCCGTTGCCGCGAGTACGTCGCCGCGTTCGGGCCCGATTCGGTGATCTACGCGAGCAAGGCCTTCCTCTGCACCGCGTTGGCCCGGCTGATCGACGACGAAGGGCTCATGCTCGACGTGGCCACGGCGGGGGAGATGCACGTGGCCCTGCGCGCCGGGGTCGACCCCGCCCGGCTCGAGCTCCACGGCAACAACAAGTCGGACGCGGAGCTCGCGACCGCGGTCGCGGCCGGGGTCGGCCGCATCGTCGTCGACTCGCACGACGAGCTCGACCGGCTCGCGGCGTCGGTGCCCGTGACCGGCCCGCCCGTGCGCGTGCTCGTCCGGGTCACGCCCGGCGTCGACGCCCACACCCACGAGTACGTCACCACCGGCGCCGACGACTCGAAGTTCGGCTTCAACGTCGCAAACGGCGACGCCCTCCGCGCCGCGCGCCGGGTGGTCGACATCGACGGGCTCGAGCTCGTCGGCCTGCACTGCCACATCGGCTCGCAGGTGTTCGTCCTGGCCGCCTACGAAGCCGCGGCGCAGGTGGTGGCCGGGCTCGCGGCCGAGGTGGAGGCGGCCACGGGCGTCGAGATCGCGGAGCTCAACATCGGCGGCGGCCTCGGCATCCGCTACCAGTCGGCCGACGACCCGCCCGCGATCGCCGACTACGCGCGCGACCTGCAGGACGCGCTCCGCGCCGCGTGCGCGGCGGCCGGCGTGAAGGGTGCGGCCCGGCTGCTGGTGGAGCCGGGGCGTTCGATCGTCGGGCCGGCCGGGCTCACCGTCTACCGCGTCGGCACGATCAAGGAGATCGACGGGGTCCGCACCTACGTCGCGGTCGACGGCGGGATGAGCGACAACGTCCGGGTTGCCCTCTACGGCGCCCGCTACGAGGCCTTCGTCCCCACCCGGGCGGCGGCCGAGCGGGAGCGGATCGTGACCGTGGTGGGCAAGCACTGCGAGTCGGGCGACATCGTGGTGCGCGACGCCTCGGTGCCGGCCGATCTCGCGGTCGGCGACCTGCTGGTCACGCCCGACACCGGCGCCTACGGCTACTCGATGGCCTCCAACTACAACAAGGTCCCCCGGCCGGCGGTCGTGTTCGTCGCCGACGGGCGGGCCCGGCTCGTCATCCGACGGGAAACCCTCGAGGACCTGGTCCGACTGGACGAAGATCCGGAGGGCCCCGGTGCCGGCGGATGACGTCCGTGATCCCGGGCCCGGTGGCAGCCGAATGGGAGACTCGACGGATGAACGGTGACGACACGGTGAGGATCGGCATCCTCGGCTGCGGAAACGTCGGGAGCGCGCTCGTGCGCCTGATCATCGATCAGGCCGACGTGATCGAGGGCCGCACGGGCGTGCGGCTCGAGATCGCGCGCGTCGCGGTCCGCAACCTCTCGCGTGAGCGCGACGTCCCGCTGCCCGCCAGCTGCTTCACCCACGACGCGTCGGAGGTCGTGAGCGACCCGTCGGTCGACGTCGTGGTCGAGGTCATCGGCGGCATCGAGCCCGCCCGCGAGCTCATCATGGACGCGCTCAAGGCGGGCAAGCCCGTGGTGACGGCCAACAAGGAGCTGTTGGCCAACGTGGGCCGGGAGATCTTCGAGACCGCCGAGTTCGCCGGGGTCGACCTGCTGTTCGAGGCCGCGGTCGCCGGCGGCATCCCGTTCATCCGCCCGCTGCGCGAGTCGTTGGTGGGGGAGCGCATCCGCCGCGTGCTCGGCATCGTCAACGGGACCACCAACTTCATCCTCACCCGCATGGCGGAGGACGGCTCGTCGTTCCACGACGCGCTGGGCGAGGCGCAGAGCCTCGGCTACGCGGAGCGCGATCCCACCGCCGACGTCGAGGGCTACGACGCCGCCGCGAAGACGGCGATCATCGCGTCGATCGCGTTCGGCGCCCGCGTGGTCGCGGGCGACGTGTACCGCGAAGGCATCTCGGAGCTGACCGCGCACGACATGCAGTCGGCGCGCCAGCTCGGCTACGTCGTCAAGCTCCTCGCGATCGCGGAGGAGATCGACGGCAGCATCGCGGTGCGCGTCCACCCGGCGATGGTGCCCAACCAGCACCCGCTCGCGTCGGTGCGCGACTCGTTCAACGCGCTGTTCCTCGAGGGCGATGCGGTGGGCGAGCTCATGTTCTACGGCCGTGGCGCCGGCGGCGGCCCCACCGCGTCGGCGGTGCTGGGTGACCTCATCGACGCGGCGAAGAACCTCGTGAGCGGGAGCCGGGGCGCCACGATCGGCACGCTGGCGCGCAAGCCGGTGCTCCCGATCGACGAGGTCGAGAGCATGTTCTACGTCTTGCTCGAGGCGGCCGACCAGCCCGGCGTGCTGGCGACGATCGCCAACGTGTTCGGCGAGAACGGCGTGTCGATCCGGTCGATGCAGCAGAGCGGGCTCGGCGACGACGCCCGCCTCATCTTCGTCACCCACCGCGCCCGGGAAGCCGACCTGCGCCGGACCGTGCACCAGGTGCGCGAGCTCGACGCGGTGCGCCGCATCGGCACCGTGCTCCGGGTCATCGGAGACGGCGCCTGATGGCGGGAGGCACGCCCGACCGCGCGGTCGCGTGGCCCGGGGTCATCCGGGCCTACTCGGAGTACCTGTCGGTCACCGACGCGACGCCCGTGGTCACGCTGCTCGAGGGCTCCACGCCGCTGCTCGACGCGCCCCGTCTCTCGGAGCGGGTCGGCGCGCGCGTGCTCCTCAAGATCGAAGGCGCCAACCCCACCGGTTCCTTCAAGGACCGCGGCATGACGATGGCGATCAGCAAGGCCGTCGAGGACGGCTCGAAGGCCGTGATCTGCGCGTCGACCGGCAACACCTCCGCGTCGGCCGCGGCGTACGCGGCGCGCGCCGGGCTGATCGCGGCCGTCCTCATCCCCGAGGGTCACATCGCGCTCGGCAAGCTCGCCCAGGCCCTCATCCACGGCGCGCGGGTCGTGCAGATCCGCGGCAACTTCGACGATGCGCTCGACATCGTGCGCACCCTGGGCCGGTCGGGCGAGGCCACGGTCGTCAACTCGGTGAACCCGTTCCGCATCGAGGGCCAGATGTCGGCCGCGTTCGAGATCTGCGACGTGCTGGGCGACGCGCCGCACGTGCAGTGCATCCCCGTCGGCAACGCCGGCAACATCACCGCCTACTGGCGCGGCTACAACGAGTACCGGCGCACCGGGCGCGCGACGCGCGCGCCGCGCATGCTCGGTTGGCAGGCCGCAGGCTCCGCGCCGTTGGTGTCGGGCGAGGTGGTCGCGCACCCGGAGACGATCGCGACCGCGATCCGCATCGGGAACCCCGCGTCATGGGAAGGGGCGATCGAGGCCCGGGACGCGAGCGGCGGCCACATCGGCGCCGTGACCGACGCGCAGATCCTCGAGGCCTACCGGCTGCTCACGGCGCTCGAGGGCGTGTTCGTGGAGCCCGCCTCGGCCGCCTCGGTCGCCGGGCTCCTCCAGGCCCGCGAGCTCGGCCTGCTCGAGGAGGGCGAGACGGTGGTCTGCACGGTCACCGGCCACGGGCTCAAGGACCCGGAGCGGGCCATCAGCGAGGTCCACGTCGGCGCCGCGGTCGACGCCGAGCCGGCGGCGGTGGCCGCCGAGCTCGGCCTTTAGACGGTGTCGTCGGGCGACGATCCAACGGCGGTGACGCCCGACCCCGATCCGCCCGACGACGACGCCCCGAAGGACATCGAACCCGGTTCCGACGATCCGTCGCGCCCGGGCGGCCCGCCCACGAACGGGAGGCGCCGGGGCCCGAGGGCCCGCTGGATCGTCCTGGGGGTCCTCGCGCTGCTGCTGCTCTGGGTCGGGTTCGCGGGGCTGACGGTCTGGCACGCGAAGACGTCGGCCCAGCGCGGTCTCGACACCCTCGACGCGGCCCGGAAGCAGCTCACGGCCGAAGACCTGCTCAACGGCAAGGGCGTCGACCGGATCGAGTCCGCCCGGGCCGACATCGCCCGCGCGCACCAGTCGCTCGACTCACCGTTGGTGGTGCCGTTCGACGTGATCCCGGTGGTGGGACGCCAGATCCGATCGGCCCGCGCCCTCGGCGACACGGGCTCCCGGGTCCTCGACGCCGGGGTCCGGGCGCTGCACGAGGTGCGCGCCGACCTCAAGGGCAAGAAGGCGCAGGGCCCGGCGCGCGTCGTGCTCCTCCGCAAGCTCCAGTCGACCACCCGGCGGGTGCTCGACCAGCTGCAGCACGCCGACCTCGGGCCGTCCAAGGGCCTGGTCGGCCCCCTCGCCCGGGGCCGGGCCAAGTTCGCCAAGCAGCTCCACGAGCTCCGGGACGGCCTCACCCGGACCGAGGCGCTCACCGGCGGGCTCGCCGATCTGCTCGGCCGCGGTGGCCACTACCTCGTCCTCATGGGCAACAACGCCGAGATGCGCGCCGGCGAGGGCATGTTCCTGAGCTGCGCCGAGATGACCGTGGTCGACGGCCGGATCACCATCGGCGACGTCCAGCGCACCCCCGACCTCGTGCTGCCGGCCAACGCGGTGCCGCTCACGGGCGGCTTCACCGAGCTCGGGCGCAACTGGGGCTTCCTCCAGCCGAGCCGGGAGTGGCGCAACCTCGGGGTCACCCCCCGGTTCGACGTCACGGGCCCGCTCGCCGCGCAGATGTGGGTCGCGGCGGGGAACCAGCCCGTCGACGGCGTGATCGCGGTCGACGTGGTCGCGCTCAAGGCCCTGCTGAGCGCCACGGGTCCGATCACGGTCGACGGCCAGACGGTCGACGCGGGCAACGTCGAGCAGCAGCTCCTCCTCCAGCAATACATCGACAACGCCAAGTACGGCGACGACCAGGCGCCCCGCCGCGAGAAGCTCGGCCAGGTGGCCCAGGGCGCCCTGCGGGCCTTCAACGCCGGCGACTGGGACTACGCGACGCTCACCCGGGAGCTCCGGGCCGCCGCCGACGGCCGCCACCTGATGGCCTGGTCGAACGTGCCGGCCCAGCAGGCGGGCTGGACCGCCGCCCGCATCACCGGGACGCTCTCGGGCGACTCGGCGCTCGTCGCCTTGATCAACCGGGGCGCCAACAAGCTCGACCAGTTCATGCACGTGCAGAGCACCCTCAAGCTCGCGTCCGCGCCCGACGGGACCACCCAGGTGTCGGTGCAGCTCGACGTCACCAACGAGACGCCCACCGGCCTGCCCCAGTACGTCGAGGGGCCCAACTTCGGGAGCCCGGTCGCCGAGGGTGAGTACGGCGGGATCGCCACCTTCAGCGTGCCCGGGGATGCCACCGACGTGGCGGTGACGGGCACGGACTACATCGTGGTCGACGGCCCCGACGGCCCGACCCACCAGATCGGCGGGTGGTTCACCCTGCCCAGGGGATCGCATCGGACGATGACCGCGACGTTTATACTTCCCAAGCAGCACAAACGCCTTTCGATCCGGCCTTCCGCCCGCATTCCCGAGCTGGTCTGGCAACAGACCGTTCCGGGCGGCCGGGCCACCCCCGCCCCTTGGACCGACGGCAAGACCGCCGTAGTCCATTGGACCCAATTACCACGTTGAGCGGTTGAATCAATGGACTTTGCCACGGACGGTAGTAACATGACGCTACTTGGTCCTGGGAGGGCTCCATATGAATCCGATCCGTTCACTGGTAGTTGGAGTCGCCGGCGCCTCGTTGGTCGTGCTGGTGTCCGCGGGTCCCGTCTGGGCCGCCGACGACAGCTCCTACGTCGGCCCGCCGCCCCCGTCGGTCACGACCGTGGCCCCCGCGCACACGGAGCCGGCGGTGGTCGTGAAGGCCGCGACGACCTCGGCCCCCGTGTCGGGCTCGCTGCCCTTCACCGGTGGCGACGTCGCCGGGCTCACGATCGTCGGTGCCGGACTGACCGCGGTGGGTGCGGGACTCGTCGTCCGCAACCGTCGGCGCCGTCTCGCCTGATCGCTACACCCCGCCCGTCTCGCGGCCGACAAGGAGCATCATGAAGGTCGCAATCCTGGCGGGAGGTCTCGGCACGCGTCTGGCCGAGGAGACCGAAGCCGTACCGAAGCCGATGGTCACGGTGGGCGGCAAGCCCATCCTGTGGCACATCATGAAGCTCTACGCGGCGCGCCACTACGAGGACTTCGTGATCGCGCTCGGCTACAAGGGCGAGGTCATCAAGCGGTACATGGTCGAGTACCTCAACCTCGAGACCAACCTCACCGTCGACATGCGGGCCGGCACGATCGACCGGCTCGGCGAGAAGACCGACAACTGGCGGGTGGAGCTGATCGACACCGGGCTCCCCACCAACACCGGGGGCCGGATCAAGCGGCTCGAGCCCTACCTCGCGAAGGACGGCACCTTCTTCCTCACCTGGGGCGACGGCGTCTCCGACCTCGACCTCGACGAGCTGCTCGCGTTCCACAAAGCCCACGGCAAGCTCTGCACGCTCACCGCGGTGCGGCCGCCGGCCCGGTTCGGCCACCTCGAGCTCGACGGCGACCGGATCAGCGAATTCTCCGAGAAGCCCCAGACTGGTGAAGGCTGGATCAACGGCGCCTTCTTCGTCTGCGAGCCGCAGATCTTCGACTACATCGAGGGCGACGACACGCAGTGGGAGCACGCACCGCTCGAGAACCTCGCCAAGGACGGCGAGCTGATGGCGTACAGCTACTCGGGCTTCTGGCAGTGCATGGACACCGTGCGCGACCGCAAGCTGCTCGAGAAGCTCTGGGAATCGGGGGAAGCCCCGTGGAAGGTCTGGTGAGGACATGAGCCGCGTGCTGGTCACGGG
>JADGOM010000093.1 GCA_017882925.1 Acidimicrobiia bacterium | reverse complement strand
GAAGTTCTCGCCGTCGACCCGGATCCAGTCGGCGTTGCGGCCCGCGAAGTAGATGTAGCGGTCGGCGTCGATGTAGGCGAGGTCGCCGGTCCAGTACCAGCCGAAGCGCAGCGTCTTGGCGTTGGCCTCGTCGTTGTTGTAGTAGCCCTCGAAGGGCCCGGCGCCGTTGGTGTTGACCATCTCGCCGACGGCCGCCTCCGCGTTGACGAGCCTTCCCTGCTCGTCGAACTCGGCCACCGCCATCGGATTGCCGTCCTCGTCGACGACCTGCACGTTGTCGGGCGCCTGGCCGAGCGCGCCCGCGCGGGCCTCGGCGGCCCGGTTGACCGCGACCCCGCCCTCGGTCGCGCCGTAGGCGTCGATCACGTCGACCCCGAAGCGGCGGGCGAACTCGTCGACGATCTCGGGCGAGCCCTCGTTGCCGAACGCGACCCGCATCGGGTTGCGAGCGTCGTCGGGCAGCTCGGGGGTGCTCAGCAGGTAGGCGAGCGGCTTGCCCGTGTAGTTGAAGTAGGTGGAGCCGTAGCGGCGCACGTCGGCGAGCCAGCGGCTGGCGCTGAACCGGCGGGCGAGGCCCACCGACGCGCCGAGCACGATCGACGGGGCCCAGCCCACCATCAGCGCGTTGGAGTGGAACAGCGGCATGCAGATGTAGCCGGTGTCGTCGGGGCCGAGCTCCATGATGATGCCCATGCGGGTGCCGGTGACGAGGAACCGTCGCTGGGTGGTGATCACGGCCTTCGGGGAATCGGAGGTGCCCGAGGTGAAGATCAGGCACAGCAGCGTGTCGGCGCCCGGCTCGAGGCCCGGGTCCGACGCGTCGAACCCCGCGAGCACGGTGTCGAGGTCGGCGCCGAGGGTGACCGGCGGATCGCCGGGCTCGGCGTCGCGCGAGGTGACGAGCACCTCCGGCAGCTCCGCCGCGATCGGCTCGAGCAGGTCCTGGTGGCGGGGCTCGGTGATGACCAGGCCGCAGTGCGTGTGCTGCAGGTCGCGCAGCAGGTGCTCGCCACGACGCGTGTGATTGAGGCCGACGACCGCGGAGCCCGACAGCGCCGCGCCGCCGATCGCGAACAGGTAGTCGGGCGTGTTGTCGAGCAGCACCGCGACGTGCAGCGCAGCGTCGGCCGGCTTGCGGCTGAGGAACAGGTTGGCCCAGCGCATGCACTCGGTGACGTACTCGCCGTGGGTGTAGACGCGGTCGCCGAACCGGACGGCCGGGCGGTGCGCGAACTCGGGATCGGACCCGTTGCGCCGCAGCAGCACCGCCATGTCGGAGGCGGGCATCGGGGCCTCGCCGGGAAGCGGAACGGCCTTGGTTCGGAGGGACGGGGTGCCTGACATGAGTGTCAGAGGATAGCCGTCGCGCCCTAGAGTCCCCAGCTATGGAAGATCGCATCACACCCGGCCTCTACCTCGAGATGACGTCGGTCGCGCCGGGCGAATACGCCGCCCAGCGGGTGCCGGAAGTGCTCGCGCGGCCGGCCGTCGAGCGGGCCACCTGGTGGGAGAACGTCAACCCCGATCGGGCCGACCTCCCGCGCAAGCTGCCCGAGTTCAGCCTGCTCGGGGTCTACGAGGTCGACGACGGCTTCACGGCGCCGGAGACGCCCGAGGGCGTCACCGGCTACCACTTCCGGCACTACCCCCGCCCGGGGCAGGGCCGGCTCACGGGCAAGCCGACCATCGGGCTCTCGCTCGTGCTCATCAGCCCCCGCGAGCCCGAGCGGGCGCAGGCCCTGCGCGACTGGGGCGATTTCGTGCACATCCGGCACATCGCCGAGGTCGCCGTCCCCGGCTACTCGATGATCACGCCGTACGAGAACGTCACCGGCGGCGATCCCCGCTTCATGCACTTCTACGAGATGGACACCGAGGACCCCGAGCAGAGCTTCAAGGCCATGACCCCGCTCGTCACCGAGCGCATCGGCGCGATGGACACCCCGTACTGGAAGGAATGGGCCCACAGCCCCGACAACCGGATCATGTACGTCAACACGTTCCGCCGGCTCGGGGAGCGGTCGGCATGACCGACTTCTTCGACGTGGTGCTCTCGCAGCGCGCGTACCGGAAGTTCACCGACGAGCCGGTACCCGACGAGGTCGTCAGCCGCGTCCTCACCGCCGCGACCCACGCGCCGAGCGCCGAGAACACGCAGCCGTGGGCGTTCATCGTGATCCGCGACCCCGAGCTGCGCGCCCGCATCGGCGAGCTCACCCAGCGGGCCTGGGAGGGCGGCGGCCGCGAGTTCTCCGAACCCCGGCTCACGCCCGCGATGCTCGCCGACGTGCACCAGGGCGCGCTCGGCGGCGTGAGCGCGGCGCCGGTGCTCGTCGTCGTCTGCGGCGACACGTCGCACTGCGTACCCGCGGTGCTCGAGGCCTCGGTCTGGCCCGCGGTGCAGAACCTGCTGCTCGCGGCTACGGCGAGCGGGCTCGGCTCCGCGCTGACGACGCTCGCCACGCGCTTCGGCGAGGAGCTGCGCGACGTCCTCGCGCTGCCGCCCCACGTGCGGGCGCTGGCCGTCGTCCCGCTCGGCTACCCGGCCAAGAAGCTCGGCCCGCCGAAGCGTCTCCCCCTCAGCGACCGCGCCCACCGCGAGCGCTACGGCAACCCCTGGTAGCTGCCCCGATCCCGTGAGCGTTCACTGACTACACCTGGTGTGGTCAGTGAACGCAGACAGGTCAGAGGGGGCGGCGGTGAGCGACGTGCACCATCTCGCCGTGCTCCCCGGCCGAGGCGCGGATGGCGTCGATCACCTCCATGGCCGCGAGGCCGTCGGCGAAGGTCGCGGGCTTGACCGCGCCGGTCCACTCCTCGCCGTTGACCGCGGCCAGGAGAGCCTCGCAGAGCCGGGTGTAGGGGCCGAGCTCGAGGTGGGTGAACTTGTGGCGCGGATCGTCGGACACCTCGGGCGGGGCCGGGAGCACGAGATCGTCGGGGACGGGCAGCGTGCGGGTGCCATCGGCGTCGGCGACGAACACCTCGCCGCCCTCGAGCCACAGCGTGCCGCGCGTGCCCCCGACCCGGGTCATGCCCGCGCCCGAGCCCCAGCTCGCCGCGGTCTCCTGGTGCACGCCCTGCACCCCGTTGGCCAGGGTGAACTGCACCGCGAACGAGTCCTCCGCGAGCTCGGACGCGTCGCGGTCCGACGTCATCGTGGTGCTCGCGCGCACCGACGCGTACTCCCCGAGCCAGGAGCGCACGAGGTCGATCATGTGCGAGCCCGACGCGCCGAGCCAGCCGCCGCCCGACGCGGGGTCGAACCACCACGGCGGCACCTTGCTGTCGACGCTCGGCACGAGCGGCACCCACTGCACGATCGACATGAAGCGGGGCTCGCCGATCACGCCGTCGGCGATCGCCCGGCCTGCGGTGGCGCGGTCGGGGGCCCACCGGAACTCGTTGCCCACGTAGCCGACGACGCCGGCCTTGGCGACGGCCTCGACCATCGCGTGGGCCTCGCCCGCGCCCATCGAGAACGGCTTCTCGCACACGACGTGCTTGCCGGCCCGGGCGGCGCGCACCGCGAGCTCGGCGTGGGTGTCGGGCGGGGTCGCGATGGTGACCGCGGTGACGCCGTCGAGCGCGAGCGCGGCCTCGAAGTCGGTGATGCTCTGCGGGATCCCGAGCCGCTCGGCCCGGCGGGCGGTCTTGGCCTCGTCCCGCCCGACGAGCGCGAGCACGTCGAAGCCCGCGGCCCGCAGCGCCGGGACATGCACCCGCGCGCCGAAGCCGCTCCCCACCACGATGGCACCGGGCCGACTCAATACCCCTCCTCGGGATCCACGACGAACTGCACGTCCTCACCGCGAAGGTAGCGCCCGAGGTTGTCGAGGAAGATGTCCGTCGCACCACCGAGATAGGCCGGCGACGACCACGAGATGTGCGCGGTCAGGCGGACCTTCGGGTGCGAGTAGAGCCAGTGGCCCTCCGGCAACGGCTCGGGGGTGACGGTGTCGAGGGAGGCCATCGCCACCCGCCCGTCGTCGAGCGCGACCCGGAGCGCGTCCTGGTCGACGAGATCACCGCGGGCGATGTTGACCAGGTGCACGCCCGGCTTCACCTTCTCGAGCGCGTCGGCTCCGATGATGTGGTGGGTGCGGGCGGTGGCGGGGGCCGCGAGCACGAGGTGGTCGGCCGCGGCGAGCAGGTCGTCGAGCGACGCCACGACCTCCACCCCCGCGATGGGCGACGGGGCGTCGGGATGGCGACGGGTCGCCACGATCCGCATCCCGAAGGACCGGGCCCGTTCCACGATCGCGGTACCGATGCCGCCGAGGCCGACGAGCCCGAGCGTGCGGCCGGAGAGCCCGCCGAGCGCCGCCAGGTTCCAGCGCTCGGGGGCGTCGTGGAGCCAGATGTCGGGGATCCGCTTCTCGAACGCGAGCATGCTCGCGAGCACCCACTCCGAGATCGGCACCGCCACCGCGCCCCGGGCGCACGTGACGACGCGCCCGTTGCCGTAGAGCTCCGGTGGGAACCGGTCGACGCCGGTGCCGGCGATCTGCACCCACTGGATCTCGCACCCGTCGAGCCACGCCAGCAGCTGCTCCGACTGCGCGTAGCCGCCGAAGAAGACCTCGGCCCGCAACTCGGGCGGCGGTGTGAGGCTGTGTACTTCGACGATCTCGACGTCGGGGTACGCGGCCCGGATCGCCGCACTGCCCCGCTCGCCCAGCTCGTGCACCACCCGGACCATCAGGCGCCCCCCGCCGTCGTCAACGCCGTCGCAATGATCGCCGCGCTGCCGTCACAGCAGCGGCCGGACCATGTCCCGCAGTGCCGCCGCGTGGGCCCGCGGGTCGTCGAGCGGCCAACCCTGCTCGGGGATGTTGAAGTACTCCACCGAGAGCAGGCCCGGGTAGTCGATCGACCGGAGGTAGTCGAGGACCCGCTTGAAGTCGACGTCGCCCTCGCCCGGCCACGCCTCGGTCTGGCCGGGCAGGCCGTCGCGCAGCTGCACGTGGTCGGCGAACTCGAGGATCTCGAGCGGGTCACCGCCCCAGTCGGCGACGTGGCCGGTGTCGACGAGCAGACGCAGCCCCGGCACCGCCTCGAGCATCGCCTTGATCGACTCGGTGGAGTTGCAGATCGAGCCGGCCCACGGCTCCATGCGCACCGCCGGCATGTCGGGCGTGGTGCCCGCGACCGCGCGCCGGAACGCGGCGACCGAGCGGTCCCACATCCCGGGCTGGTCGTAGCCGGCCGGCGTGGAGCACCCGGGACGGGGGCCGGGGAACGCGACCCGATCCCCGATCGGCAGCTTGTAGGTGCCGGTCCAGTCGATGGAGCCGTCGATGTGGTCGTAGCCGTCCTCGATCGCGAGATCGACCGCCACGTCGGGGTCCATGCCCCCGTAGACCACCGCCACGACCCCGAGTGGATACGCCACTACTTGTTGAACTCCATGCCCGACGGCATGACCATGCCCACGTGCTGGAGGTGCTGGCCGAGCACCGGATCGAAGTTGGCGGCCACGCCTTCGGGCGTCCACCCGCCGTCGCGCCACATGAACGCCACCTGCTTCGGGTGCTGGAAGATCGTGTACGCGAAGTCGGTGCGGCCGAGGATCTGGCCGTTGACGTGCCCGGCCTCCTCCGACGCGAGGTAGGCGACGATCGGCGCGTTGAGCGCGGGGTTGCTCT
>JADGOM010000092.1 GCA_017882925.1 Acidimicrobiia bacterium | reverse complement strand
GTGCTGGAAGATCGTGTACGCGAAGTCGGTGCGGCCGAGGATCTGGCCGTTGACGTGCCCGGCCTCCTCCGACGCGAGGTAGGCGACGATCGGCGCGTTGAGCGCGGGGTTGCTCTCGGGCGGCGGCTCGGCGCCGCTGCGCTCGAAGAGGCTCGCGGTCATGCGGGTGTTGCCCGCGGGCGCCACCGCGTTGGACGTGATGCCGTAGCGCCCGAGCTCCAACGCCCAGATGAACGTCATGCCCATGATCCCGGCCTTGGCCGCGCCGTAGTTGGTCTGGCCGAAGTTGCCGCGCAGGCCCGCCGACGACGTGATGTTGATGATGCGGCCGTAGCCGGCTTCCTTCATGATCGGGGCCGCGTGGCGCGCGCAGTTGAACGTGCCCTTGAGGTGCACGGCGATGACGGCGTCGAACTCGGACTCCTCCATCTTCACCAACGACTTGTCGCGGACGATGCCCGCGTTGTTGACGAGGATGTCGAGCTGCCCGAACGAGTCGACCGCGGTCTGCACGAGACGCTTGGCCCCCTCGAAGTCGGAGACGGAGTCGTAGTTGGCGACGGCCTTGCCGCCCGCGGCCTCGATCTCGCGCACGACGTTGGCCGCCGGGTCCTCGTCGCCACCCTGACCGTCGAGCGAGACGCCGACGTCGTTGACGACCACGCTCGCGCCCTCGGAGGCGAGGCAGAGCGCGAACTCGCGGCCGATGCCGCGTCCGGAACCGGTGACGATGGCGACCCGCCCGTCGAGCAGGCTCACTTGTCGAGGGCCACGGTCGCGGTGCCGCTGAGCACGGCGGCGTCGTCGCCGTTCTTCACGAGCAGGTCGAGGTCCACGAGGCCGCCGTCATCCTCGGGGTGGAGCGCGGTGATCGTCGCGGTGCAGGTGAGCACGTCGCCCGGCCACACCTGCTTCGAGAAGCGCACCGCGAACTTGCGCATCGCGGTCGGTCCGAACCAGTCCTTGACCACCCGGGCGAGCAGGCCCGCGGTGAGCATCCCGTGGCCGAACACCGACGGGTTGCCGACCTGCGTGGCGATCGTGTCGTCGTGGTGCATCGGGTTGAAGTCCCCCGACGCGCCCGCGTACTTGACGAACATCGTCCGAGTCAGCTTGTCGGTCACCAGGGGCGGCGAGACGTCGCCGACCTTCAGGCTCGAGAACGTGGGGACGGAAGCTTCAGTGGCCTGGGTCACAGGGATCTCCTCAAGGGGCAGCCGTGGATCGGGCGCTACGGCGGCGCAGCGTAATGCCAACCGGCGGCGAAGGTGACATGCGTGTCACAGCCTCATAGCCTGCTCCGATGCCGGCTCGCAAGACGTCCAGCGCCACGACTCCCCCCGACGGGCCCCGGCCGGCCCGGGCCCGCGCGAGCCGGCGGGAGACGGCCGGCGCGGTGCTCGCCGACGGCGCGGCCGACGCGTCCGCCACGGGTGGCCCCACCCAGGGACGCGAGCTGCGGGCCCGGGGCCGGCGCACGATGCGCAAGCTGCTCGAGGCCGGCAACGAGGTGTTCGCGCAACGCGGCTACCACACGGCGCGCGTCGACGACATCGTGAAGGTCGCGCGCACGTCGCACGGCACCTTCTACCTCTACTTCTCCAACAAGGAGGACCTCTTCCGGGCCCTGGCGGAAGACGTCGCCTCGGAGATGCGCGACCTGGCGGAGTCGCTGCCCGAGATCGGACCCGACGTCGACGGCTACGAGGCGCTGCGCTCGTGGCTCGAGCGGTTCGCCGACCTCTACGTGCACTACGGGCCCGTCGTGCGCGCGTGGACCGAGGCCGAGATCGGCGGCAGCGAGTTCGGCCGGCTCGGCACCGGCGTGCTCGCCGACTTCTCCCGCACCCTGTCGGAGCGCATCCGCACGACCGGCCCGGCCGACGTCTACCCCCCGATCGCGGCCCTGGCCCTGGTGGCGATGATCGAGCGCCTCAACTACTACGTGCTCTCCGAGCAGATCGAGGTCGACCGCGAGGTCATGCTCGACACCCTGGCCGCGGTGACCCACGCGGGCCTGTTCGGCGGCGACCGCCTCGCCGACGCCCGCACCCGCGGGCCCTGACCCTCGCGGGCCGAGGCACTCCCAACTGCGCAAACGGCCCGGGAGGCTTTCGGTCACCTGTCACGGCGCCCGATCCTTCGTTATATTGCTGACGCCAGCGTCAGGGGGCTCTGGCAGAAGGGGACATCTTCCATGACGACCAAGCGCACTGCCGCGCTCGCGATCATGCTGGCGCTGGTCACAGTGCTCGCCGCGTGTGGCAGCTCCAGCAGCAAGTCGAGCAGCAAGACCACCACGACCAAGAAGGCCGCCGCCAAGACCACGACGACCGCTGCTGCAGCGGTCGACCCGGCTGCGGTCACGGCCGAGATCGTGGCGGCGTTCAACGCCTACCTGGCGGCACCCGACCTGCAGGCCCAGCTCTCCTACATCGACAAGGGGCAGACGCTGGCCACGGTGCAGCCGAAGTTCAACGCGGCCACCGCGTCGGCGAAGCTGCCGGTGCAGGTCGTCAACGTGAAGACGACCGTCGCCGCCGACGGCAAGACCGCGAAGTTCACCTACGACCTCGCGGGCCTACCGAGCGGCACGGTGCTCCTGCCGGGCCAGTCGGGTGGCGCGGTGCTCCAGAGCAACGGCAAGTGGCTCCTCGACCGCAACACCATCTGCGACCTCGGCTCCGCCGGTGCGCCGCAGTACGCGGACGAGTGCCTCACCGCCGCATCCAGCTGATCGGCTCCACCAGCACGGCACCGCCCGGCACCCGGGCGACAGCACGTGATCGGGACCGCCACTCCGGTGGCGGTCCCTTTCGCGTTGCGGGCCCGTTCGAGCGGCGGTCCGCTCAGCCCGTGCGTTCAGCGCCTCCACGACGTGTCGGCAGGGCACGCACGGAGGTTCGCGGCCAGCCGGAGGTGCGCGCCCAGCCGGAGGTGCGCGGCTAGCCGGAGGTGGGCTCGGACGAGCCGTTGGGCTCGGGCGAGAGGATCGCCGCGCCCGCGGCTGTCTCCACACCCTCCGGACTGCCCGACGACACGCCGGGCATGAGCCGGGCGGCCAGGTCGCCGAGCTCGTGGGCCGGCCCGTCGAAGCTGACCTCGCCCTTCGTGAGCACGACCACGTGATCGGCCAGGGCGAGCGCGTGGTGCACGTGCTGCTCG
>JADGOM010000006.1 GCA_017882925.1 Acidimicrobiia bacterium | reverse complement strand
GGCGTCTTGGTCTTGCCCTTGGCCGTCGTGGTCGGTTTCGCCGTGGTCGTCGTGCCGGCCTTGGTCGTCGCGACCGGGTCGGTGCCACCCGTCGTCTGACGCGGGCGCGACTTCCCCGCGCCACCGGCCGCGGCCGTGGTCGGGCTGACCGGCGCGGCGGTCGTGGTCGCGGTCGCGGTGTCGCCGGGCCCGCCCACGCAGTTGGCGCCGAGCGAGGCCAGCTCGTCCGGCGACACCGCGCCCGACGCCGTCGTGGTGTTGGTGGGCGCGGCGGCCGTGGTGGCCGGCGCCGCGGTGGTCGTGGCGGCCTGCGCCGGCCGGGACTTGCCCGCACCGCCGGCCGCGCCCGTCGTGGTGGTGGCCGCGGTCGTGGTCGAGCCGATCGTGGTGGTCGTTGTCTTCTTCGTGCCCGACCCCGCCGACGCCGAGGTGATCGGCGTCGTCGTGATCACCTCGCGGAACGTGAGCAGGGCGGTCTTGCCGACGAGGCGCTTGGCCTTGTCGCGGTCCTTCACACCGGGGAGGTCGACGACGATGTCCTGACCCTGGCGGGAGATCTCCGGCTCGGCCACGCCGAGCGCGTTGACCCGCTGCGAGATGATGTCCTTCGCCTTGTCGATCGACGACGACGGCGGGTTGCCCTCGGCGTGGAAGCGGACGGAGATGCCGCCCTGGAGGTCGAGACCGAGGACCGGCTTGTTGCCGCTCATGATGGTCAGGAACAGGGCCCCGATGATGACGACGACGGTCGTCGAGAGCAGCCAGACGTTCTTCCGCATGCCCGGTCCCGGCTCAGTCGCCGGCGTCGGCGTCGGCGTCAGGGTCGGTGTGCTGCGTCACGGCCACGTCGGAGGTCGACGCGGGGGCCGCCTTCGGCTCCAGGCGGGCGATGGCGCCGCGCGCCACGGTGATGTCGAACCCCGGGGCGACCTCGATCGCCATCGTGGTCTCGGCGATCGACCGGACCGTCCCGTAGATGCCGCCCGTGGTGACGATCCGGTCACCGGCCCGCAGGCTGTCGACCAGCATCTGGTGGGAGGCGATCCGCCGGCGTTGCGGGAGGACGACCAGGAAGAAGAAGGCCGCGATCAGTACGACGAACGGCAACAGGAAGTACGCGATGTCCATCGGGACTTTCGGTTCGTGGAGGAACGGGCGGACATTAGCGCGGGATGCGCGCCGGTTCGGGGCGAGGGAAACACCAGGTAAACCGCGCTGGTGACGGCTTCCGGGCCGCCGGAGGGGCGATGGCGGTGCCCCCGGAAGCGCCCGTCAGACTAGGCCGCGACGGGCGACCGGGCGGTCGCGGACCGCGGCACCCTCGGTGGCCGGTTCAGGCCGGCACGTGCAGGCCCGGGGCCAGCAGGCTGCCGAGGTTGTGGACGGTGCGGTCCCGGCCGTGCAGCTGACCCGTCGCCCCGAGCCAGTTCCACTCGATGAAGCGGACGATCGACGAGTGCTCCATCACCTGGTGGGACACCGACCCGGACCGGGCGAACGGCCCGATCGCCAGGAGCGGGATCCGGGGACCGTAGGGCTGGTGGTCGACCGAGCTGGTGGCGGGCGGGCTCACGTGGTCGTAGAAGCCGCCCGACTCGTCCCAGGTGAGGAGGATCAGCGTGTGCGCGGCCGCCGGCGACCGCTCGATGGCGTCGACCGTGCGGTGCACGAAGTCGACGCCGTCGCCGAGGTGGTTGCCCTGCCCCGGGTGCTCGGTGCGGTACCCGATCGCCTTCACGAACACGACGCTCGGCAGGGTGCCGGCCCCGAGGTCGGTGGCCAGCTGCGAGTAGTCGCGCATCGTCGCCGGTTGGTCGACCGAGCTCGCGTAGTACTCGGCGGGAACGTCGGCCGGGTCGAACGGACACGGCGAGATCTTCCACGCCGCCGGGCAGTCGGCCGGCGGCGGCGGGCAGTCGCTGCCGGCCGCGCGCATCGTGTCGTAGCCCTCGGCGTACCAGGCCCAGCTCACCCCGCCGTCGGAGAGGGCCTTCCCGAGGTTGCGGTTCGCGGCCGGCTTCGTGACGTCGTCGTACTGCGTCGCCGGGCTCAGGTTGCACTGCTTGCCGACCGCCTGCGCCTCCTGGTCGTTGTTCGCGAACATGAAGCGCGACGTCCAGAGGTACATGTCGTTCGACGTCGACTGGCCCGCGACGGGCTGGAAGTAGCGGTCGGCCAGCGCGCCGGTGGTGGCGAGCTGCTGGTAGTACGCAACCGGCGACGACGGCCCGTCGGGCGCGTAGGCGAAGTTGGCGGGCGTGCCGCAGGTGCTCTTCGACGCCTTCGCGGTGAGGTACCTGTCCATCTTCCCGTGGTCGATCTCCGCGAGCTCGCACACCATCTCGTGGTTGGGGTCGTACGCGACGTTGGCGGCCGCGTCGAGCGTGACCGGCGTCTTCGACGTGTGCGGGTACGTGGCCGGGCCCCCGTCGCACACCGGCTTGTGGGTCTTCGGGTCGACGCGGTCGCGGCAGTAGTCGGCGAAGTACGAGTCGAACGAGTGGTTCTCCTGCACGATCACCACGACGTGCTGGATCGCCGTCCTCGGCGTCGCCGCGGGCCCGGTCCCCCGAGCGCCCGCGGTGGCGGCCGTCGCCGCGGTCATGGTGATCGCCAGCGCGGCGACCAGCGCGGCCCGGTGCAGCTGCATGACGTTCCCCCCCCCGTCGACGCCGGGCCCGAGGGCCCGGACGGGATTGCTACCACCCCGGCCGGGCGACCGCCCGCGCGCGGGCTCAGTCGAACAGGGCCGACTCCCCCGCCCGCGCCGGAGGCAGCCGCAGCCCGAGGTGCGCGTAGGCCGCCGCGGTGGCGATGCGCCCGCGCGGGGTGCGCTGGAGCAGCCCGTGCTTCAGCAGGTAGGGCTCGTACACGTCCTCGAGGGTGTCGGACTCCTCGGCCAGCGCGGCGGCGAGGGTGCCGAGGCCGACCGGGCCGCCGCCGAACGTGACGCAGATCGCGTGGAGGATCCCGCGGTCGACCTTGTCGAGGCCGAGCTCGTCGACCTCGAACAGCGCGAGCGCGTCCTGCGCGACCGCGAGGGTGACGGTGCCGTCGCCCCGCATCTCCGCGTAGTCGCGCACGCGCTTCAGGAGCCGGTTCGCGATCCGCGGCGTGCCGCGCGACCGCCGCGCGCACTCGAGCGCGGCCTCGGGCTCCAGGGGCACGCCGAGGATGCCGGCGGCCCGGGTGATGATCGAGACCAGCTCCTCCGGCGTGTAGAAGTCGAGGCGGGCCACGAACCCGAAGCGGTCGCGCAACGGCCCGGTGATGAGGCCGGTACGGGTCGTGGCCCCCACGAGCGTGAAGCGGGGCAGGTCGAGGCGGATCGAACGGGCCGACGGGCCCTTGCCGATCACGATGTCGAGCTGGAAGTCCTCCATCGCCGGGTAGAGGACCTCTTCGACCGTGCGCGGGAGGCGGTGCACCTCGTCGATGAACAGCACGTCCCCGTCGTCGAGGTTGGTGAGGATCGCGGCCAGGTCGCCGGCGCGCTCGAGCGCGGGGCCGCTCGTGATGCGCAGGTTGACGCCCATCTCGACCGCGATGATCCCCGAGAGGCTCGTCTTGCCGAGGCCCGGGGGCCCCGCGAACAGGATGTGGTCGACCGACTGGCCCCGCTGCTTCGCGGCGCCGAGCATGATCTCCAGGTGCTCGACCAGGCGCGGCTGGCCCACGAACTCGGCGAGCGAACGGGGCCGGAGCGTGGTCTCCTCGGCCGCCTCGACCGGATCCGCGCCCGAGCGCAGGAGCTCTTCCCGGCTCACACGCGCACCGCCAGCTGCTTCAGCGCGTCGCGCAGGAGGTCTTCCACGCCGCCGTCGTCGGGCAGCTGCGCGAGCACGGCGCGGATCTCGTCGGGCGCGTAGCCGAGCCCGGTGAGCGCCGCCCTCACCTCGGAGCGCGGTCCGGGCGCCGCGGCGGGCACGTCGGTGAGGTCGAGGTCGGGGACGTCGAGCCGGGGCTTGAGCTCGACCAGCAACCGCTGCGCGGTGCGCTTCCCCACGCCGGACACGATGGTGAGCGCGTCGAGGTCGTCGTCGAACAGCACCCGGCGCAACCCGGCCGGCGAGTGCACGCTGAGGATCGCGAGCGCGAGCTTGGGCCCGACCCCGCTCGCACCGATCAGCACCTCGAACGTGTCGCGCTCGTCGCGCGTCGGGAACCCGAACAGGACCATGGCGTCTTCGCGCACATGGAGGTGGGTGAAGAGGAACGCGGCCTGGCCGGGGTGCAGCGCCGGCAACGCGCTGATCGGCACCGAGAGTCGGTACCCCACCCCGCCGACCTCGACCAGCACCTCGCCGGTCGGGGTGCGCTCGAGCACGCTGCCGCGGACCGAACCGATCATCGGGATCCTTCCTTGGCGATCGCGGCGTCGACCGCGGCCTGGAGCTTGGAGTTGCGGCCATCGGCGGGTGCGCCGACGGCGGAGGCCGTGCCGGCGCCGGAGCCGGCGCTCTCGGTGCGGGCCCGCAACGCCCCGGCCCAGCTGTGGGCGAGGGCCAGCGCGAGGGCGTCGGCCGCGTCGGGTGGGTCGGGCATCACGTCGAGCCGCAGCAGCGCGGTGACCATCGTCTGCACCTGGAGCTTGTCGGCGCCGCCGTAGCCGACGACGGCCTGCTTCACCTCGTTGGGGCTGTAGTGCGCGAGCGGGATGCCTCGGCGCGCCGCGGCGACCATCGCGAGCCCGCTCGCCTGGCCCACCGACATCGCGGTGCGCACGTTGACCTGGAACAGCACCCGCTCGACCGCCACCGCGACGGGCCGCAGCTCGTCGACCAGGTCGTCGAGCTCCCGGCTCAGCGCGAGCAGCCGGATCTCGAGCGGGTCGTCCTTCGAGGTGCGGATCACGCCGTAGGCGACGGCCTCCGCCTGCCCACCCCGCCCGCGTCGCACCGCGCCGTAGCCACAGCGCGACAGGCCCGGGTCGATGCCGAGCACAACCCCCGAATCGAACACGGGTTCGATCCTACGACGCCCACCCCCCAAAACCCCGGACCCTCGCCCAGATCCGGGCAGGCCGTCAGCCGGCGTGGTCGGGGCCGGCGCGGGTGATGTCGATGCGGACGATGCAGCGGTGCTCGCGCTCCATGGCGGCGCGGTATTCGTCCCAGTCGTCGTGCTCACCCGCGACCGAGCGGTAGTAGTCGACCAGGAGCTCCATCGCCTCGGGCAGCGCCACGATCGTCGCGGTGCCGTCGACCTGGATCCACTTCCCGAAGAACGCGTCGTCGACCACGCAGAGCGAGACGTGCGGGTCGCGCCGCAGGTTCTTCACCTTGAGCGCCGGCTCCCGGGTGCTCAGCAGCACGCGACCCTCGGCGTCGACGCTGCACACGATCGGCGACATCTGCGGGTTCCCGTCGGCACGGCGGGTGGCCATGATCGCCCGGTGGTGCTCCCGGATGAAGCCGCGGGCCTCGTCGAGATCCATCAGATCGCCTCCAGCGCCTTCTTCAGCGTGGCGGCCGACTTGTGCGTGACGCCGATCAGCGCGGCCACGTGGCGGTAGCGCACGACGCCGTCGCCGTCGACCACGAAGACCGAGCGGCGGTACCCGAGCGGCCCGATGATGCCGTAGGCGGTGCCGACGGCCTTGTCGGCGTCGGTGAGGAGCGGGAACGGGAAGCCGTGCTTGGCCACGAACCGCTCGTGGCTCTCGACGCTCTGGGGTGAGATGCCGACGATCGTGGCGTCGACGCCCTCGAACTCCTCGAAGTTGTCGCGGTACGAGCAGAGCTGGCGGGTGCAGCCCGGCGTGAAGTCGCCGGGGTAGAACGCGAGCACGAGCTTCCGGCCCCGCTGCTCCGAGAGCTGCCAGCGCATCGGGGCGCCGTCGGCTCCCACCCCGTCGAGCGTGAAGTCGGGGGCGGGATCGCCGACCTCCGGACCCGTGGTGGCCATGTGCGCCGGCTCGCTCAGGCCGACATCGCGGAGAGCACGGAGTCGGGGATGTCGAAGTTGGCGTAGACGTTCTGCACGTCGTCGTGCTCCTCGAGCGCGTCGATGACCCGGAGCACCGACTTCGCGTCGCTCTCGGTCTCCAGCGCGACCGACGTGCTCGCGAGCATCGTGAGGTCGGCGTCGCGGAACGCGATGCCCGCCGCTTCGAGCGCCGTGCGCACCGCGTGGAACTCGGTGGCGGGCGTGGTCAGCTGCCACGCGTCGTCCTGGTCCTCGATGTCCTCCGCACCAGCCTCGAGCGCCACGAGCATGAGGTCGTCTTCCGACGCCGCGGTCTTGTCGACGAAGATCACGCCCTTGCGCTCGAACTGCCAGCTCACCGCGCCGGGCTCGGCGAGCGAACCGCCGTTGCGGCTGAAGATGTTCTTGATCTCCGAGCCGGTGCGGTTGCGGTTGTCGGAGAGCGTCTCGACGTAGACGGCGATGCCGTGCGGCGCGTAGCCCTCGTAGTTGATCGACTCGTAGGTGACGCCTTCGAGCTCACCGGTACCGCGCTTGATCGCGCGCTCGATGTTGTCCTTCGGCATCGAGGCGTCACGGGCCTTCTGCACCATCGTGCGCAGCGTGGGGTTGCCCTCGAGATCTCCCCCACCCGACCGGGCCGCGACCTCGATCTGCCGCGCGAGGCGCGCGAAGACCTTCCCGCGCGCCGCATCGGCCGCACCCTTCGCGTGCTTGATCGAATGCCACTTGGAATGCCCGCTCACGCGGCGACCTCCTGCTGCAGGAACCGTTGATGCAGTCGGAGATCTCCCGACAGCTCCGGATGGAATGATGCCGCCCAGATGCGGCCCTGGCGAATGAGCACCGGCGCCCCGTCGTGGCCGGCCAGCACGTCGACGCCCGGGCCCGCCCGCTCGATGAGCGGGGCCCGGATGAACACCCCGGGGAACGGCGCGCCGGCCAGGCCCTCCACCTGCAGTGGGGCCTCGAACGACGCCACCTGGCGCCCGTAGCCGTTGCGCCGCACCGACACGTCGAGGAGCGCGAGCGGCTCCTGGTCGGGCCGGCCGTCGAGCACCTCCGACGCGAGGACGATCAGGCCCGCGCAGGTGGCGAAGGTGGGCAGGCCGTCGGCGATCCGGGCCCGCAGCGGCAACCGCAGCCCCGACGAGTCGAGCAGCTTGCCGATCGTCGTGGATTCGCCGCCGGGCAGGAAGAGCGCGTCGACGCTCGCGAGCTGCTCCGGGAGGCGGACCTCGATCGCTTCGCAACCGAGCGCGTCGAGGACCTCACGATGCTCGCGGAACGCCCCCTGCAGGGCCAGCACGCCGACCTTCACCTGGCGGCACCGCCCGCTACCAACCCCGGTCGGCGAGGTGGGTGTCGGATGGCGCGAGCTGGATCCCGCGCATCGCGTCGCCCAGCCCGCGCGACACCTTGGCGACGATCGCCGGGTCGACGTAGTGCGTGGTGGCCTCGACGATCGCCTTCGCCCGGCTGGCGGGGTCGTCGCTCTTGAAGATGCCGCTGCCCACGAACACCGATTGCGCGCCGAGCTGCATCACGAGCGACGCGTCGGCCGGGGTCGCGATGCCGCCGGCGCAGAACAGCGGCACGGGCAGCTCACCGAGCTCGGCCACCTCCTGCACGAGATCGATCGGAGCCCGCAGGTCCTTGGCCCAGCCGTAGAGCTCCTCGTCGTCGGAGACGGTGATGCGCCGGATGTCGCCCAGGATCGAGCGGAGGTGGCGGACGGCCTCGACGATGTTGCCGGTGCCGGCCTCGCCCTTCGACCGGATGAGCGCCGCGCCCTCGGAGATCCGGCGCAGCGCCTCGCCGAGGTTGGTGGCGCCGCACACGAAGGGAGCGGTGAACGACCACTTGTCGACGTGGTACGCCTCGTCGGCCGGGGTCAGGACCTCGGACTCGTCGATGAAGTCGACCCCGAGGCTCTCGAGGACCTGGGCCTCGGCGAAGTGGCCGATGCGGCACTTGGCCATGACCGGGATCGTGACCGCGGCCTGGATCGCCTCGATCATCGCGGGGTCGGACATGCGGGCGATCCCGCCGTCGCGCCGGATGTCGGAGGGGACGCGCTCGAGGGCCATCACGGCCACCGCGCCGGCGTCCTCGGCGATCTTGGCCTGGGTCGAGTCGACCACGTCCATGATGACGCCGCCCCGCAGCATCTCGGCCAGCCCGCGCTTCACGGTGGCGGTGCCGGTGGCACGGGAGCTGTCGGCGCCTTCCCGGTGCAGTGCGTCTTCCAGGTGCAGCGCGTCGGGGCTTTGGGGCTCGATCGGATCGGCCACGGCAATCACGTCCTCGGTACGGCGAACGGGTCACGAGTCTACCGGGCACCGACCTCGTCCGACCCACCGTTCCGGGCCGACCGGCCCCTCGTAACGCTGGCTACTTCTTCTTCCGGGTGGTGGTCGTTGCCCGGGCCGTGGTCGTGGGGGCCGCGGCCGTGGCTGGAGCTGGAGCCGGCTGGACGTCCACCACCGACCCGACCGGCGCGAACGTGACCCAGGTCTGGCCCGGGGTGAGGAGCAGCGGCACCCCGGCGGCGTCGGTGTACTGGGTCGGCTGGTTGACGTCGGGACGGTTCCACCGGCCCTTGACGAGCTTGCCGTCGGAGAAGACCCACG
>JADGOM010000091.1 GCA_017882925.1 Acidimicrobiia bacterium | reverse complement strand
TCGTCTTCGACCCCGCGACGATCGCGCCGTCGGCCGTCTCGCTGCGGCGCGACCTGCCCGGTGGCTCCGCGCGCCTCTTCAGCTCGGGCCTCGGCATCGAGTCGGTGCTCGTGGCGGGCGAGGAGATCGTGCGGGGTGGGGAGCACACCGATCGCCGGCCCGGACGCGTGCTGCGGTCCGGGCACGACAGCGCAACCACTCCGAGGAACCGCCTCGTCCGGCGTCGGCGGCAACCGGGGGACCGCATGGGGTCACGGTGATGGTCGAGACCGGCATCTCGGCGTTCTCGGCCTGCTCGCCGGCTGAGCGGCGGCGCGGCTACACCCCGCGCTGGGCCTCGACCCGGCCGGACGCGATCGCGTCGAGCAGTGCGGCGTGGTCCGTCTCGTTGACGCGGGCGTAGTCGGCGGAGAAGTCGACGACCGCGTGGTCGAACGCGCGGTTGCGGCCGAGGTAGCCCGCGATCCGCACCGGGTCACCGGTCCGGGCGTGCGCGCGGGCGAGCGCGAGCGCGCACAGCGCCCCGTAGTAGCTGAGGTTGTTGCGGTCCATCGCCAGGAGGTCGCCCTGGCCCTTCACATCCCAGAGCTGGCGGACGTAGTACTGCCGGTCGCTCTCCGGTCCGCTGCACCAGCCGAGGAACATGTCGCTCGCGGCCTGGGTGAGGCGCTGGCCCGCGACGACCCGCCGTCCGTGGTGACCGAGCCGCGACGCGCCGATGTAGGGCTCGAGCACGGAAGCCTGGGCTTCCTTCACCTGCAGGATGATCCGGTCGCCGTCGGGATGGTCCGGGCCCTCGAAGAGCGCGACCCAGCAGCGCGTCCCGACGCTGCCGACGCCGACGACCTTGCGCGCGATGTCGGCGATGCGGAACTGGTCGAAGAGCTGGCGCCGGTCGTCGGAGAGCGTCTCGCGGAACGCGGCGATCATCGGGAGCGCCTCGTCCATGTCGTGCCCGGTGTTGTCGATGTGCACGAGCACCGGAGGGTCGTCGCGGAACCGCAGCTCGCCGCCCGCGGTCCGGGTGAGCTTCGCGACCGCGCGACGGTGGGTCTTGCGCCGGGAGCGCTTCACGTCGGCTTTGACCTGCTTGCGGTAGCGCGGCGGGAAGTGCGTGATGACCTCGTCGATGTGGATCCGGTCGTACCAGCGGTCGAGGGTCATCCGGGCCGACGACTCGTCGATGCGCTCGCGGTAGGTGCGGGCGGCGACGGCGACGATGTCGTCGCACTCGCCCGGGGTGAACCCGTGGCCGCGCGCGACCACGTGCAGGCTCGCGCACAGCCGCTTCACGTCCCACTCCCACGGACCGGGGAGGGTCTCGTCGAAGTCGTTGATGTCGAAGATGACGTTGCGCTCCGGGGTGGCGAACTGGCCGAAGTTCGCGACGTGGGCGTCCCCGCACGCCTCGACCCGGAGGCCCGTCACCGGGGTGGATGCGAGGTCCTTCGCCATGATCGCGGCGCCACCCCGGAAGAACGCGAACGCCGACTCGGCCATTCGCCCGTAGCGGATGGGCACCAGGTCGGGTTCCCGTGTCGCCGCCTGCTGCTCGAGCACCGCGATCGGGTCGCGGCCGCCGAGGCCGGGGTTCCACTCCGAGTGCGCCGACCGCGGGACGGACTCCCGGAGGGTCCGCCCTTCCTCTCGGCGCTCGGTCCAGCTCATGACGGCAGGATGCCACGCATCAGCGGGTGAAGTTGCCGAGGGGCGCGTCGGGGTTTTCGCCGTCGAGGTGCTCGATGTTCATCGTGCCGGCCTTGCCGTCGGCCCCGACGGTGAAGGTCACCGCCGCGATCCCGACGGCGTTCTCGCCGGCGGGCAGGTACGAGAAGGTGTTGCCGTCCCAGTGCGACAGCGGGAACTCGGTCGGCGTCGGCCCGAGGGCCAGGGTCAGCGCGGCGCCGGACGCGGTGACGGTCGCGGGCCCGTAGCGCGGGTTCGCCCATTCGCCGGTGTACGCGGCGGCTGCGAGCGCGGGCTCGGGGTTCGACGGCGCGGACTTGCCGGCGAGTGTGCTGTGGTTCTCGTACATCGGTGCGAACGAGTGCTGGTAGAGCAGCGCGTACCAGTCGCGTTGCACCGTGCCCGTCTCGACCAGGTCGAAGAAGCTGAACGTGAGGGCCTCGGGGACCCCGATGGCCTGGCCGTTGCCGAGCACGACGATCCCGAGGTTGGCCGACGGCATCATCACGTAGTTGGTGCCGGCCCCGAGCGCGAATGCCCCGGAGTGGGAGAGGCGGACCCGTCCGGCGCTGTCGTCCCCGACGCCGATGCCCAAGCCGTAGAAGCTCGAACGGGCGGACGACGATCCGGGCGGGCTCGACAGCGCGTGCGGGACGTGCGTGGCGACCAGAGCCTTCTCGTCGATCACCGGCTTGCCGGCGAAGGTCCCTCCGGCGAGTTGGAGCCGCATCCAGTTGGCCAGGTCGTTGATGCTGGAGCTCACCCCACCCGCAGGGCTCTCGGGGTCGGCGTCGCGCAAGTACTTCGCGGCCCACGTCTTGGAGCCGTTGACGCGCACGTGCCCGTACGCGCGGTTCTTCGCGTTCACGAAGTCGTCGAACTTCGAGCTGGTCGACTTCATGCCGAGCGGCCCGTAGAGGACCTGTTGCGACAGCGTCTCCCACGACGTCCCGGCGGCCGCCGCGACCGCCTCCGCGCCGGCCGTGAGGCCGAAGTTCGTGTAGGCGTACTCGGTGCGCAACGGCGTCAGCGGGAAGTACCGGAGCCGGTCGAGCACCGTGGCCCGGTCGTAGCCCAGGTCTTCGATCAAGTCCCCGGCGTGGTCCGGCAGGCCACTGCGGTGCGAGAACATGTCGGCGATGGTCACGTTGGTGGACACGTAGGGATCGGCCAATCGGAAGTCGGGCAGGTACTTGCCGATCGGGTCGTCCCACCCGACGGTTCCCTTGCCGACGACCCCCGCGACCACGGTGGACGCGACCGACTTCGAGAGCGACGCCAGCTGGAAGACCGTGTCGGCGTCGACCTTGGCCGGACTGCCGACCTTGCGGACGCCGAAGCCCTTCGCATAGACGACCTTGTCGTCGTGCACGACCGCGACCGCGAGGCCGGGCATCCCCGTTCGGGCCAGCAGCTTCTTCGCGAGCCCGTCGATCGACGCGATCGCGGTCTTCAGGTGCGCGGCCGTGATCGGCACCGCCGACGTCTCGTTGGGCGCGGCCTGGCTGGAGCTCCCGAGGTCGGACTGGTCGGGGATCGCCGCGGTCGGGGTGGGAGCGGCGGTCGTCGACGTCGTGTCCGCCCCCGCCGCGGTCGGGGACAAGCCGCCCGCGACGAGCACCGCGCCACCGACCGCGGTCGCGGCGCCGGTCTTCAGGAAGTGCCGTCGGTCCACTGGATCTCCTCCGTCCGCCCGGCGCGCGTGGGTCGATCCGCCGGGTGCGGGCCGACGCGCCGGTCGGAGAGCATGCTGCAGAACCGGCGAGTCGCGCACGCTGGCACCCGTCCGGGCCATGAGCCCAGGGGCCCGCGGCCCACCGGACGTATCCCCACCGGCTCCCATGGTTGCCGTTCTTCGTGGTCGACGGCAGGTACGGCGCCTCCGGCGCCCAGGCCCCGGAGGTGTTCGAGGAAGTGCTCGCGAAGATCGCCGCGGAGCGGGCGGACGCCGGTTCGTGACCGCCTGCGGGTGATCGCGGGCGCCGGCGGCGGATGGCGCAGAATGTCGGGGCTGCACCGGGGTGACCCGTGCGCCGCCGAGAACGGATGGGAGACGGCCGTGAACGACACCTGCACCCATCTCGACGAGGTGGTCGAGGTGCAGCCGAGCAGCACCGGCTGTGAAGACTGCCTGCGCATCGGCGGCCGTTGGCTCCACCTCCGGATGTGCATGTCGTGTGGTCACGTGGGGTGCTGCGACAGCTCCCCCAACCGACACGCCACCGCGCACTTCCACGCCGATCACCACCCGATCATCCAGTCGTACGAGCCGGGCGAGGAGTGGTGGTACTGCTACCTCGACGACTTCGCGTTCGAGCTCGACGGCGCGCCCTCGTTCTCCCATCCGTGAGCGCGGGACCCGAGGTCCCGGCGGTCGAACGGGTCGGCGCCGCCGGGGCCGCCTCGTTGCAGCTCGCGGCGTCGGCCGTCGTCGTGGGCCGCGCCCAGCTCGGTGCCGGCGCCCGGCTCGCGCAGGGTGCCGTGGTGCGGTCGCCCGGGGACTCGGTGACGATCGGCGCCGGTTCCATGGTGCTCGAGAACTGCTCCGTGATCGGCGGCCCCGGGCTCCCCACGACCATCGGGCGCCGCACGGTCTTCGGCCACCGGTGCACGGTGGTGGGGGCCACCGTCGGCGACCTGTGCGAGATCGGCAACGGCACCACGCTCATGCCGGGGTCCCGGCTGGGTGACCGGATCTTCCTCGGCGAGGGCACGCTCGTCCCCGCGGGCATGGTCCTGCCCGACGACGCGGTGGCGGTGGGCCGCCCGGCCCGCATCGTCCGCCGCGCGTCGCCCGACGACATCCACCGCCTCACCGTCCTGCGTGACGGTGACCTGTCCCTGCCGCCCCCGACGTCCGTCGCCGTCGGCCCGCTCGAGGAGTCCGCAACCATGGGTCAGCTCTACGCGTTCCGCGGCGTGGTGCCGACGATCGCCCCGTCGGCGACGGTGTTCGCCACCGCCGAGATCACCGGCGACGTCGTGATCGGCGAGCGGACCGTCATCGGCGCGGGCGTGAAGATCATCGGCGACTCGCACGGGCCGGTGCGGATCGGCGACGACGTGCAGATCCTCGAGAACACCGTCCTGCACCTGCTCCCCGACAACAGTCTCCTCGTGGGCGACGGCGTCGTGATCGGGCCCGGCGCCATGATCCACGGGTGCCACATCGGCGCGGGTTCGGTGGTCGAGCCCGCCGCGATCGTCTGCGACGGCAGCGAGCTCGGCCCGGGGTGCATCGTCCGCGCCGGCGCGGTCGTCAAGCAGCGGTCGCGGTTCCCGGCCGGGTCCGATCTCGACGGGTTCCCGGCGAAGCCGATCGGCACCGTCGAGCAGCCGATCCCCGCGCCGCCGTGGGCGCTGCGACCGGGGGATCTGCCGGACCTGGTGCCGACCCGGTCGAACTGACCCGGGCGGGGGTCAGTCGCGGGTGCGGATGCGGTACGCGCGGAGCGACAGGGGGACGAAGGCCGCGAGGAGGATCAGGCAGTATCCGAACGCGCAGAGCACCGGGTGCTCGAGCGGCCAGGCGTGGAGCGAGACCGGCGCGGAGGGGTTGCCGAAGAGCTCGCGCACGGCCGCGACGACCACGCTCACGGGATTCCACGCCGCGATGTAGCCGAGGACCTTGGGGAGCGAGTCGATCGGGACGAACGCGTTGCTCAGGAACGTGAGCGGGAACACGACGACGAACGCGATGCCCATGACCGCGTCGGGTGCGCGCACGACGAGCCCGATGTAGGTGCCGATCCAGATCATCGCGGAGCAGAAGAGAAACAGGAGGGCGAGCGCGCCGACGAAGGGGAGCAGGTCGCGGTGCACACCCCAGCCCACGATGAGGCCGGCGCCGAGCAACACCACGATGGAGAGCGCCATCCCCGCGAGCTCGGCGACGTAGTGGCCCGACAGGTAGGCCGTGCGGGTCGCGGGCAGCGAGCGGAAGCGGTCGATGACGCCCTCGGTGAGATCGGTCGAGATCGCGGTCGCGGGCCCGTTCATGCCGAACGTCAGCGACTGGATGAGCACCCCGCCGATGATGAACTCGCGGTAGCTCCCACCCTTCACGGCGATCGCGCCGCCGAAGACGTAGGCGAAGAGCAGCACGAACATGAGCGGTTGCACCGTGACGTCGAGCAGCTTCTCGGGGATCTGGCGGATGTGCTCGATGTTGCGCCCGGCGAACACGAGCGTGTCGGACCACCAGGCCGCGAGCGGGCTTCGTTCGTGGTCGAGGTGCTCGCGTGCGGTCACCGGCCGGGGCGCCGGGGCGGTGTCGGCGAGCGTGGTCATGGCTGGACCTCTTCGAGGATCGGGGTGTCGGGGTCGGCGTCGGCCGGCATCTCGCCGGTGAGGGTGAGAAACACGTCGTCGAGGGTGGCCTGGCGGCGGTTGAGGTCGACGGCGTCGATCCCGGCCGCGTCGAGCGCCCGCATGACCTCCATGAGACGCGTGTTCTCGACGATGGGGATGCTGGCGACGAGGAGCTGCTCGTCGAGGGTGGCCGGATTCGAGGCGAAGGGCTCGGTGGCGCGCGCCACGGCTTCGAGCTCCCGGGCGGTGCCGACGGTGACGTCGATCCGGTCGGTGCCGATCTGGGACTTCAGCTCGTCGGGGGTGCCGTGCGCGACCGTGCGGCCGTGGTCGAGGACGACGATGTCGTCGGCGAGCTGGTCGGCCTCCTCCAGGTACTGCGTGGTGAGGATGATCGTGGTGCCGTTGCTCACGAGGTCGCGCAGCATGTCCCAGAGGTCGTTGCGGCTACGCGGGTCGAGCCCGGTGGTCGGCTCGTCGAGGAACAGGACCTCGGGCTCCGCAACCAGGCTGGCCGCGAGGTCGAGCCGGCGGCGCATGCCGCCCGAGAACGACTTCACCAGCTTGTCGGACGCGTCGACCAGGTCGAGGCGCTCGAGCAGCGAGTCGGCCCGGCGGTGCGCCTCGGCCCGCGTGAGGTGGTGCAGGCGCCCGACCATCACCAGGTTCTTGTGCGCGCTCATCAGGCCGTCGACCGTGGCCTGCTGTGCGGCGACGCCGATGCGCCGACGGACCTTCGCCGGGTCGGTGACGACGTCGATGCCGGCGACCCGGGCCGAACCCTCCGTGGGGTCGGAGAGGGTGGTGAGGATCCGGATCGCGGTGGTCTTGCCGGCGCCGTTGTGGCCGAGCAGACCGAGGATCGTTCCCGGCGCGACCTCGAGGTCGAGGTCGCGCAGAGCCCACTGGTCGCCGTAGCGCTTGCCGAGACCGGTCGCGGTGACGCCGCCCGTGGCGCCCGTGGCGCTCGGCGCCGAGCCCGGCCGGGGCTCGGACGGGATTGTCGTATGCCGTACGTCTTCTTGGTACATAGTACGAGTCACCCTAACGGTACGCTGTACGAATGGCAAGGGAGCGAGGGTCCGACCGGGAGTCGCACGCCGAGGCGGTCGACCGCGCCGTCGACCAGGCGCTCGACGCGATCAACCGGGCGGGCGCCAAGGTGAGCGCCACGGTCTCCGAGCAGTCGGCCCGGCACGAACGCCTGGCGGCCAAGGCTACGGAGAACGCCGCGGCCCTGGACCGAATAACGGAACGGCACGAGCGGGCCGCGGCGAAGTTGGCGGCGAAGGCGGCCGAGGTCGCGCGGGCGAGCGAGAACCTCGGCCCGCTCGGACTGTGGACGCGGCCCGAGCCGACCGCCCGCCGCCCCCGGTTGAGCCGGCAGACGATCGCGGCCACCGCGGCGCACATCGCCGACACCGAGGGCTTCGACGCGCTCTCGATGCGGCGCCTCGCGGCCGAGCTCGACTCGGGGACGATGACGCTCTACCACTACGTCCGCACCAAGGACGAGCTGCTCGCGCTGGTCGTCGACCACGTGATGGGGGAGCTGCTCCAGCCGCCCGACCAGCCGATGCCGGCCAACTGGCGCGACGCGCTCGTCGGGATCGCGGCGCGCACGCGCGCGGCGCTCGAGCGGCATCCGTGGATCCTCGACATCACCGACGACCCACCCCTCGGTCCCAACAGCGTCCGCCACTTCGACCAGACGATGCAGGCCGTCGCCGGGCTCGACGTACCGCTCGGCGACCGTTTCGACATCGTGAGCGCGGTCGACGAGTACGTGTTCGGCTACTGCCTGCACCACCGCACCAACGAGTCGGCGGCGGGGCGGATGACCGACGACGCCGGGATGATCGCCTACGTCAGCGGTCTGGTGGAGACGGGCGACTACCCGCAGATCGCCGCGCTCGCGGCCGAGCACGGGCTCGAGGACGCGTGGCGCCAGATCACCGAGCACCTCGCGGACCCGAAGCGCTTCGAGCGCAACCTGCAGCGGCTGCTCGACGGCATCGAAGCCGACCTCGGTTCGCGCGCGGGCTGACCCGGCTGAATCGGGCGGCCGCGACCGGCGCGGCTAGATCGCCCGCATCCGGTTGTTGCGCGGATTGTGCTCGAGCTCCGCGCGCCCGAGGTGCTCCATCAACGGCGGGACGTACATCCCGAACCGGCCCCGCAGCCCCTTCTTGCGGCCGTACCAACCTCCGAGGGGGTTCTCCGGCGAGCGGGCCCAAGCTTCGACCGTGCCGTCCTTCGCCGGCTTCTGCTCGTCGGCCGAACCGAGCTCCACCCAGTCGCCGCGCGCGGTGAGCATGGCGTGGAGATCGTCGAGGCACCGGGCGTCGTAGAGGAGAACGGTCTTGCCGACGGTGCACACGATCACGTCGACGCCGTCGCGCGTGTCGAGATGCATCGTGTACTCGGAGCTCAGCGGCGGCGTCCGGAGCCGCCAGGGGTCGTCGGCGGTCCCTGAGCCAGTGCTGGTCGCGGTCCCGGCCATCCGTCCACCTTCCTCGTGGGGAGTGTGTGCTACCGCGACGACTCTGGCACGGCACCGTCGATGGTCACCAGCGAGCGGCGGCGTCGAGGCGTGTGCACAGCGCCGCGCGGACCTCCGGCCACTCGGGGCGGATGACCGAGAAGTAGGCGTTGTCGCGGATGGTGCCGTCGTACGCGATCTGCTCGGCCCGGAGCACGCCCTCGGAGCCGGCGCCGATGCGCTCGATGGCCTGGCGCGATCGCGTGTTGCGGGCGTCGGTCTTGATCGTGACCCGCTCAACGGCCCACGTCTCGAACGCGTGGCCGAGCATCAGCAGCTTGGCCTCGGTGTTCACCGCGGTGCGTTGCGCCGACGCCGCGAGCCAGGTGGCCCCGATCTCCACCGTGCTGGGGACGGTGCGATCCACCGTTCCCGGACGCACGTGGGGCGACGACCGGAGCGTCGGCGGCACGGACCAGTAGACGAGGTCGAGGAAGCGGGTGCTGCCGACCACCTGCCCCGTGTCGGCCCGCCGGGTCACGAACGGGAGCGAGAGCCCGGCCCGCTCGTCGTCGAGGACGGACTCCACGTAGGCGCGCATCGACGCGACGTCGGCCGGCACGAGGGTGAAGGCGTACGTCGACCGGTCCTCGCTCGCCGCGGCGACGAGCGCGTCGACGTCGGTGGGCTCCATCGGGTCGAGGCGGACGGTGCGGCCGACGAGGCTGACGCGTGCGGGCATGCCCGCAGCATGGAACAGCGTCGAGGTTCGGCGCGGGGGAATTCCGTCGGTCGCTCAGGGCGCGCGCCGGTCCGGCCGGTGGCGGCCTCAGCGTTCGACCTGGGTCGTCAGCAGCTCCTGGATCTCGTCGCGCAGGTCGAGGAAGCGCGGATCCCGCAGCACGGACGGCCCGCGGTTGGCACCGAACGGCACGGTGATCTCCTCCACGATCCGGCCCGGGTGCGACGACAACACGTAGATGCGGGTCGCGAGGAGGATGGCCTCCTCGATGTCGTGGGTGACGAAGAGGATCGTGGCCCGGGTCCGCTGCCAGACGAGCAGCAGGAACTCCTGCATCGCGCGGCGGGTCTGCGCGTCGAGCGCGCCGAACGGCTCGTCGAGCAGGAGGATGTCGGGCTCGGGCGCGAGCGCGCGCGCGATCGCGACCCGTTGGCGCATGCCGCCGGAGAGCTCCTTCGGATGGTTGTCGGCGAAGCGCGCGAGCCCGATGATGCCGAGCAGCTCCTGCACCCGCTCGGCGCGGTCCTTGCGGGGCATACCGATGCACTCGAGGCCGAAGGCGACGTTCTCACTGACCGTGCGCCAGGGGTAGAGCGAATAGCTCTGGAACACCATCCCGCGGTCGGGGCCGGGTCCGACGATGGTCTCGCCGTCGATCGTGACCCGCCCGCTGGTCGGTTGCTCGAGCCCGGCGACGATGTTGAGCAGCGTCGACTTCCCGCAACCCGACGCCCCCACGAGGCAGACGATCTCGCCGTCGCCGACCTCGATGTCGATGCCGTCGATCGCGCGCACGGTCTTGCGCCGCCGGGTGGAGAAGTCCTTCACGACGTTGTCGAGCACCAGCTTGGGGGCGGCCCGGGTGCCGGTGCCGGTGCCGGTGACCGCGGGCTCGGTCACGGCCGGGCCCACGGTGCGACGAGGGTGCGCAGCCCGCGCAGCGCGAGGTCGCTGCAGATCCCGATCACGGCGAAGATCAACAGGATCGCGAACATGCCGTCGACCTGGTGGAAGCGCTGGAGCTGCACGAGCCGGTAGCCGAGGCCGTTCTGCGCCGCGAGGAGCTCGGCGACGACGAGCATCAGCCACGCCGCGGCCAGGTTGATGCGGCCGACGTCGATGATCCCGGGCAGCGAGTGCGGGAGGATCACCCGGGTCAGCACGCGCAGCCTGCTCGCACCCAGCGTGTACGACGCGGTGATGAGCTCGCGCGGCACCGCGCGGGTGACGTCGGCGATCATGAGGATGTTGTAGAAGACCGTCCCCGCGATGATCAACGCGATCTTGGGCGTCTCGTCGATGCCGAGCCACAGCAGGAACAGGGGCGTGAGCGCGGTGGCGGGGATGTAGCGCAGGAACCCGATCGGCGATTCCCAGAACGCCTCGACCGAGCGGAAGCTGCCGATCGCGACGCCGAGCACGATGCCGACGGCCATGCTGAGCGCGTAGCCCTCGGCGACGCGAACGAGGCTGGCCCAGAGGTCGGTGCTCAGCTCCCCGCTCTGCCAGTAGTCGATGAACGCCTTCCACGCCGCGAGCGGCGTGGGCACCAGGACGTTGCCGGAGGACCAGAGGGTCGCGGCCAACAGCCAGAAGACGAAGATCGATGCGACCCCGATCACCGCGAGGAGGATGCGGTGGCGCAGCGGGATCTCGTCGCGAAGCCGGAACAGGACGCCTTGCTTGCGCCCGCGCGACCCGGACTTCGCCGTGCGCCGCCATGGTGCGGCCGGATCGTCTCCCAGGTTCGACGCGCCCGTGCCCGATCGGGTCCGAGGACCGGAGCCGGGCACGGGCTGCAGCGACGTGTCCGTCACCTAGCCGGCGTTCGACTTCACGTAGGCCTTCGTGAACTGCGGGGCGAAGAGTCCCTTCAGCGACGCCTGCTTCTTGGTGAGGCCCGAGCTCACGAGGAAGGGGTTGATCTTCTTGGCCTCGTACTGCAGTGACGCCGGCGAGCTGCCGGGGGTGAAGGCGGTGACCGCCTCGGCCGCCGTGAAGAGCTTCGTGCCCTCGGCCAGCGAGTCGTAGGCGGCCGGCGAGAGCTCGGCCTTCTTCGCCATGATCGCGGTCGACTTCGCCGGGTTGGCCTTGATGTAGTCGAGCGTCGCGTACCAGGCGTTGACGAACTTCTGGACGTCCTTCGGGTGCGCCTTCACGAACGAGCTCGAGAACACGATGTGGTCGGGGATCGCCCCCGGGAAGTCCTTCGAGCTGAACACCACGTGGGATCCGGGCCGGCCCAGCGCCTGGACGGTGAACGGCGCGAAGACCGCCACGCAGTCGAACTGGCCCCCGGCGAAGGCGCCCGCGGCCGCGTCGGTGGGGGAGCCGCGGAAGTCGATGTCGCTCTGGGTCATGCCGACCGACTCGAGGCCCTGGAGCAGCAGGTAGTGGTCGACCACGCCCTCCTCGGCCGCGATCGTCTTGCCCTTCAGGTCCTTGATCGAGTTGCCGACCGACTTGTCGCAGATGACCGCGTCGTTGCCGGCCGAGTTGTCGCCGGTGACCACGATGGTCTGCTTCGACCCGGCTGCGACCGCGGCCATCGTGTCGTTGAGCGTCTGGGCGTTGGCGTCGAGGCGGCCGGCCGAGAGGGCGTCGAGCGAGCCCGTGTAGTTGGCGAAGTACTTGAGCTTCACGTTCAGCCCGGCCTTCTTGAAGATCCCGGCCTGGTCGCCGACCAGGAGCGGGAACCAGCCCGGCCACGCGCTGTACCCGATGGTCATGGTGGTCGGCTTGCTGGCGGATGGCTCGGCCGCTCCCGCCCCGGCCGCAGCCGCGACCCCTCCGACCATCGTCAGCGCGGCGACGGTGCTGACGGCCATGAAACGCGTCGCTCGACGTGCTCTCACCCTGTTCCTCCCGGTGGCTTCGGCCGCAACGTACCGCCGGGAGATTTCTGTCGAATGGCCATCGAAATACGTCGGCGTTTCGCCGATCTGTCGGCCGCATTGCAGTCGAGGGCCCGCGACGGCTCCGGGGTCTAGAGGTCGAGCACCGCGGTCGCGTCGAGCGCGTCGGCGGCCTGGCGCACGCCGTCGATGGTGGCCGGATCCGCGAGCAGGCCCCGGACCACGAGATCCGCGAGGAACGCGCCGATGGCGTGGGTTCCCCCGAGCCCGGCACGCGTCGCGGACGCGTCGCGGGCCGTCGGACCGTCACCGACCCGGAGCCAGTTCTGGGTGCCCTCGTCGTTCGAGAGGACTGTGAGCGCGACGAGCCGCGGGTGGAGCTCCCGCAGCTCGCCCGCGTCGATGCCGGCCTGGATGATCTGCGTGACCGCGTCGACGAGCTGCTCCCGTTCGTCCCAGTAGCGGGCGAACGTCTCGGGGTCGCGGCCGGCGAGCCGGTGGATCTCGTTGAGGTCGTAGGGCAAGGAAGACAAGGCCGAAACGTCGGCGCGGATGATGCGGTACAGCTGCACCGGGGCCGCCCCGCCCGCTTCGCGGACCTGTTCGACGAGCCGCAACGGCACCCGGTTGGCCTCGACGACGATCGCTTCGAGCACGTGACCCTTGTTGCGGAAGTAGTAGTAGAGCGACGACTGGCGGAGCCCGGAGGCCCGCGCGATCTCGACCATCGTGGTGTCCGCGACGCCGCGCTCGGCGAACAACCGACCGGCCGCGGCGAGGATCTCCGACCTCGGATCGCCGGTGACGGACTCGCGCGTGCTCCGGCGCGGACGACCGCTCCGACGGGGCGGTTCGGGTTCGGTGCGCACGGCC
The DNA here is from genome assembly GCA_017882925.1 of Acidimicrobiia bacterium. Taxonomy (GTDB): domain Bacteria; phylum Actinomycetota; class Acidimicrobiia; order IMCC26256; family Chersky-534; genus Chersky-534. Next base: position 5,167 of record JADGOM010000091.1, on the reverse strand, counting down.
ACGAGCCGACCCTACTCCGCGCTCTTCACGCGCCATCGCGTGACGGGCGCGTGAAGACGCCCGGGTTCCGTTGACTTCCGGAGGCCGTACCTTCACCCTGGGTCCAGCTTTCGATATCACGTCGAAAAGGAAGAGGTCGGGAAATGAGCGAGACGGCCACGCCCGAGGAGGCCCGCGCCCACGCACGCGCGCAGGCCGCCGCGTCGACGTGGGACCAGGCGACGATCCCGGCGACCGCGGCGGTCGATCTCCCGGCCGGGGTGGACGCCGCGCGGGTGGTCTGGGACGAGACGATCGGGGCCGGCGGCTACGCGGCCCGGGCCGTCGCCCGTGGCACCGTGGTCCGGCTCACCGACCTCGGCGGCGACGCCTGCGCCAACGTGGTCGTGTACAACGCCCGGCGCCCGATCGAGCGGCTCAACGTGGCCGACACCGTGAAGGTGCAGTGGCAGGCGTACCTCGGCACGGGTGCGCTCCTGCTGTCGGACATGGGCCGCGTGCTGATGTCGATCCGGGCCGACACCGCCGGCGGACACGACGCCCTGTGCGGTGCTTCCAACGCCGCCCGCAACGCGGCGAAGTACGGGAGCGGGGGAGTGCACGGCCCGTACCCCGACGCGCGCGACCGGTTCGCGGTGGGCTTGGCGAAGCACGGCCTCGACCGGCGCGACGTCGTGCCGAACGTCAACTTCTTCAAGTCGGTGCGGGTCGATCCCGACGGCGGCCTGCGCTTCGAGGGGTCGCGGGGCGCGGCCGGGGCCCACGTCGAGCTGCTCGCGGAGCTCCCCGTGCTCGTCGTGGTGGCCAACACGCCCCACGTGCTCGATCCGCGGCCCGACTACACGGCCACCGAGCTGCGCATCACCGCGTGGTCGGACGCCGCGACGACGCGGCGCGACCCGCGGTGGTCGTCGAGCCCCGAGGCCGAGCGGGCGTTCCTCAACACCGAAGACCTCCTCCGCTCGGATCCCGAGATCGGAGCCGGGCTGTGAGCCCGCCGGGCCCGGTCGTGATCCTCGACGAGGTCGTGGCGGCGCGGGCGCCGTGGGCCGGAGTCGTGGAGCAGGGCGACACCCTGCAGATCGTCGACCTGCGCGGCAACCAGGCCGTCGACTGCATCCTCTACAACGCGGCCGACCCGGCCGAGCGCTACAGCGCCCCCGACACGATGGTCGAGCAGGGCAACATCTTTCTCGTCGCCGGCACGCGGCTCCTCTCGAACGAGGGCCGGACCCTGATGACGGTGACCGCGACCAACTGCGAGCGCCACGACACCATCGGCGGCGCGTGCAGCCAGGAGTCGAACACCCTGCGCTACGGCTTCCACACCAAGCACCAGCACGCGTGCGTGGAGAACTTCCTGCTCGCGCACTCGTGGCGCGGCATGGGCAAGCACGACATGACGTCGAACATCAACTGGTTCATGAACGTGCCGGTCGATCCCGACGGCACGCTCGGCATCGTCGACGGCATCTCGGCGCCGGGGTTGTCGGTCGACCTGCGGGCCGAGATGGACACCCTCGTCGTGATCTCCAATTGCCCGCAGATCAACAACCCGTGCAACGGCTTCGACCCGACGCCCATCCGACTCGTGGTCACGCGGTAGCGGTGGGCGCGATCCGTCCCATCACGAAGGTCCTCGTCGCGAACCGGGGCGAGATCGCGTGCCGGATCCTGCGGACGCTCGCGCGGCTCGGCGTCGCGTCGGTGGCGGTGTACTCCGACGCCGACCGCGCGTCGCCCCACGTCGCGATGGCCGACGAAGCGGTGCGGATCGGGCCCGCGCCCGCGGGCGCGAGCTACCTCGCCGCCGAGCGGGTGTTGGCCGCGGCCCTCGCCACCGGCGCCGACGCGCTGCATCCCGGCTACGGCTTCCTGTCGGAGAACGCCGGGTTCGCGGCCGCGGTCGAGGGCGCCGGGATCGCGTTCATCGGGCCCACGCCGGAGCAGATCCTCGACTTCGGCGGCAAGGACACCGCCCGCAAGCTCGCGGCCGAGGCCGGCCTGCCATTGCTGCCGGGCTCGGAGGCGTTCGACGACCCGGCCGACGCGGCTGCGCTCGCCGCGGCCGTCGGCTTCCCGCTGCTCGTGAAGAGCGTGGCCGGCGGCGGTGGGATCGGCATGCTCGTGAGCCTCGACGCGGCCGAGCTTCCCGACGTGGTCGCGCGCGCGATCCGCCAGAGCGAGTCGGCGTTCGGGTCGGGCGCGGTCTTCCTCGAACGGATCGTGCGCCGGGCCCGGCACATCGAGGTCCAGGCCTTCGGCGACGGCGCGGGCCGGGTGGCCATCCTCGGCGAGCGCGACTGCTCCACGCAGCGGCGCCGGCAGAAGGTCGTGGAGGAGACGCCTGCACCGCAGCTCGACGACGCGGCTCGGTCGGCGTTGTCCGACGCCACGCGCCGGCTGCTGGAGCCGATCGCGTACCGCTCCGCGGGCACGGTCGAATTCGTCCTCGACGCGGAGTCGGGGGAGTTCGCGTTCCTCGAGGTCAACACGCGCCTGCAGGTGGAGCACGGGGTCACCGAGGCGGTGACCGGCGTCGACCTCGTGGAGTGGATGGTCCGGCTCGCGGGCGGTGACTCGGGCCCCGTGCTCGCCTACGAGCACGCACCGTCGGGGCACGCGATCGAGGTGCGGGTCTACGCCGAAGACCCGGTCCGCGACTTCCGGCCCAGCTCCGGGTCGGTCACCGAGGCCGTGTGGCCGTCGGACGCGCGCGTCGACACCTGGGTGCGCACCGGCACCGAGGTGTCGCCGTACTACGACCCTCTGCTCGGGAAGGTCGTCGTGCACGCAGCCGACCGCGACGCGGCGATCGACACGATGTGCGCCGCGCTCGACGCCACCCGGATCGCCGGCATCGAGACCAACCGTGCCTTCGTACGTTCGTTCGTCGCCTCCCCGACGTTCGCGGCCGGCGCGGTGCACACCGAGGCGCTGGCGGCGCATCCCTTCTCGTCGCGCACGGTCGAGGTCGAGGAGGCCGGGAGCTTCACGACGGTGCAGTCGACGCCGGGGCGCATCGGCTACTGGCACGTCGGCGTGCCTCCGAGCGGGCCGATGGACGACCGTTCGTTCGCGCTCGGCAACGCGCTCCTCGGCAACCCGGTCGACGCGACCGGGCTCGAGTGCACCGCGACCGGTCCGTCGTTGCGCTTCGACGTCGACGCCCTGTGCTGCCTGACCGGCGCGGTGATGCGCGCCGCGCTCGACGACGGGTGCCCGGAGCCACGCGACGTGCCCTGGTGCGAGCCGTTCGTCGTGCGCGCGGGCGCGGTGCTGCGGCTCGGCCCGGTCGACGGGCCCGGGCTCCGGACGTATCTCCTGGTCCGTGGGGGCTTCGACGTCCCGGCGTACCTGGGAAGCCGGGCCACGTTCGCGCTCGGGGGCTTCGGCGGCCACGGCGGGCGCGCGCTGCAGCCGGGCGACGTGCTCCACGTCGGCGCGGCGCCGGCCACCACGGTGGCCCGGTCGGCCAGCACGGCCGCGCCCCGCCCGGTCCTCACGTCGACGTGGGAGCTCGGGGTGGTCGACGGGCCCCACGGCGCGCCCGACTTCTTCACCGCCGCCGACATCACCGCGTTCTACGCGACGGAGTGGGTGGTCCACTACAACTCGTCGCGCACCGGGGTCCGGCTCGTGGGCCCGAAGCCCGGATGGGCCCGGCCCGACGGCGGCGAGGCGGGCCTGCACCCGTCGAACATCCACGACACCGCCTACACGGTCGGCGCGGTCGACTTCACCGGCGACATGCCGATCCTCCTCGGTCCCGACGGCCCGAGCCTCGGCGGGTTCGTGTGCCCGGCCACCGTCACCACGGCCGAGCGCTGGAAGCTCGGCCAGCTGGCACCGGGGGACACGGTCCGGTTCGTACGCGCCGACGCGCCGCCGGCCGAGGCGGCGCGGCCCGACGCCGCCGGCCGCCACCCTCGGCGCGACACCGACGCCGCTTGCGCGCCCGAGCCGGCGGGCGTGCTCGCGGTGCGCCCCGGGGGTCCCGACGCGCCGCAGGTGACGTACCGCCAGAGCGGCGACCGGGCGCTGCTCGTGGAGTACGGGCCGATGGTGCTCGACCTCGACCTGCGGCTGCGCGCCCACGCGCTCGCGGCGTGGGTGGCCGACGCGAAGGTGCGGGGCGTGGTCGAGGTCACGCCGGGAATCCGCTCGCTGCAGGTGCAGGTCGACGGGGATTCGCAGTCGGTCGAGTCGATGCTCGAGGTGTTGCAGGCGGCCGAGGCCGAGCTGCCCTCGCTCGACGCGGTCGTGGTGCCGAGCCGCACGGTGCACCTCCCGCTGTCGTGGGACGACCCCGCGACCCGCGAGGCGATCGACCGCTACATGCGCGGCGTCCGCGACGACGCGCCCTGGTGCCCGTGGAACATCGAGTTCATCCGCCGCATCAACGGGCTCGACTCGGTCGACGACGTGCAGCGGATCGTGTTCGGCGCCGAGTACCTCGTGCTCGGGCTGGGCGACGTGTACCTCGGCGCACCGGTCGCGGTGCCCGTCGACCCCCGCCACCGCCTGGTCACCACGAAGTACAACCCGGCCCGCACATGGACGCCGGAGAACGCGGTGGGGATCGGCGGCGCGTACCTCTGCGTCTACGGCATGGAGGGACCGGGCGGGTACCAGTTCGTCGGCCGCACGGTTCCGGTGTGGAGCCGTCACGGCGACGGCCCGCACTTCACGCCCGAGACGCCGTGGCTCCTGCGCTTCTTCGACCGCATCCACTGGTACCCGGTCGATGCCGACACGCTCCTCGACATGCGCGCGGAGGCCCGCGCGGGCCGCCTCGCCCTCGAGATCGAGGACGGCGAGTTCCGGCGGTCGGACCACCACGCGCTGCTCGAGCTCGAGCAGCCCGAGATCGACGCGTTCCGCCGCCGACGCCAGGAAGCGTTCGACGCCGAACGGGCTGCGTGGGAGGCGAGCGGCGAGTTCGACCGGGCCGACGCGCCCGCGCCACCGATCGACGGGCCGGGCGGTCCCGGCGACGCCCTCGGGGGCGAGCTCCCGGAGCACGCGTTCGTCGTCGAGGCGTCGACCCATGCGTGCGTGTGGCGACTCGACGCCGCGGTCGGCCAGCTGCTCGACGCCGGGACCGCGCTCGTGTCGATGGAGGCGATGAAGCTGGAGACGACCGTGACCGCGCCCGTGCGCGGGA
>JADGOM010000090.1 GCA_017882925.1 Acidimicrobiia bacterium | reverse complement strand
TTGCGCAAAGCGCAACCGGCAAGTCTGTGTCGATCCTGGGAGCCGTTCGGGACACGTCGGGTGCGGATTCGACGGCGTCGATCGTGCGGGCCAGCGCCGCCGACACCGTCGACTCGGCGAATACGCAGAGGCCGGTCACGTCGGTGACGTCCCGTGGGGTGAGGCTGCCAGGGTGTTCTGGTAGGCCGCCGAGGCACCCCGCGTCGACGATCTCGACAGTGCGCAACATCCAGCAGATGCTGCGAAAGGCGCTCGAGGACGCGATGCAGCACAACTACGTTCCCCTCAATGTCGCGGCGCGTGCGTCTGTCCCGCGCTCAGGGGGCTCGCGCCGTGAGATGGGGTACTGGACCGCCGACGAGCTGCGCCGGTTTCTCGACCAGCAGATCGACCAGCCGTTCTTCGCTGCCTGGTACCTCGCCGCGAGTACCGGCATGCGACGCGGTGAGGTGCTCGGGCTCCTCTGGCGCGACGTTGATCTCGATCGGCATCGGCTCGCGGTGCGACGCTCGTTCATCGCCGTCGGCTACAAGCTCCAAGAGTCGGATACCAAGACGACGAGGAGCGAGCGGGTCCTCGACCTTGACGATCGAACCATTGCCGTCCTCCGAGAGCACCAGAAGCACCAAGCGGCGACCGCGACGACTCTCGGGATCGCGACTCCCAACGCGGTGTTCAGGCGCACCGATGGCACACCGATCCATCCGGACTCGTTCACCCAAGCATTCGGTCGGCGAGTGCGGCGCGCCGAGGTCCCCCGTATCCGACTCCACGATCTGCGCCACACGCACGCCACGCTGCTTCTCCAGGCTGGCGTGTCACCGAAGATCGTGAGCGAACGGTTGGGTCACGCGACCGTGGCGTTCACGATGCAGGTCTACGCCCACGTGATTCCGGGGATGCAGGCCGACGCGGCCGCTGCGTTCGGCGAGCTCGTATTCGGACAAGAAGCCAGGCCGGAGCGGTGATCGGTACGCGACGTCGGGTCATCCGGTAGAAGCGCCAAAACACGATTTCGCGATCGCGTGAGAAGTCTCGGTAGAAGTCCGGGCACGATCACCGCGAAACGAAAGAGGCCCTCCCAGTGGGAGGGCCTCTGACCTGCTGTTTCAGTTGGTGGCGGGGGTAGGATTTGAACCTACGACCTTCGGGTTATGAGCCCGACGAGCTACCAGACTGCTCCACCCCGCGGCGAAGTGGACAGTCAATGTACCACTCGCCCCCGCACGGCACACAGGGGATACGGGGCTACTGGAGCTCGACCTCGGCGAGCCCCTGCTCGACCAGGGCGATCGGTTGCTCCTCGATCTTCTCGATCTCCTCGGCCGAGGGCGCCCGGGCCGGCAGCCACTTGGCCGTCACGCCGATCGCGCAGCACACGACCAGCGCCGCGATGACGTAGGCCACCCGCTGGGCCGACAGGAACGACTCCTTGGCCAGGGTGGTGATCTGGCGCGCGGTCACCGGATCGGTGGCGGCCTTGGCCGCCTCGATGGCCTTGCCGATCGAGTCGTGGGCGCTGGACTTCACCGACGCCGACACGCCCGTCGCGCCGGCGATGAGGGAGTGGTACCGGGCCGCGAGGATGCTGCCCAGGATCGCGACGCCGAGCGCACCGCCGACCTGGCGGGTGGTGTCGTTGACCGCGGAGCCCACACCGGCGCGCTCCTTCGGCAGGGAGCCCATGATCGACTCGGTGCACGGTGCGACCACGAGTCCGAGCCCGGCGCCGTAGATCATGCGCACCATCCAACCGGTGAACGTGTTCGACATCAACGTGCCCGACGTGTAGCAGAACAGCATCGACGCGAGCGTCGTGAGGCCGAGCACGACCACGACCTTCGTGCCCCACAGCCTCACGAGCCGCGGCGCGTTGGGCGCGGCGACGATCAACCCGATCGCGACCGCGCCGGTCATCGCGCCCGACTTCAGCGGCGAGTACCCGAGCACGAACTGGAAGTACTCGGTGAGCAGGAACGTCGAGCCGAACAGCGCGAAGTACACGAGCATGATCGTGCTCGACGCGGCCGAGAACCGGGGGTTGCGGAAGAACCGCAGCTCCAACATCGGGTTGGCGGTGTGCAGCTCCCACCAGATGAACGCGGCCAGGAACCCGAAGCCGAGGATGAAGCCGGCGATCACGCCGGGGCTGCCCCAGCCGTCGTTCGGGGCTTCGATGATCGCGAACAACACGCCCGCGAGCCCGAGGATGGAGAACAGCGCGCCCAGTAGGTCGAACCTGCTCGACTCGGGGTCACGCGAGTTGGGCAACACGAACTGGCCGACGATCAGGCCCGTCGCGCAGACCGGCACGTTGATCAGGAACACCGAGCCCCACCAGAAGTGCTCGAGCAGCAAGCCGCCGAGCAGCGGCCCGATCGCGACACCCACGCCGGAGATGCCGGCCCAGATGCCGATGGCCTTGGCCCGCTCCGCGCCGTCGAACGTGTTGGTGAGGATCGACAGCGTGGTCGGGAAGATCAGCGCGCCACCGAGGCCCATGAGCGCCCGGGCCGCGATGAGCTGGGAGGACGACTGCGAGAGCGCGGCCAGCAGGGAGAAGCCACCGAAGAGGAGGAGGCCGAGGCTCATCGCGAGCTTGCGCCCGTACTTGTCGCCGAGGGTGCCCATCGTCAGCAGCATTCCGGCGAAGACGATCGTGTAGGCGTCGATCAGCCACTGGAGCTGCGAGCCCCGGGCGCCGAGCTCCCGCACGATCGAGGGGACGGCAACGTTGAGGATGGTGTTGTCGATCCCGGTGACCGTGAGGCACAGGCACAGGATGATGAGGATCACCCATCGCTGCGAGTGGACGTCCTCCGCGGTCTTGTCGCGGTAGGCCGCCCGGAACCAATGAACCATCCGGTTAATATAATCGGGCCGCCCGGAGCCCCGGCCACTCGGAGCCGGCGACGCGGCAGGAGCGCTCATGGCGACACCGGCGAAGGCCAAGCGAGACCCCGAGGCGACCAAGCGCCGCCTGCTCGAGGCCGGCCTCCACGAGTTCGCGGCCAAGGGCATCAGCGGCGCCCGGGTCGATGCGATCGCGGCCCGGGCCAAGACCAACAAGCGGATGCTCTATTACTACTTCGGCTCGAAGGACGGGCTCTTCCGCGAGATCCTCCGCTGGAAGCTGCTCGAACGCACCGAGCAACTGAAGGAGCAGGACGTCTCCAACCCCGACCGCATCGCCGAGCGGCAGGAACGCGTGCTCGCCAACCGCGACTACATCCGCCTCCTCACGTGGGAGGCCCTCGAAGGCGGCACCCGCCGCAAGGTCGCGGAGTCGGATGCGCGCGCCGCGGTCTACGGCCTGTGGATCGAGCAGATCGAGGCCGAGCAGGCCGCGGGCACGATGCGGGCAGACCTCGACCCGGCGCAGCTCGTGCTGTCGGAGATCGCGCTCACGCTCTTCCCCGTCGCCTTCCCACAGGTGACCCGGCTCATCACCGGCCTCGGCCCGCACGACCCCGAGTTCCTCGCCGCGCGCCGGCGGTTCCTGTCGGTCCTCGGCGACCAGCTCGCGGGTTCGGCCGTGCCCGCGGAGCGACCGCAGACGCACTTCTCGTGAGCGCGCCCCGTCACATGAAGTCGGGATCGGTGAGGTCGAAGAACGTGAGGGCGCCGTCGATCATGGACCCGAAGGTCTCCGGGAGCGACGTCTCGGCCATCGCCACCTCACCCTTCCGAGCGGCCTCCTCCGACGTGAAGTAGACGACCTCGGTGAACCCGCCGCCGTCGCCGTGCCACGCGATCAGCCCGCCGATGAGCTCGGGCCGAACCGCGCGCAGCTCGGGCTCGAGCTCCGGCAGCCGCCGGCGCATGAAGGCCTCGTCGTTGGCCCGCCCCTGCATGACCTGCGCGAAGCCGGCGGCGTCGGAGCCCCCGCCTCCGAGGACGTCGACCTCGGTGCAGTCGTGGAACGTGACCTCGCCGGCGAAGGCCTTGGCGGTCGCCTCGAACCACGCGCCCTGTTCCGGGAGGTCGTTGTCGACCTTCGCGGCCTCGGCCGACTCGAACCGCACGACGGTGACCATCTCGCCGTCGGTCGTGACCCCCGACGTGTAGCCGAGGAAGCCCGTCGTCTTGGGGCGGATCTCCCGCCGCCAGACCCCGACCCGCTCGGCCCACAGCGCCGGGTCTCCGACCTTCGCCTGGAAGACCTGCACGAACATGGGATCGCTCCTTTTCCGGGATCCTGTCATTGGACTCCCGCGGGCGGGCCCGATCAAGGGCCGATCTGCGACCGCAGGCTCAGCGGACGCGGTCGAGGAAGCCGGTGATCGCGTCGTTGAAGACGTCGTTCCGGTCGCCCGCGACCATGTGGCCCGCGCCTTCCACGTCGACGAACTCGGCGTGGGGGACGAGCGTGAGCAGCTCCTGCGCGCCCTCTTCGCTCAGGAGGTCACTGACGCGCCCACGCACGAGGAGCACCGGCACCGTGATCGCCCGGGCCGCGATCTTCAGGCGGTCGGGATGCACGAGCGACGCGCGGGTCTCGTCGCGAGCACCGAGCTTGCCCGACATGAACCGCGGGTCCCAGTGCCACACCCAGCGCCCGTCCTCGCGCTGGCGCACGTTCTTCTTGAGGCCTGAGAGGTCGGTCGGGCGCGGTCGGTGCGGGTTGTAGGCGGCCACCGCGTCGGCCACCTCGTCGAGCGACGCGAAGCCGTCTTCGAGGTGCTCGCTCATGAACGCACCGATGCGTTGCGCGCCGGCCGGCTCGATCGTCGGGGCGACGTCGACGAGGACCAGCGCCCGCGCGATCGGCGTGGGCGACTCGCCGATGGCGGTCAACGACGCGACCCCGCCGAGCGACGCGCCGACCAGCACCGGCAGCTGTGGCATCTCGGCCGCGATCGCGAGGACGTCGCCTGCGAACGCATCGAGGGAGTAGTCGGCGTCGTCGGGCCAGTCGCTCTCGCCGTGCCCGCGCAGGTCGACGCGGTACGCGTGCCAGCCGCGGTCGGCGAGCACCTGCGCGGTGGTGCCCCAGGCGAAACGCGTCTGGCCGCCGCCGTGCAGGAGGATCACCGGCGGGTCGGCCGGGTCGCCGAACTCGTCGGCGCGCAGCCGCAGGCCGTCGCGGCCGTGAAGGTCAACAGTCGTCATGGCGGCGAGCGTACGGGCAGATCCCGCGGCCCGGCATCTCCGTGGACGCGGCGCCGGCGTGGGTTCAGCCGTTCTTGAAGCTGCCGGTGGCCGAGGTGACGGTCCCACCGTCGGGGTTGGTCACGGTGAAGCTCCCGCTCGCACCGGTGCTGCCGTTGCCGGTCACCTTGACGCTGACGGTCGTGGCCGTGAGCCACGTGTAGCTGACGACGCTGGCCGAGCCGTTGCCCGTCACCGTGAGGCCGTTGACGAAGTTGGTGCCGGTCATGGTGAAGGTCGTGGTCCCGTTGCGGCCGGGGTTCACCGGGCTGCCGGCGGTGGGCGAGGTGATCGTGGGCGCGGCGTTGACCGTGAAGATGCCCGTGCCGGTGGCGACCCCGCCGTCGAGGTTGGCGACGGTCACGTTGCGGACGCCCGTGGATGCACTGCCGCTGATCGTGATGTTGGCGGTCACCCTCGTGGCGCTCACGTAGGTCGTCGAGTTCACCGTGATGCCGGTCCCCGAGAACGAGGCCACCGCACCCGTCGCGAACCCCGAACCCGTGATCGTGATGCTCTGGCTCGACGCACCCTGCGGCCGGCTCGACGGGCTCGTGGAGG
>JADGOM010000089.1 GCA_017882925.1 Acidimicrobiia bacterium | reverse complement strand
GGGGCCGAAACCGGCGACGAACGCCTCCTGGTCCGAGTCGTCGATCACCTGATCGCGGAACAGGAGCAGGTGCTGGTCGGCGTAGGCCCGGCGCAGCACCGCGAGGTCGTCGGCGGCGACGGGTGCGCAGAGGTCGATGCCGCGCACCTCCACACCCAGTGCCTCGGTCAGCGGAATGAGCTCCATGACGTTCCCCCCGGAGTTGGAGTGCCTGTGCCCATGCTGGCAGACCCACGGCCCGATATCACGGGTTCCTCGGCGGCATCCGGGGGGCGGGGTTCAGCGCCGGTTCAGCCGCATCCGCCCACGATCGCCCCATGGACCGGTCCGCTCCAGCCGCGGATCCACGCAACGGACCCTCGACCGAGGTCCCGATGCCGGCGGTCGACGCCCCCGAGCCCGCTCCCGGCCCGGATTCCGTCGCGGGCCGCCGGGCGCTGGTCCTCGCCACGTGCGGCACGCTCATCCTCGGGCTCGGCCTGCAGCTGGCCTTCTACCGGCGGGGCGGCGCGGGATCGCTCAGCGACCTGCCCCACCTCTTCCTGAAGCGGGGTGTGCGCCCGGGCGCCCTCCCGTACGTCGACCGCGCGCTCGAGTACCCGGTCGGCGCGGGCGTGCTGCTCTACGTCGCGACCGTCATCGCGCCGAGCGCGCTCGGCGTGCTGCTCGTGACCGCGGCGGGGTCGGCCGCGCTCTGCGTCGGGATCACGGGGATGCTGCACCAACGGGTCGGGGCGCGGGCCTGGCGCTGGGCGCTCGCGCCGCCCCTCGTGCTCTACGCGTTCCAGAACTGGGACGTGTTCGCCGTCGCCGCGATGGTGCTCGGGCTGCTGGCGTTCGAGCGCCGCCGGGACGGCCCGGCCGGGGTCGCGCTCGGCCTGGGGGCGGCGGTGAAGCTGTTCCCCGCGTTCGTCGTGATCCCGCTCGTCGCGGTCCGCCTCGCGCAACGTGATCGGCGCGGCGCGCTGCGGCTGGCCGCCGGGGCCGTGCTCTCGTTCGCGGTCGTCAACATCCCGATCCTCGCGGCCAGCCCGCACGGCTGGTGGTGGCCCTACGCGTTCCAGTCGCGCCGCCAGGCGACCTGGGGGACGCTCTGGTTCTACGCGTTCCGGATCCTCGGGCTCCCGGTGCACGGAGCCGCCGGCGCCCACTTCGCGAACGCGGTCGCGCTGCTCGCGCTGGGGGGCGGGCTGGCCTGGCTCGCCGTCGTCACGATCCGCCGGCGCCTGCTGCCGATCCCGGCCGCCGCCGCGGCCATCGTGCTGTTCGTCGTCACCGGGAAGGTCTATTCGCCCACCTACGACCTCTGGCTCGTCGTGTTCTTCGTCCTGCTGCCCATCAGCCGTCGCCTCTGGCTGTCGTTCGTGGCCGTCGACCTCGCGGTGTTCGCGCTCGTGTACGGGCACTTCCACGGGATCGCGTCGATCGGCGTCGTCCGGGCGATCCTGCCCGGGCTCGTGGTCGGGCGGGCCGTCGTGCTGGTCGCGCTCCTGGTCGAGGCGACGCGGCGTCCGGCGGCGTCCGACGCGCCCGTACCCGCATCGGCCCGGCCCGCTCCGGTCGGGGCCGCGCCCGGCCCCGACCCGGCCCCGAAGCCGCTCCGCGCCGAGGTCTGAGCCCGCGTCCGACCTGCGTTCTCGTCGTGGGTTCAGCTGGCGGTTGCTGAGACCGGCGCCGGTGCGGGCTCCGGCACCTCCGCTCCGGTGGCCCGGTCGTCGGGGCTCTCTCCCAGGGGCGACGCCCGCAGACCGCGGAACACGAGGAACACGAGCGAGGCGTTGAGCACGGCGAGCATCAGCGCGGGAATCGCGATGCCGGAGTCGTTGAGCGCGTAGCCGATCACCGCGAACGTGGCGACGCCCGCGAGTGCGGCCCGGAGCTCGGGGATCTCGCGCACGAGCGCGCGTCCGACGAACGGCGCCCGCCACGCCACGACCGCGAACGCCAGGAGCAGGACGATCAGCAGTGGTCGCCAGGTCGACGTGCTGAGGGTGCCGACGTTCTCCCCGGCCTTGCGCAGGATCACGGTCGAGATGCCCCCGGAACCCGGGTTGCCGATCTTCTCGAACAGGCGGCCGAGGTGGGTGCGCTGGTCGGCGGGCCGGGCGAGGTCGATGAAGCCGAGCACGGTGATCGCGGCGATCGTGCCGACGCCCCACGCCAACACCGCCTTCCACCGGATCCGGAGCCCGAGCAGCAGGGTGACGAACACCGCGTACGAGGGGATGCCGGCGATGAACCCGCCGACGTCGGCTCCCCACATCGGGAAGCCGTCGACGACGAGGGCGACGACGCAGATGACGACGGCGGCGATCCGGCCCCGGCGGCCGCCGATCCGGTGGGCGACGAGGGCGGCGAGCAGCACCGAAGCCGCGGCCAGCACCGCGAAGCCGAGGTTGCCGAGCCCGGCGAAGCGGCCGGCGGCGGTCTGGGAGTAGCCGAGCACGCTGTTGAACTGCAGGCGCGCGTGGTTGAGCACGATGTCGCCGACGATCACGAGGACGACGAGCCCGAGCACGGCGACGAGCGGGTCGACGGGATGGCGACGCACGAACCGCCCGGCGACGAACGCCACGACCGCCGACCCGGCCACGAGGAACGCCCAGTACGCGTTGGTACCCCAGTCGTAGAACGGGAGCGGCGTCGCGAGGAACGTCATCGACAGGAACGCGAGCAGGCCGAGCGCGAAGAACGGCAGCGCCCCGCTCACCCACGCGGCCGCGGGAGGGATGCGGCGCAGGCCCCGGAACACGATCAGCAGCGCGAGCAGGGCGAGCACGATCTGGGCCCAGACGTACACGACCGACGCCGTGCGCACGACGGAGTCGCGGAAGACGCTGGCGCGGTTGGACCGCACGAGGAACGATCGCCGGCTCGCGAAGCCGCCCCCGGTGCTGTCCCGCTCGAACGACCGGCCTTCCATCGACGACGGCGCCTTCACGTCGACGAGCGACAGGATCGTGGGCGCCACGTCGATCAGTTGCACGAAGCCGGCCCGGCGCACGGTCGGCGATGTGAGCAGGCCGGGCGCGACCCCGGGGGAGACGAGGCCCGCGACCGTGTTGCCCGCCTGGCGGCTCGAGGGGGTGACCCCGACCACGAGCACCGAGTCGCGGTGCAGGTCGACGTGGCGGAGCAGCCGGCCGACGAGCAGGTCGGTCCGCGCGATGGCCCGCTTGGTGAGGATGTTGCGGTGCGAGGCCAGCGCGTTGGCGCGGTAGTTGTCGGCCCGGGTGAGATCCGACGCCTCCACCAGCACGACGCTGCGGCTGGTGAATCGCTGCGCGAACTGCGACTCCACCCGGGCGAGGTCGAGCCGGACCCCGTAGGGCGAGTCGGTGTCCGACTGCAGGAGGTCGGTGCCCACGTCACCGCGGGGGAGCCGGCCGCCCGAGCCCATGAGGGCCGACACGGCTTCGCGCCCGTACTGCGATCCCGTCTCCACCTCCGGCGGCTCGTTCTCGTCGGCGTTGGCGATCACCGCGCGGTGCACGTGCCCGGCCGAGAGTGCGTCGCCGAGCGCGCTGATCTTCGCGCCGAACAGCAACGCGTCGTTGCGGGCGATGAGGTCGGCGATCTGCGGCGCGACGATCTCGCCGTCGGCGGGCTTCCCGGTGCGCCGTTGGTAGACGCTCGCGGCGGTGTCGGCGCCGTAGCGCTCCTGGGGCTCGAACATCGCGCCGGCCGGGGACGCGCCGACGGCCCGGGTGCCCGCGCCGATGGTGGCGTAGCTGTCGCCCGAATGCATGAAGGCGCGGGAACCGCGCGTCGAGAGATCGGCGACCGCGCCCTTCTGCAGGAGCGCGTAGAGGTTGGGCATCGCCGCCTGCGTGACGTCAGCCCACGTGAGCGTGGGAACCGAGAGCACCAGGACCCGGTGGCTCGGTGACGTGGGCAGTGCAGCCAGGGCAGCCGGCGCGGATGCCGCCGACGCGCCCGCGGGCGCACCGAGCCCCAGGCTGGTCGACACGAGGATGAGGGTCGCGGCGCCGGCGCGCGCGAGGTGGTGCCGCCACGTCATCGTGGACGGCTGCTTCGCAGGGCCGCGGCCGATGGGAGGGGGGCGACGCACGGATCGGCCGACGATCCGTCGAGGCGGAGCTCGAGCCGCAGCGGGCCGGGGGCCGGAGCCTCGACCCGGAGCCACTTGCCCGGGTCCTCCGCGGTGCAGGCGGTGCCGGTCGCGACGATCCAGCGAGTGCTGTAGCGGACGCGGACGTGCGCGACGCCGGCGCTCGTCATGTTGAGCTGGATGTGGCCGTTGTCGAGATGCACGGCAACCGCGTCCCCGCTCACGATCCCGGGCGCGCCCCGCACCGCGAACACCTGCCAGTGCGCATCGTGCCAGACGCGGGAGAGCCCGGGGACGCCGGAGCGTAGCAACGCGCCCTCGGCGGTCGCCGCGTAGTCGAGCGACGCATCGGGGAGGGCGACGAACCGCACGCCGTTGTCGAGCAGCCAGGCGTGGTACGCCGTCGCGGTCAGGGGCTCGTCCCGGTAGAAGATCGGGTTGTTGGCGGTGTCGAGCTGACGCTCCCAGCCGCGTGCGAGCGTGAGCGTCGGCGCGGCGTAGGCCGCCTCCCAGTGCAGGCGCGTCGGCACGATCTCCACGCGGCCGGCCGGCTGTGAGTGCTGGTGGACCCACGCGAGCAGCGGCTTGAAGTACGACCGCGTCGACGACGGGTCGGAGCGGTTGGTGAAGAGCGGGCCGATGGCGGCCTCCCACTGCATCACGCTGAGGAGGATGACGACCAGCGTCGCCGCGAGCACCTGGTTGCGCCGCGACGACCACACCGAGCGGAAGCCGGTCGCGTTGGCCGTCGCCGCGACGGCCGCCGACGGGACCGCTGCCTGTACGGCGACGGGCGGGGCGCCGGTCGCCGGGGCGGTGACGACCCGGGATCCGTCGCGCCGGAGCAACGTGGTCCACGCCGGCCAGAGGAACAGCACGAGCAGCGCGGGCCCGAAGGCCTGGCCCAGGCGTTCGATGTTGCCGCCGATCGGCGTCTGGATGTAGTAGCAGGCGACGACCGCGCCGAGGTAGATCCCGACACCGATGCGCAACGCCTTGAACCGCGCGGGAATGCACGCGGCCGCGGCGACGAAGACGATCAGGCTGTAGAACCAGACCTTGAACGGGAACGGCATCGCCCCCTGCCCCGGGAACAGCACCGACATCGCGACCACCGGGATGGCGGCGGCGGCGAGCATGGCGATGAGACCGGTGCGGCGCCGGGGCCACTCGGCGAGCAGCCACGCCACCACGGCGATGCCGAGGAACGCGCCCGCGAGCGGCGTGGCGAGCGCCGTCGCCATCGCGAGCAGCACCGCGAGGCGCCAACGCCCCCGGCTCATCGCCCACAGCGCCGAGAGGGCGAGGGCTTCGCCGAGCAGGAACGGGAGTTGGCCGATCGCGACCTGGACCAGGGTCCCGAGCGCGAAGACGATCGAGGCGACGCGCGCGCTGCGACCCAGCGCGCCGACCGCGAGCCGGTCGAACGCGAGGGCCGCGACGGTGACGCACACGATCTCGGTGAGGTGGATCCCGAGGATGCCCGCGACCGGCGGGAAGATCACGCTGTAGTCGAGCGTCCAATGGCCGCCGTACCACTGGCTGTCCCAGAGCGTGAGGCCGTGCCGGTGGAAGAGCGAGACCCGGTAGAGGGCGGCCGGGAGATCGACGCCCTTCAGGTCGGCGAAGCCCGCGAGCGCGCCGAGAACCGCCGCGATCAGCGGCGGAGTCGCAGACTCGAGGAGCCGTCGGCGGCTGCCGATGCCCGGAGGTACCACCAGTTCTGTCAGAGACACCAACCAGGAGCGTACGCACGCAGCCTGAACCACAGGTGAAAACGCCGCGAGGAGCTGCTCCGGCCCTGGTCACAGAGGGGGCCCGGGGGCTCCCGCCCCAGGTCAGAGGCCCGGAGCGGGGCCGGGGCGGCCAAGCGGGCGGCGATGCCGAATCCCGGCCGGCGGGCCCCTCAGAGCTTCGCGTTCACGGCGCGGCCCGAGGTCCACCCGGGGACCGGGACCCAGCACATGTGGGGATTGGCGGAATCGTCGGGGTCGGGCCGGGCGCACGGGTACTGGGCCTGGGCCAGCACCACCACCTGCCGGGCCCGCGTGGGGGGCTCGTTGACCACCTGGTTGGGGCGGGGGACGGGGCCGGCGTCGGGCTGGTCGACGTACGGCAGCCGGTACAGCGCGCGGACGAGCGTGGCCTGGGTCGGGTTGGGCCCCGCCTCGTAGAGGGCCCGGGCGAGCGTGCGCATCGCCAGGCAGATCCGCGCGACGCGCGCGTACGAGCCGTCGGGCAGCGTGGGCGGTGCGGTCGTGGTCGTCGGCGTCGAGGTGGTGGTCGTCGTCGACGGCGCGCTGGGGTCGGTGCGGGCCTCGACGCTCGCCTCGTTGCACATCTGCGCGAAGCGCGTCGGGCTCGCGCCCCTCCGGTACTGCGCGAGCGCGGGGGTGATCCAGCCGTAGAGCTCGGCGTCGCTCACGCGCTTCGCGCCCACGGCACCCGCGTCCGTGCGCACCGCGTCGAGCTCCTGGTCGGTCGCGTTCCCGAACGCGTAGACCGCCACCGGGTGCTTGCCCGCACGGGTGTGTCTGGCTGTGGCCGGATCGAACGCGGTGCTGAGCAGCACGTCGGCAACCGCACGCGTCGGGTCGGTGATCGTGCCCACCACCGTGATCTTCCGCTTGGGGTCGGCCGCGCCGAGGTTGCGCCGCATCTCGAGCGCGGCGCGTACGCCGCCGGGTTGCACCACGATCTCGACCCGCTTGCCGTCGAGCCGGCCACTTGCGATGAGGTCGAGCAGACGCGCGCGGAGGACGCCGCGAGTGGTGGCGCCCACCGCGAGGCGGCCCTGGGTGTGGAGGAGCGCCGTGTCGGGCACCTGCGCGCCGCTCGCGATCATCACGGTGCGATTGGCGCCCGCGACGCAGTCGGCCGCGTCGGATCCCAGCCACGAGACGACGGCGAAGGGATGGAAGTCGCCGACGGCGCGCGCGCAGTCGGCCGCGGGGTCGGCGGTGGTGGGCACGACCTGGAGGTCGAGCCGCCGGCCGTTGATCCCACCGCACTGGTTGACCAGCTTGGCGAAGCCCTGCGCCTCGGCCGTGGGGTCGACGGGCCGCCCGCCCCCGGGCGACGGCGTCCCCGGGGGGACGAGCGCAACCACGGTGATGGTGTCGGCGGTCACGCCCGGGGCGCTGGCGACGGGCGGCGGCGCGGGGAGTGGGGTCTCGCGCTTGCAGAACGCATCGGAGGCCGCGAACGGGGAGAGCTCGCGGGGTGGGGACCCGAAGACCGGGCCGAGCGGAGAGGTCGTCGTGGGGGTCGGGGCCGCGGATGCACCGGCTGCCGGGCCCGCGAGGAGCAGGGCGACGGTGGCCACGGCGACGGCGGCGCGGATCCATGGCGTGGAACGGAGGGCCTCCATGAGCGACGGGATCGTACCGGTACCGAACCCGCCGGCCCTGTCGGGATCCTGAGGCCCGGCCTCACTAGCATCGGACCCCGATCGCATCGGCCTATTCAACGGGAGCCCGAACCATGGCGCTGGTCGACGCACCCGACGTCGCCGGCGACCGCGATGCGGGGCCCGCTCCGGTCGACGGGCCGCGCCTGTGGATCCTGTTCCTCGTCCTGCTCGGCGTGGCCGCGGTGCTGCGGATCCCGACCTTCTCGAACCGCGTCTTCAACTCCGACGAGGCGTACCTCGCGACCCAGGCGCAGTCGTTGATCCACGGGGGCCGGCTGTATCTCGACACCGTCGACCGCAAGCCACCGCTGGTGCCGTACCTCTACGCGGCGGTCTTCCGCATCACCGGCTCCTCCGATCTCGGGCCCGTCCGCGTACTCGCGGTGGTGGCCCAGGCCGTCACCGCGGTGCTGCTCGGCGCGGAGGCGCGCCGGCGGTTCCGGTGGCACTACGCCGGCCTGGTCGCCGGCCTGCTGTACCTGCTGGCGGCCAGCGGGTTCCGGCCGCTCGACGCGCAGGCGGCGAGCTTCGAGGTGTTCATGCTGCCGTTCATGACGGCCGCGTTCGTCCTCGGGGTCCGTGGACGCAGCACCGCGAGCGGCTTGATGCTCGCGGTCGCGACGCTCACGAAGCAGACCGCGCTGGTCGCGATCGTGCCGCTCGCGTGGCTGGCGTGGCGGGCCCGGCGCGGCCGCGGCCTCGTGTTGCTCTCGGCTTCGTTCGGGCTCGGGATCGTCGTCACGGCCGCGGTCTTCGGCTGGCACGACTTCTTCCGGTGGGTCTTCACGAGCAACGGCTCGTACCTCGACGCCAGCGGCGTGCTGGGCTACGCGCTGCGCCTCGGATACCACCAGACGCTGTGGTTCCTGTTCGGCAGCCTCGCCCTCGTGCTCCTCACGCCGCTCGCGTGGAGCCACTGGCGCGAAGACCTCGACCTGTGGCTCTGGCTCGCGACCGGCGTGATCGCCGTCGTGGCCGGCCTGCGGTTCTTCGGGCACTACTACCTGCAGCTCCTGCCGCCACTCACGCTGCTGGGCATGCGGGGCCTCACCGCGGTGCCGCGGCTCCGGCGGGTCCCGGCGTGCCTGCTCGTGGCGATCCTGGCGCTGGGCCCGGCCGCCTACTTCCTCGGCCCCGCGTTCACCGGCCACAACAGCAAGGACACCCGGGTGGCCCTCGCGGTCGGGGCCTACGTGGCCGCACACACGACGGCGGGCCAGCGGGTGCTCGTATGGGGCCAGGCGCCGGAGGTCTATTGGTCGTCCGACCGGCGGCCCGCGGTACGTTTCGCCACCACGGGCTTCGTCACCGGTACGAGCGGGGGCCGTCCGCACGACCATGTCGGCGAGCGGTACGCGGTGCCGGGGGCATGGAAGGACTTCCTGGATGACCTGCAGCATCACCCGCCGGTGCTGATCGCCAACATGTCGACCGCCAACCAACGCCAGGCCTCGCACTACCCGCCGAGCCACTACCCGCAGTTCGCGCGCTACCTCGCGCGTGGTGGCTGGCACCGGGTGGCCACGGTCGACGGCGTCGAGATCCTGCGGCCCTCGGGGTCGTCGTGACGCGCCGCCGCGGGTTGACGCTGCTCGTCGGCCTGCTCATCGTGGTGGGCGTGTCGGCGTGCAACAACACCGAGCACACGATGGTGGGGGCGTGCCACATCCGCCCGGGTTCCGCGTGCGCGGGCAACTTCATGGAGGGCGCGCACCTCCCCGACTCGCAGCTCTACGACGTCGACCTGAGCCACGCGGATCTCACCCGGGTCGACTTCTCCGGCTCCGACATGAGCGGGTCGGTCCTGGCCGGCGCCCGGCTCACGGAGTCGAACCTGGCCCGCACCAACCTCAGCTACGCCGACCTGACCGCCGCCGACCTCACCGCCGCCGACCTCACCGGCGCCGACCTCACCGGCGCCGTGCTCACCGGCACCAGCCTGACGCCGGCGCAGATGGCCGGCGTGCACCTCTGCCGCACGGTGCTCGGCGACGGCACCGTGGCCAACCCCGACTGCTGAGGCTGGTCAGCCGCCGGTGCTGTCGGCGTACGCCGGCGCGGGCGCGTCGGTGAGCACCGAGGCCTCCGGCCCGGCGGCGCGCTTGCGCTCGAACCGGTCGAAGAGCCGCGACCCGATGAAGAACACCGCGGCGGCGTAGCCCCACCCGAGCAGGATGTCGATCACGTAGTGCTCACCCGCGTAGACGAGGGTGAATCCCATGGCCAGCGGATAGAGCGCGAGGAGCGGGCGCCACTTCCCCGCGCTCTTCCAGAAGAACAGCACGATGAGCATCGTGTACGCGGCGTGGAGCGACGGCACCGCGGCCACCGGGTTGGCGAAGTGCCCGGCGCCGGAGAAGACATTGGCGCCATTCGCGAGGCCGATGTGCGTCCACATCTCGTCGATGATCTTCGCGGTGGGCTGGATCTGCCCGTGCTGGCTCGCCATCCACGGCGGCACCGCGGGGTAGATCACGTACGTGGCGAATGCGGCGAACGTGAGGCCGATGAAGAGCGCGGTGTACCGGTAGAAGCGCTCGTGGTGATACTTCCACAGCACCCCGGCCACCACGAACGGCACGATGAAGTGCGTCATGTAGACGCAGAACGCGGCGTAGTCCCAGACGTGCGCGACGCCCGGCGTGTAGAGCGCGCGTTGCAGACGGACGGTGGGGACGGTGCCGCCGAAGATCCACTGGTCGACGTGGATCTGGGGAAGCGCGTGGGGCTCGAACCACGTGTCGGCCGAGCCGCGCAACGCGTCGTAGATCGCGAGGATCGCGTAGAACGGCAGGAAGTCGACGACGACGCGGGCCCAGCTGCGCTCGGTGCCGATCGTCGACGCGATCAGGCCGGTGCAGATGAGGGCGAAGATCTGCGGCCGCGAAGTGGGCACCCCGACGAGCACGACGAACGCGACCACCGCGGTGGCCCACACCAGCAGCCAGCGGAGGTCCCAGAGCTTGCCCGCGGCGCGGCTGCCGATCGCGAGTGTGGGCGACTCGCCGCCGGCGACGGCGACCTCAGCTGATCTCGAAAGCAACTCGGAGGCAGGCATTGGCGAGTCATCGTAGTTGGCCACCCGGCTCGACACGATGCAGAGCGGCACGAACCGCGGCCCGGATGCGATCGAGATCAGCCCGGGAGCAGGCCGGAACCCGCAGGATCTGCTCCCTGTGCCGACACCGGCTCGTCTGGCCCGGTTTCCGCCGATGGTCGCCCGGATGCCGTCCGCAGCCCGTAGACGACGAAGGCCACGAGGAGCGCGAGCGGCGTCACGTCCGTCAGGAGCACCCGGAAGAACGTGTCGCCCCAGGTGCCGGTCGACAGGATGCGCAGCTTCAGCACCGCGAGAGCCGCGGCGGCCTGGAGCCAGATCACCCACGCGATCGGTGACGGGGGCGCGTCGGCGACGGATGGCAGCGACCAGTTGAGGTACCACGGGAATGCGTAGCTCGCGCCGAACGTGTACGACGCCGTGGTGACGCCCACGGCCGCGCGGGGGTCCCTGGCCCGGGCAGCCCTCCATCCGAGCGTCAGCGCGAGCACGGCCACCAGCGCCAGCCCGCTGGCGGCGATCACGTCCAGGGTGTGGTTGCCCGCGAGGGGATGCGCGACGTTGCGGAGGGCATCGTGGCCGAGCAGGAAGTCGGCCAGACCGTTCCACGGGGACGCGGCGGTCACGGTGTGGTCGGCGCTCGTGAGCACCCGCGTGGCGTCGCGGAAGATCGCGGCGTAGCCGATCAACACGGTGAGGGACGCGCCCGCCACGGCGCCGACGAGGATCCGCACGCGGCGGGCCCGCCAGGCCCAGAGGACGATGCCCACGAGCGCGAGCGCCGCGGTGACCTTCACCAGGGTGGCGAGCCCGATGAGCAACCCGGCGATCCAGCCCCGGCCCCGGGCCGCGCAGAGCGCGGCACCGAGGATCGCGAGGCCCATGACCAGGTCGGCGTGCCCGCCGTTGACGCCGACGGCGAGGAACGCCGGGTTGAGCCCGAGCCAGAGGATCGTGGCCGTGCTCCGGGTCCTCCGCCACACGAGCACGAGGATCGCCGTCGCCGCGAGCGCGGCCAGGAGCTGGAAGAAGAGCCGGTTGCCGAGCGCGCTCCGGCCGACGAGCGCGGCGTCGGCCGACGCCACGCCCAACCACACCGGGCCGTAGACGCTGGGCCGGTGCTGCCAGATCGCGCTCACCCGTTGGGCCATGGGGTCGTGGGGGAACTGGCTCGGCGTCGCGGTGTAGGGGTTGGCGTCGTGGGCCACGACCATGCGCCCGTAGGTGCCGTAGGACCAGAGGTCGTTCGAGGTGAGCGGCGGGGTGACCACCGCGACGCCCATCACGACGACGATCGCGGCGGCGACGAGCCGGCCTCCGAGCCGGGGAGCGCGGCCCTCCACGATCGCCAACCCGCCGCAGATCGCGGTGGCCAGCACGACGAGGGCCACGCTGCTCGGCCCGTGCCGCGGCACCAGCGCGACCAGCAGCACGTTGGCCAGCACGCCGCACCCGAGCGCGACGACGCGACCACGCGGCAGGCGGGTGGCCGGAAGGCTCACGATCCCCGCGTCCCCGTCAGCATCGACGAAGGATCGCACGCGACGACCGGGTGCGGCGGGACGAGGTGGCCGCGGATCGGGCGGCTCAGCCGCCGGTACTGCACCGATCCCCGCGCCGACGGAGCGTCAGTTGCAGCGATCCGAGCCGGGGCGGGCCAGCGACGGGTGCCAGCGGCCGAACGGCACGAGGGCGTGACCACGGATCCCCTCGTTGCTTCCGGGCCGGGTGACGGCCGCCGGGTGCACCGGCGCCGGGCGGTGCCGACCCCGGCCGTCGCGCAGGTTGTCGACGGCGCGGCGGGTGACGAGCAGCAGGGCCTCACGGACGATCCCGCCCGACATCTTCGACTCGCCGGCCGTGCGGTCGCGGAAGACGATGGGCACCTCGCGGATCCCGGCCCCGCTCCGGCGGGCCCGGTCGGTCATGTCGATCTGGAAGCCGTAGCCGGTGGTCTCGACGGTCTGCAGGTCGATCGCCCGCAGGAGATCGGCCCGGTAGGCCCGGAAGCCCGACGTCACGTCCCGCACGGGGAGGCGCAGCAACGACCGCGCGTAGAGGCCGCCGGCACGGGAGAGGAGCCGGCGCTTGCGCGGCCACCCGGGGGTGGCGCCGCCGGGGACGTAACGTGAGCCGATGGCGAGGTCGGCGCCCGCCTCGACCGCTGCGACCAGGGCCGGGAGGTCACGAGGATCGTGCGACAGGTCTGCATCCATCTCGACGAGGACGTCGTACCCGTCGGCGAGTCCGGCTTCGAACCCGGCGCGGTACGCGGGGCCGAGGCCCTTCGGGCCGGTGCGGCGGAGGACCCGGATCTGGCCGAGCTCGTCGGCCGCGGCCTGCGCGAGCTCGGCGGTGCCGTCGGCGCTGCCGTCGTCGACCACGAGCACGTGCGCCGATGGGAGCGCGGTACGGATGCGCCCGAGGACGCTCCGGATGTTGCCGGCCTCGTCGAGCGTGGGCAGCACGACCAGCGTGCGGGTGTGCTTCGTGGAGTCCCAGGCCGGTTCGGGGCTCTGGATCGCGATCATCGTCACATCTCCTCGGGAGACCGCTCGGCGAGGGTCCGAACGGTGATGCGTCCACGATGCGCTGCGCATCCTGAACCGGCGTTGAACGGCGCGCCTGCGACAGGGTCGGATGACGGCGCGATCCTCACCCGCCTCTCATCTGGCCCGTGCAACCTTGCGCTCTCGTGATCGACCGACGGACATTCCTGACCGGCGCGCTGACGGGAACGCTGGCCGCGGTCGCGGCCGCGTGCTCCGGGTCGGGCTCGAGCGCGCGGTCGAGCGCGTCGTCGACGTCCACGACCACCGGGCCGACCACTGCGGCCACCACTGCGGCGCCGACGACGACCGTCGCGCCGACGACGACGGCCGCGCCCGGGGGACCCGCACGGTTCGTCGAACGGGGTTCGGTCGACGCGCCACCGCGGGTCGCGCTCACCTTCCACACCGGGCTCGGCACCGCCGGCCTCGTGAAGCCCCTGCTCGACGCGGGCCGCGCGGTGTCGGCGCCGCTCACGTTGATGGTGATCGGCTCGTGGCTCGAGGCCAACCCGTCGATCGCGAGCGCGCTCACCGCGGACGGGCACGAGATCGGCAACCACACGTATTCGCACGGCACGCTGCTGCAGATGCCGGCCGCGCAGGCGTACTCCGAGATCCAGCGGTGCGCCGACGTCCTGCAGCGCATGCTCGGCACGCGCGGCCTGTGGTTGCGGCCGTCGGGCACGGAGGTCTCGTCGACCACCGCGGTGGTCAACGAAGCGGCGGGGAAGGCGGGCTACCGGGTGGTCCTCGGCTTCGACGTCGACCCGCACGACTACCAGGACCCGGGCGCGGCCGCGATCCAGCAACGGGTCCTGGCCGGCCTGCAACCGGGCGCGATCGTCAGCCTGCACTCGGGCCATCGAGGAACCGTCGACGCGCTCGAGCCGCTCGTCGGCGCGATCCGGGCCCGCGGCTACCAGCTCGTCAAGGTGAGCGACATCGTGGCGCAGTGAGCGGATGGTCGTGACCGCGCCGCACGCGCGCGGTCGAAGGAGAGGATCCCGGTGCCGCGTGGCGGGCGTCGCGTTCGCCGTGGTGCTCGCGGTGGCCGCCGCGGGCTGCAGCGGCGGTGGCGGCTCGCCGACCACGGCGCGCGCGGGTTCGACGGCGTCGAAGGCGACGACGGCACCGGTGACGGCGACGAGCGCGGTCCCGCCGCCGCTCGTGCCCGTGCCGGGCATGCCGCCGGTGATCGACCCGCGCGACATCTACAGCGAGGCCCGGGCCGGGGCGATGAGCGCGGCGACCGCGGGCGCGCTGCCGCGGGTCTACGTGCCGAACCTGAAGGACAACACGGTCTCGGTCATCGACCCGGCGACGCTGCGGGTGGTCGACACGTTCCGGGTCGGCGTCGGGCCGCAGCACATCGTGCCCTCGTACGACCTGCGCACGCTGTGGGTCACCAACAACGCGGAGACCCAGACCTCGGGGAGCGTCACGCCCATCGACCCGACGACGGGGAAGCCGGGCCCGTCGATCACGGTCGACGACCCCTACAACATGTACTTCTCGCCCGACGGCGGCTCCGCGATCGTGGTGGCGGAGGCCGCGCGTCGGCTCGACTTCCGCGATCCGCACACCATGAGGCTCCAGTACTCGATCCCGCTGCTGCACTGCTCGGGCCTCAACCATGCCGACTTCGCCGTCGACGGCAGCTACCTCATCGCGTCGTGCGAGTTCCGCGGCGCCCTGGTGAAGGTCGACCTCGTGAACCGGCGGATCGTCGGCTACCTGCAGCTCGCGGCGGGCGCGATGCCGCAGGACGTGCGCATGTCGCCCGACGGGAAGACGCTCTTCGTCGCGGAGATGTCGAGCGGCAAGGTGTTCCTCGTCGATCCCGCGACTCTCACGATCACGGGCTCGATCGCGACCGGCATCGGGCCCCACGGCCTGTACTTCAGCCGTGACTCCACCAAGCTCTACGTCTCGAACCGCGGGCTGCCGAGCCTGCAGGGGATCGCGCCCCACGGTCCTGGCAGCGTGAGCGTGGTCGACCTCGCCACCAACCGGGTCGTGGCCAACTGGGCGATCCCCGGCGGTGGGAGCCCCGACATGGGCAACGTGAGCGCCGACGGCCGGTACCTGTGGCTGAGCGGCCGCTACGACCGGGTCGTCTACCGGTTCGACACGACCACCGGCGCGGTCGCCAGCGTGGCCGTCGGCCGGCAGCCGCACGGGCTCACCGTGTGGCCGCAACCCGGCCGCTACTCGCTCGGCCACACCGGGATCATGCGGTAGCCGTCGAACGTCGCGAGGGGTCGCCCGGCCGCCGGGGCTCTCACGTCATCTTCACGAAGGTTCGGGCACCGTCGCTCCGTCAGCCGAGGCCGGAGGGAACGATGCGGCGCAGGAAGCGGGTCGATCAGGAGCCGGACGGCTCGTCCGCGCTGCTCGACCGGGACGAGATCCTGCTCGAGCTCCGCGAGGCGATCAGCGCCGACGAGGCCGAGTGGGCGGAGACGGCGCGGGCGCGGTCGAGCTTCGAGCAGGGCATCGAGGCGGGGGAGCCGGCCGACGCGTGGGAGGCCTACCGGCAGTTCTCCGCGCAGCTGCGGCGACTGGGCGATTCCAACCGGCGCACGTGGGACGCGCTCAGCCTGGCGATCGACCCCACCGCCCCGACGCGCAACTGACCGGCAGCGGCGTCGCGACATCGCGTGCCGGACACCCTTCGCGGCCGGGAACCACTCGTACGGCGACGACGACGGCGGGGGAGTGCGACCGGTGCGGGGGTGTAGCTCGGTGGTCGCCGGCCCAGCCTGGCCGCGACCTCGACCGGTCTGGCGACCGACGCTCAGCAGCGGTAGATGCGCTCGGCGTTTCCTGCGAAGAGCTTCTCGCGGGTGGGCTCGTCGAGGCCGGCGGTGAGCTCGTCGTAGGTGCTGTAGAGGTCGTCGAACGTCCCGTGCATGCCGTCGACGGGAAAGTTGCTCGCGAACATGCACCGGTCGACGTTGAAGAGGTCGATTGCGTGCTCGATCCAGGGCGCGAACTTCGCGGCATCCATCGACTGCATCGGCATCGCGAGGCCCGACAGTTTGCACGTCACGTTCTCCCGGAGACCGGCGAGGGCTGCCATGCCGGTCGCCCAGAGCTCGTACTCTTCGGGATCGTTCGACCGTGGCCACCCCGTGTGCTCCACCACCACCGGTAGCTCCCAGCCGTCGAGCGCGGCCGCAGCCTCGCTGAGTTGGTCGGGGTGAACCATGAGCTCGAAGATGAGACCGCGATCCTGCAGCGCCTTGAGGATCGCGGGGGTCGGCAACGCCTGGTCCCCTTCGCCCATGATCCGGATGCCGCGGAAACGCTTCGACGCCATCTGGTCGTCGAGCTGGCGTTCGAGTTCGCCGGTGTCGTCGCTCGGGACCACGCCGCCGATGAGGGCGTCGGGATGCCCCGTTGCCTCAGCCTGCTCGTCCAGCTCGCGCGTCTCGTCGGTGAGCTTCGCCGGCGCCGCCGCCGCCACGTGGATGAACTTCTGCACGTTCCACTTCGCGGTTTCCGAGAAGTAGATCGTCTGGTCGAACCGGCGGCACATTCCGGAGATGTCGCCCATGTCGAGCTGTTGCATGCCGGCCAGGTACGGATACCAGTCAGCTCGCGCCGGATCCCAGAGGTGGACGTGCGCGTCGACCACTCGTTCGATTGTCATGCTCCGCTCCCCGTCGTCGAGTCGTTCACGATGCTGCGCAGGACGCCGTCGACCCATGGCGGGATGTCCGGCCCGCCGAAGGAGATGGACGCCTCGGGGTGGGGGTGGCTGCGCAACCCGATCCACTCGGCCGTTGCGACCAGCTCGGCGCCCGACATCATCCCGGCGTCGTCGGCACTGGCCAGGTACCCGACAAGCTCACCGACGGTCGCGTAGCGCGAGTCCGCGTCGGTTTCGACACTGATTGCGAACGCGTCGGTCTGGACCTCCGCCACGAGATGTGCGGCGCGTGAGAGCTGCGCAGCTGCCTGCGCGCGACTCTTCCCACCCGAGGTCGTGGCGGGGGTCACGGTGACGATGCGCATTCGTCCACCGGATTCAGCTGCGTGGTCGCTCACCGCCCGCACCCACGCGACGTCGCTGCGGATGGCGTCGGTGATGCCCGCGTGCTCCTCGAGCACCTGCTGCCAGGGCTCCCCTGTGCCGCCCGACTCGGTGCCGGATCCAGTTCGTGCGACCACGACCGAGTCGATCCGACCGGCGTCGCGCGCCGCCTGCCCGAGCTGTCGGGCCGCACCCGCGAAGTCCGTCGCCGGCGCGCCTGCGATCCGTGCGCAGGTGACGCCCCGAGAGGTCAATGCGTCGCACAACGCCGATTCCCACTGCGGATCGTCGGTGACGATCAGGCACGATCGCCCTCCGCTTCCGGTCGTGCCGGGAGTCGCGCCGGTCTCGTCGAACACGCCGGCGAACCGGCCGTTGCTGGCGCCGTTCGTCTGCTGCGCGGCTTCGGCCGGCACGAACGCGGCGGGAATGATGGTGTCGAAGACGGTGGCGAGCGCGGCGACCTCCGCGGTTCGCGCGGCTTCGAGTAGGCGTGGCGGCGCGATCGGGGCCACCTCGGAGCCGTTGGAGAAGATGATGTTCCCGGAGCTCCACGAGAAGGCGTCGCTGCCGAGATACGCGCCGACCGGTCCGAGCTGCTCGGGTGTCGGCATCGCGGCGATGGCGAGCGACACGCCGCCGGTCTGGTTCTGGTCGCCGCCGGTGGCCGCGGGAGCCTGTTGGGCCAGGCCTGCGGTCACCATGCGCGTGGCCGCGATCGGCGAAAGCGCGTTCACGGTGACCCCGCGCGGCGCGACCTTTCCGAGCTGCCAGGTGAGCGCGGCCACCGCCCGCTTTGCGCAGCTGTACGCCCCCGCGTTGGCCGGTCGCCAACCGGAGCCCGAGGTGACACCAAGTATCCGGCCTCGTCCGGCCGCCGTCATGATCGGCAGCGCCGACCGCAGCACGTTCAGGTACCCATCGAGGTGCACACTCAGCACCGATTCCCACGCCTGCTCGTCGCCCTGGTCGAACCCCGTCGGGCGGCTGATGCCCGCAACGTTGATCACCGCCTCGAGCCCACCGAACTCGTCGACCAGTCCAGTGAAGAGCGCGTCGATGGCCGCGGCGTCGGTGACCGACGCGTTCGACGCCCGCGCTGCGCCACCGGCCGCGACGATGCGGTCGGCGGTCGTCTCCGCGGGGGCCTCGTCCTGTCCGAGCCCGTCGACGGTCACCCCCGGGTCGACGGTGACGACGTACGCGCCGGTGCGCCCGACCGCCTCGGCGATGGCGGCGCCGATGCCGGCACCACCCCCCGTCACGACGACGACCTGTCGCCGATTCATTGCGTTGCTGACTTCTGCCACGATCTCCCCTTTCACCATGGCGACGACCTCGCGCTCAACGCGCGCAATCGCCGCCTTCCTCGAGCCGCAGACCGGCGAAGTCGCCGCGTGCTCGCCAGTCGCGCAGCAGCTTCTGGTAGCCGAAGAAGTCGCCGAAGCCGGCGCCGTAGTTGCCCCTGCGTGGATTCACCTTGCTGAGATCGCCTTCGAAGTTCAACCGGGACGGCGTGCACGCAGCCATGAAGTCGGTGATGTCCTCGAACGTGCGCACGACGTCGGCCGTCCACGCCGCTTCGGCCTCGGGCAGCACGTCGGCAAACCGGACGCCGCGCCGTTCGAGCATCGCGATCGTCGCCGCGATGTGTTCGGCGCCTTCGACCGCCAGGTGCGTGTAGTTGACCGTCACCACTGACTGGAGCCCCGGCGCGGGCATCAGGAACATGTTGGGAAAGCCGCTGGTCATGATCCCGTACAGCGTGATCGGTCCCTCGGCGAACTTGTCGGCGAGGGTCACCCCGTCGCGCCCGATGATGGGGTGCATCGCCCGGCGCGGAAGGGGTGTGAGCTCCGCTTCGAAGCCGGTGGCGTAGATGATGCAGTCGAGGGCGATCTCCTTGCCGCCGACGACCACACCCCGCTCAGTGACCCGCTCGATGCCCGCAGGGCTGTCGATGAGGGTGACGTTGTCGCGATTGAACGCGGGGAGGTACTCGTCGTGGAAGCAGGGACGCTTGCAGAGGTAGCGGTAGTACGGCTTGAGGCTCTCGGCCACGCGCTGGTCGTGGACGATCTCACTCACCCGGGACCGGTGTTCCTCCATCACCAAGTCGTCGAGCTCCTCGACCATCAGCACGACATCGTCCATGGACATGCCCTCGGAGATCTCGGGGTTCGCAAGCTTCGCCATGTGGTGGGTCCAGCCGTCGTCGGTGAGGTCGCGCTCGACCGGCACCCCGGACATGACGGCCGAGAAGTTCTCCATGCGCTTCCGCTGCCAGCCGGGCTCGAGGTCCTCGGCGAAGTCCGGCGGCGTCGGCCGGTTCCCGCGCACCCCGACGGCCGACGGCGTTCGCTGGAAGACGTACAGGTGCTTCGCGGACTCCGCGAGCGGGGGCACCGCCTGGATCGCACTCGCACCGGTGCCGATGATTCCGACGACCTTGTCGCCGAGCTTGTCGAGGACCGGATCACCAGGTGCACCACCGGTGTACGCGTAGTCCCATCGGGCGCTGTGGAAGGAGCGCCCGCGGAATGTCTCCATGCCGGCGATCGCCGGGAGCTTCATCAGGTTGAGGATCCCGGGGGCGACGACCAGGTAGTGGGCGCGGATGATGTCACCCCGGTCGGTGGTCAGGATCCAACGCGCGCTCTTCTCGTCCCACGCACTCTCCTGCACGGTCGTGTGGAACAGGGCGCTGTCGACGAGGTCATGGCGCTGCGCGATCGCGTCGAGGTGTGACCGGATCTCGTGTCCGAACGCATAGCGAGTCGTGGGCACGTGGCCGATCGCCTCGAGCATCGGCATGTAGACGTAGGACTCGACGTCGCACATCACGCCCGGATACCGGTTCCAGTACCAGGTGCCACCGATCCCTCCGGCACCGTCGATGAGCCGGATCCGCTCGATGCCGGCATCCCGCAGTTCAGCACCGGCGAGGACCCCGGCGAGACCTGCGCCGATGATGGCGACGTCGATCTCGTCGTCGATCGCATCCCGCTCGACGTATGGGGTGAACGGATCGTCGCGGTACGAGGAGAAATGCTCGTCCGTGCTGAGGTCGCGTGTCGCGGCTCGGCCCTCGACCGCGCGCTTCCTGCGTTCCTCTTCGTACTTCCGGTTGATGGCCTCGCGGTCGAAGGGGGTCGCTTCAGGGTCGGTCATCGTCACCTCGTAGGTGGTTGATCGGTCGATTCCTCGCGCGGTCCGGAGAGATAGGTCGCTTCGATCTCGTCGATGCGCCCGTGGACCTCCTGCCCTGTCCCGCTCATCACGATGCGCCCACGCTGCATCACATAGACGCGGTCGGCAATGTGGAGTGCCTGGCGAACGTGCTGCTCGACCAGCAGGATGCCGGTCGACCGGTCGCTCGCGACGCGCCGCACCGTCTGGAGCAGACGCTTCACGATCACCGGCGCGAGGCCGAGCGACAGTTCGTCGACGAGGAGCAGCTTGGGAGCGCGCGCGACTGCGCGAGCCAGGGTCAGCATCTGCTGCTCCCCGCCCGACAACAGCCCGGCCGTCCGTCCCATGAGTGCTTCGAGCTCCGGGAAGAGTTCGACCGCGTCGGCGCGGGAGACCCCCGCGACGCGGAGGTTCTCCTCGGCGGTCAGCGCCATGAAGACAGAACGCTCTTCGGTGACGAATCCCATTCCGTCCCTTGCCCGCCGGAACAATGGCGCTTTCGTCACCCGGCCCCGGAAGAGAACCTCACCGGCGATGGTCGGCAGCTCGCCGGCGAGCGTCAGCAGGGTCGTCGTCTTCCCTGCGCCGTTCGGTCCGATGAGCGCGACGACCTCGCCGGCCTCGACGTGGAGATCGACGTCGTGCACGACCGCCACGGGGCCGTAGCCGGCTGAGAGGGCTCGGCACTCGAGGAGCCGCCCTTCGGGCGTCTTCATGACGACGTGTCCTCCGTCGCGAGCTCGGCCACGGGTGCGGCGTCGGCGGTCGGCACTTCTTCGCCCAGGTACGCGGCGATGACATCGGGATTGCTGCGGATCTCGACGGGCGTGCCCTCGGCGATCTTGCGTCCGAAGTCGACGACCACGATGCGGTCGCAGACCCGGAGCACGAGCTCGACGTCGTGCTCGATGAGGAGCACGGCCATGCCGTATCGATCGGCGAAGCGGCGGACGAGGTCGCCGAGCTCGCCGGTCTCGCCGTCGTCGAGCCCGGCGGCGGGCTCGTCGAGCAACAAGACCGAAGGCGCCGATGCGATCGCGCGTGCGATGCCGACGAGTCGCCGCCGACCGTAGGAGAGCTCACCCGGGAGGCGGTCGAGGTCGTCCACGAGCCCGAACTCGCGGGCGCTGCTCACGGCGGTCGGTGGCAGAACCGGTCGCGCCGGCCAGACCAGGTCGCGCAGCCCGGAGAATCGGGCGTGGTCTCCTGCTCCGGCGCGGAGGTTCTCTGCGACGGAGATCTCTTCGAAGAGCTCGAGCGACTGGAATGAACGCCGGACGCCGGCGCGCGCACGCCGGGCCGGACTCCAGGATCGTCCCTCCATCGGCGTGTCGTTGAGGAGCATCCGACCGCCGCTCGGCTTCACGAATCCCGTCAAGGCGTCGACGATCGTCGTCTTGCCCGCGCCGTTCGGCCCGATGAGCCCGACGACCTCCCCCGGCGCGACGCGGAAGCCCACACCGTCGACGGCGACGACGGCGCCGAACCGGACCGTCAGGCCCTCGATCTCGAGGGTCGCGGGCGTCACCGCGCTGGGTTCGACATCGACGAGCTGTTCGCGAGGCGGGGTGCGGCGAAGCCGCAGGCGCAGTTTGCCGATACCTCGCTCGTCGTTGAGCACCACGCTCGCGATGCCGTTGGGGTTCAGGACCACGATGAGGATGAGCGTCACCCCGCCGATCGTGACGAGCCACGAGCCGAGATCGAACCAGTCGAGCGGGATCGAGCCCACGCCGCCGGGGGCGAGGTTGCCGCCGAAGACGGCGCCCAGCACCCACCCCACACCACCCGCGACCGCGTTCCCAACCGTGTTGATCGACTGAAACGGGTCGTAGCGGGTGTAGACGACGGTCGAGTCCTTGAACGCGAGCAGGATCCCGGCGAACGAAGCGATCGCCGCCGCGACGCTGAAGGCGTAGAGCTTGGCGCCGAACACACTGATCCCGAGCGACGCCGCGGCGCGCTCGTTGTTCCGTACCGCGATGAGCCGTCGTCCCCAACTGGAGCGACGCAGGTTGGCCACCATGAGGGCGGCGATCACGAACACGACCAGGCACACGACGAGATACCGATCCGGATGGTCGGCTGCGCTGACGTCCCAGCCGAACACCTTGATCCTGCCGATCGTGGTCACCGATCCGAAGTCGCCGGTGAAGTACTGGTTGCTGAACACCACCTGCTGGACGGCGAACCCGAGCCCGAGGGTGACGACCGCAAGGTTCACGCCCCGGGTCCGGAGTGCGGGTATGGCGAAGGCCGTTCCGATGAGGATCGCGAAGGCCACCCCCGCCAGAAAGGCGAGCTCGGCAGGCCAGTGCTCCTGTCCTACGAGTCGGGACGCGACGAGGGCGCCGAGACCGCCGATGGCGTATTGCGCGAGCGAGAGCTGGCCTGCGTAACCGGTGAGCACGACGATCGAGAGGATGAACACCGCGACGATCACGGTGGTGTAGACGGCGGTCGACCATTCGGCATCGAAGGTGAAGGAGTTGACGAGCAGGAGCGCGCCGACCGAGACGACGAGGGCCCAACGGGTCACGACGCCGCTTCCGAGGTCCGGGAGCCGCTCGAGGACATGGCTCCGCAGTGGCAGCGCCTTGCCGCGGACGACGAGGACCACGACGATCACGAGGAACGGCAGCGCCCGCTGGAGTCCCGTCGCGCCGTTCTCGATCCCGAGAGTGTTGTGGAGGAACGTCGAGATGTCGGCCGAGTACGTCAGGACCTCGGTCTCGGCGATCCCGAGCGCGACGCCACCGAGCAGCGTCAACGGGAACGAGTTGAACCCACCGACCAGCGCGACCGCGAGCGCCGACACCGTGACGACGATCGTGAAGACCGTCAGGCTCAGCCCCGCGTTGGGAGCGAGAAGGATGCCGGCGAGACCCGCCAACCCGCCGCCGATCGCCCACGTGACGGTCGCAAGGTAGTTCGGCGACCATCCCAGGGTGGACGCCGCCCGTTCGTTCTCCGCACTCGCGGAGATCGCGAGCCCGATCCGGGTGAACCGCGTGAAGGCCCACAGCACGATCGTGACCACGATCGCAATGCCGAGCAGGATCAGACGGTCCTCCTGGACCACGACGCGTCCCATTGCACCGTTGAGTCCGAACCAGCCGTGCAACGTGTAGTTGTCGGTGGGCAGGAACTGGTCGACCGGGTGAAAATCGTTGTCCCAGAGCTTCTGACCGGCGAGACCCTGCAGCACGATCAGCACACCCAGCGTCGCAACCAGGCGGACCAACGGCGCAGCCGTACCCATGAAGCGGAGGATGCCGTTCTGGATGACGACACCAAGCAACGCCGCCAGCAATACGGCGACCGGGATCGCCAACCCGACCGGCCAGCCGTGCTCATCGACGAGGGTCAGGAAGCAGAAGTACGCCGCGAACATCGCGATGGCGCCGTGCGCGAAGTTGACGATGCCGGACCCGCGATAGATGAGCACGATGCCCTGCGCCAGCAGGGTGTAGGCCGCTCCGGCCCCGAGTCCGAGGATCGCGAACTGAATAGCCTGAGCCACAGGCCCCCTTCAGACGGACGCCGACACGCAGATCCGAGTCACCCCGAGGTTGAAGAGTCCGTTGCGCGCTGATTGCTGTTCAGAGGTCGGACGCGTCCTCCTGACCGCACCACGCGGTCAGCCAACCGTCACTTGAGGTACTGGCTGACATCGACCGGTTGCTTGGCGGTGACGATGTCCTTGCCGTTGAACCGGGAGATGAACACGTAGTGGTTGGAACTCGACTTGAACACGCTGAAGCCGGGCGTCGACGGTGTCCACGCCGGGGCCAAACCCAGGAGGTCGACGTCCTTCACGGTCTTCAGTGCCTGGATGACGGTCGCGGGCGTGAACGAGTCGAGAGCCTTGGTGACGTTCGCGAAAGCGAGCGTGGCGATCCAGGGACCGAAGTCGGCCGTCTTCAGCTTCGCCGTGGAGAGGCTCTTCTTGCCCGACGCCTTCATGTCGGCGAAGTACCGCTTGAGGCCGGGGAAGTTCTTGGCGTTCACCTGCGAGGGGTACGGGAACGAATCCGACAGGACCGTGCCCTTCGTGATGGTGGGGTACTTGCGAAGCGTGTCGATCGTGAACGTGGCCGGATTTCCGCCCATCGGGATCTTCGCGTTGAGCTGGGCCATCGAGCGGATCAACTGGGTGCCGACGCTGTCGGTGTGGGAGATCAAGATCGCGTCCGGGTTCTCCTGCTGAGCCTGCGCGATGTACGGCGCGTAGTCGGTGGCCCCGGTGGCGACGGAGACGTCACAGGTGATGTCGACCCCGATGGCCTTGAACGACGGAGCCAGGAAGCCTCGGAAGCTCGCACCGGTGGGCGCGTCGGTCCGCACGAGGCAGATCTTGGTGTGGTTGTCCTGCTTGAATCCGACCGCGGTGCCGAGGTAGGCCGCGATGACTCCGGCCGAGATCGGATACGAGACGCTCGACCCGAACTCGGAGATGTCGGTTCCGCCGATGCCGATGCGCGGGATCGCCGCCTTCTCGAGCACGTCGACCACGCCGGCCGGATTGTTGAACGTGAGGTCGTTGAGCGTCGCGACGACGTGGTCGTCGACCATCTGACGCGCGCACGCCACCTCACCGTTCGCGTCACCCTTGCTGTCACACACGTCGGCCTGGAGCCGGGCGTGGTTCACGCCCACGCCGCCGCGCTTGTTGAACGCCGCGAACGACGCGACCAGCGCATCTTTCTGCTCCGGATTCGACGCGAGCGGGCCCGTGAGCGCGGTGATCATTCCGACCTTCACGACCGGTCCGGACGCGGCCTTCGACGGTGCCGACGCCGCGGCCGCGGACGCGCCGAAGGGAAGCGCTACCGCGGCGACGAGCGCGATCACCGCGACCGCCTGCCGATGCCAGAGACACCGACCGATCGCAGACCTTCCACGGACTCCGACTCGACCCTTCGCGTCCACGGTTCCCCCCATGGTGATGCACGAACTCGACTCGGCGGCGCCACGATGCGGGCGACCCTTACGAGGCGCTGGAAAGTACCATCAGCACGTCCGGAGATTCAACCATCCGGTTTCAGTGGGCGACAGCCAGTTCGGCCCCCGCGACGCGGGTAGCTGCATGAGCACGGAGTCTGCGGCGCCTGCACGGTCCTCGTCGACGGCGAGGCCGTCCGCTCCTGCCTCATGTTCGCCGTTCAGGCCGAGGGCACCGAGGTCACGACCATCGAAGGCCTCGGCGCCCCCGGGG
>JADGOM010000088.1 GCA_017882925.1 Acidimicrobiia bacterium | reverse complement strand
ACGATGCGCAACGGGCGTTCGCCGACCCAGGCCGCACTCCGTACGACGAGCACCCGGCGCTCGGCGTCGTCGATGAGGGGTCGGTTCCCCGCCACCCCGAGCCGCAGTGACCGCATCTCGGGCGATCCGTCGGCGGTCTCGAGCGCGAGCCCCAGCGAGGCGACGAGCCGCACCTCGAGGTCGGCGAGCTCGGTCTCCCATGCGTCGACCACGACGGCGCGCGCGGGCCGCTGCGCGAAGAGGGCGACGTACCCGCCCGCGGCCGCGCGGTAGAGGAGCTGTTGCTCCGGGACGAGGTCGCTCGGTGACGGGAAGTCGGTGGCGAGCGGAGCCCGCAGCTCGGCGTGCGCGACTCGGGCGTCTTCGACGAGGCGGTTGGCCACCGCGAAGCGCGCGGGCGGGCTCCAGTTGCCGTGCAGGCCGGCGTGCTCGCGCGCGAGGCGCCGCCGACACATGGTCTCGGCGCGGCGCAGATGCGCCAGGGTCACCCGCGCGAGCTCGTCGTCCACGAGCCGAGCCTACGGTCCACCGCCGACACCCTTGCGTTTCGCGAACTCCGTGCGGAACGCCCCGCATCGCGTCCACGACACGATCGCGCACCTACGATGCAACGCGATGGCGGCCAAGAGGGCGCCCGGGTCCCGACGCACCCGGCGACGGTTGGTGATCGTCGGCGTGCTGGCGCTGCTCGCCGTCTGGGGCGCGTTCGTCGCCGTCTCGCTCGTGCGGGCGCGTCGCGACACGCGGGCCGGCATCGACGCGCTCCAGCAGGTGCAGAACGACCTCTCGCCCGGTGAGCTCCTTCGCGGCAAGGGGATCGGCCAGCTCCGGGTGGCCGGCGCCGACTTCAGCCGCGCCCGGCACCGGGTGCGCTCACCCTTCCTCCTCCCGTTGCGGATCGTCCCGGTCCTGGGCCGTCAGATCACGTCGGTCGACACCCTCACCGGCTCGGCGGCGCGGGTCGTGACGATCGGGATCAACGCCGTCGACGGCGCCCGGGCGGCGGTCGAGGCCGGCCATCCCGTCGGCCAGGCGAGGGTGACCCTCGTCAACCACATCGCGGCGATCGCCGACCACTCGGCCGACCAACTCCAGACCGTCGACCTCGGGCCCACCCATCTGATCGCTCCGCTCGCCGACGCCCGCTCCCGCTTCGAGGCCCGCCTCGGCGACGTCCGGGATGCGATCGCCAAGCTGCGGGCCGCGTCGCACGGCCTCGCCGACTTCCTCCAGGGCCCGAGCCACTACCTGGTGCTCGCGGGCAACAACGCCGAGATGCGCGTCGGTTCGGGCACGTTTCTCCAGATCGGACTGCTCACCGTCGACCACGGCGCCCTGCGGCTCGACGAGATGCACTCGGTCGGCGCGTATCCGGTGCCGGCCGGGGCGGTCCCGCTGAGTGGCGACCTCGCCGGTCGGTGGGGCTTCCTCCACCCCAACGTCGAGTGGCGCAACCTGGGCGCGTCGCCGCAGTTCCCGGCCCAGGCCGAGCTGGCAACGCAGATGTGGCACGCCGCGACCGGCGGCACCGTCGACGGCGTCCTGGCCCTCGACGTGGTGGCGCTGAAGGACCTCCTGCTGGCGACGGGCCCGGTGCGGCTCGCCGACGGCACGACGATCGCCCCCGACCAGGTGTTGACCGACGTGATGCTGCGCCAGTACCTCGGCCTTTCGGGCTACCCCGACCAGTCGACCCGCCGCGACCGGCTGAGCGAGATCGCCCGTGGCGCCCTCGATCAGCTCAGCCAGGGCGGCTGGCACGCCGCCGATCTGATCGACCAGCTCCGCGGCGCCGCCCAGGGTCGCCACCTGCTCGCATGGTCGGACCACGCGGCCGAACAGGCGGGCTGGACCGCGGCCGGAATCGACGGATCGGTCGCGCCCGCTGCCGTGCTGGTCGGCCTCCACAACCGGGGCGGCAACAAGCTCGACCAGTTCATGGCGGTCCAGGGAACGGTGACCACGGGGCCCGCGCCGGCCGGTTTCGGGGTCACCTTGCGGCTGCGGCTGCACAACGACACACCTCTGACCGGTCTACCGCAGTACGTCGAGGGTCCGTTCCCCGGGTCGGTGGGCGCCGCCGCCGGCCTCTACCAGGCCTTCGCGGTGTTCGAGCTGCCCAAGTTCGCGGACTCGATCCGGGTGTCGGTCGGGGGTCACCCGTCGCCGCTCGTCACCGCGGGACCCGACGGTCCGAGTCAGGTGGTGTCGGTCTACGTGCAGGTCCCACGGGGGAAATCACTCTCCGTGGTTGTTACGTTCACCACACCGCAGGTGGATCGTTCGCTTCTCTTCGCGCCGTCCGCGCGGGTGCCCGCGATCGCCTGGACGGCTTCCAGAATGGCCTGGAGCGACGACATCGCGCGGAGAGTGGTATACTGACCACAGCTGTCCCTGAGGCATTCTGGGCGGCATCTTCCACGGTGGTAACCGGTAAACCCTTGTCCTTGAGGGAGGAAACCGCTACACTCCGTGGCACAGACCTGGGAGGGCGCACGATAATGACCACCATTCGCACACGGT
>JADGOM010000087.1 GCA_017882925.1 Acidimicrobiia bacterium | reverse complement strand
TCATCAAGACGCGGAGGAGCCCGGCCGAAGCCGGGCTCCTCGCCGTGTAGGGCAACACGAGGGACGGCCGCCGCACGAGTTGCGACCGTCCCGCCGGGAGAACGACGGTTACCGCCCGGTAGGTTCCCGGCGCCGGGGCCGTCGCTAGGGTCTGGGCCGGGCGCGCGACCCGCGTCGTACGCTCTGCCCGCACACCCGCGACCTGGAGACCCAGCGAACGTGACGACACGCGCGGTCCACGACGGACTCTTCGAGACCCGGGCCGATGGTTCCATCGCCCTGATCGGCGGCTACTCGCCGTCGAGCCGGAAGTACCACTTCCCCCTCCTCACCACCTGCCCCTACACCGGCGCGGCCGACATCGAGCCGGTGGAGCTCTCGACCCACGGCACGCTCTGGGGCTGGACCGCGGTCACCGCGCCGCCACCCGGCTACCGCGGCGGGATCCCCTACGGCTTCGGCGTGGTCGAGCTGCCGGCCGAGCGCCTGCGGGTGATCACCCGCCTCACGGAGTCCGACCCGGCCGCGCTGCGGTTCGGCCAGCCGATGCGGCTCGTCCCCGACGTGCTCCACACCGACGACGACGGCGTCGAGGTCGTCACCTGGGCCTTCACCAGCGACACGGTGCCGGCCCCGAGGCGGGCCCGATGACCAGCACGCGCGTGGGTGTCGCCGGCATCGGGCTCCACCCGTTCGGCCGCTTCGAGGGCACGACGGTCACCGAGATGGGCGTGGTCGCGGTACGGGCCGCGCTGGCCGACGCGGGCCTGCCGACCGAGGGCCGCCCGCCGTTCCAGGCCGCGTTCTGCGGCACCGTGTACTCCGGCGTGGCCGCCGGGCACAAGGTGCTGGGGTCGCTCGGCATGACCGGCACGCCGATCGTCGACGTGGAGGCCGGCTGCGCGAGCGGCGGCGCCGCGCTGATGCTCGCGGCGGGCGCGATCCGCGCCGGCCAGTACGAGACGGTTCTCGTCTTCGGCATCGAGAAGATGCCGAAGGGGATCATCCGCTCGAGCTTCTTCGAGCCCTGGCGCGAGGAGGCGGGCCTCGCGGCCACGCCGTCGTACTTCGCGTTGCGGGCCCAGCGGCTCATGCGGGAGTCGGGGGTCACCAAGGAGGACTTCGCCGCGGTGGTCGTGAAGAACCGCGCCAACGGCGTCGACAACCCCGACGCGATGTTCCGCAAGGCGGTGACCGCGGACGACGTGCTCGCGTCACGCCTCGTCTGCGACCCGCTCCACCTCTGGATGCTCTGCTCCCCCAACGAGGGTGCGGCCGCGGTCGTGCTCCGGCGGGGCGACCACGGGATCGAGCTCGCGTCGGCGGTGCTGCGCTCGCACCTCCCCGGCTCCGTGCTCGGCGAGGCGACCCCGATGGGCGGGCTCGTCGACGACGACTTCCCGTCGCCCACCACGCTCGCGGCCGACGCCGCCTACGAGGAGGCCGGCATCGGCCCCGACCACGTCGACGTGGTCGAGTGCCAGGACACCGACGCCGCGCGCGAGCTGCTCAACTACGAGGAGCTCCACCTGTGCGCGCCGGGCGACCAGCCCAAGCTCATCGCCGACGGCAGCACCCTGATCGGCGGCAGTCGGCCGGTCAACCCGAGCGGCGGCCTGCTCTCCAAGGGCGAGCCCCTCGGCGCCTCCGCCCTCGGCCAGGTCGTCGAGCTCACCAAGCAGCTCCGCGGCACCGCCGGACCCCGGCAGGTCGCCAACGCCCGCGTCGGCCTCGCCCACACGGTCGGCCGCGGTGCCAACGCCAGCGTCAGCATCCTCCGCGTCTGACCCGGCCCTCCCGTGCGGGTGGCGGGGCTAGCGGACGCGGGCGTTGTAGTCGGTGATGAGCTGGGTGGCCTTCGCCTGCGCGTCCTTGAGCGTGGCCGCGACCGACTGGCCCCGGGTGAGCATGGCGGTGAGCTCGTCGGCGATCACCGCGCGGATCTCGGTGAAGGGCCCGATCACCGCGCCGCGCGACGCCGGGGTGGCGGCGCCCGCGAGCAGCTGCGTGTAGGGGACCTTGTAGCCCGGGTTCGTCTGCCAGAACGCGACGACCTTCGGGTCGGCGGCCACCGACCTGCGCGTCGGCGTGTACCCGGTCTGGATCTCGGTCTGCACCTGCTGCGGCGTGTCGATCAGGTACTGCACGTACCTCCATGCCGCGGCCCGCTTGGCCGGCGACGACTGCTTCATCAGGTACCAGGAGTCCTCGGCCGCGTAGACGCCGTTGGCGGCCTTGATGCCGGGCAGCACGCTCGCGCCCGCGACCGTCCCCTTGTACTGCCCCGACGCGAGCACCTGGTTGATGGGCCCGAGCGCGCTCGACCCGGAGATCGTCATCGCGGCCTTGCCGTTGCCGAGCGCGAACAGGTTGTCGAAGTTGTTGGGCATGGCCCCCGTGTTGAGCATGAGCTTGCTGTCGACGAGGTCCTTCCACCACGAGAAGATCTGCGTGCCGGTCGCGTTGACGAACGTGGCCTTCGTCGCGCGGGACGCCCGGCCGTTGCCGTGGTTCACGTACGTCT
Source organism: Acidimicrobiia bacterium (assembly GCA_017882925.1). Taxonomy (GTDB): domain Bacteria; phylum Actinomycetota; class Acidimicrobiia; order IMCC26256; family Chersky-534; genus Chersky-534. Next base: position 4,933 of record JADGOM010000087.1, on the reverse strand, counting down.
GGTTGTTCTTGGCGTAGAGGAACTCCACGATGTAGGGCGCCGCCGCCATCGCGATGCCGTACTGGGCCGCGCCCGAGGCCACGATCTTCTGGCTGTCGGCCTTGATCTCGGCCAGCGTGGCCGGCGGCTTCTCGGGATCGAGGCCCGCCTTGGCGAAGATCGTCTTGTTGTAGAAGAGGACCGGGCTCGACACGCCGTAGGGCATCGAGCGCAGCACGCCCTGGGTCGTGTAGTAGCCGATGGCCTTCGGCAGGTAGTCCTTGAGCGAGTACTTGGTGGCATCGACGCACGCCTGCATCGGGACGGTCGCGCCGCTGTCGACGACCGACTGCAGCGTCGTCTCCTCCACCTGGAGCAGGTCGGGGAGGTCGCCGGTGGTGAGCCCGGCCCGGAACTTCGCGTAGTCGTTGGCGTCGGGCTGCTGGATCAGCTGCACGTGGACGGCCGTCTGCGACGCGTTGAACCGGTCGGTGAGCGACTGCAGCAGGTCCTGGTTGCTCGACTGGAACTGGTCCCAGACCACGATGTCGACCGGCTTCTTGGCCTTCGCCAACGGCGCCTGCGCACAGTCCTTCGGATTCGCCGCCGCGGTCGGGGCGGCCGCGACGCGCGGCTCCCTCACGGCCGCGGCGGCCGAGCCGGCCGCGGCCAAGCCGCCGACCAGCGCGAGCATTGCGACTGCGGCCGTCAGGCCGATCGTTCCCCGGAACCGGTGCATCCGACCTCTATCCCGCGCGGGCGTTGTAGTCGCGCATGAGCGCGTTGGCCTTCGCCTGCGCGTCCTTGAGCGTCGTGGCCACCGACTGGCCCTGCGTGAGCATCGCGGTGAGCTCGTTGCGGATCATCTCCCGCACCTGCTCGAACGGGCCGATCACCGCGCCGCTCGTGGCCGGGGTGGTGGAGCCCGCGAGCAGCTGGTCGTAGGGGATGCGGTACTCCGGGCTCTTCTGCCAGAACGCGACGACCTGCGGGTCGGTGGCCACCGACCTGCGCGTCGGCGTGTACCCGGTCTGGATCTCGAGCGGCACCTGCTGCGCCGTGGCCACCAGGTACTGCACGTACTTCCACGCCGCGGCCCGCTTCGCCGGCGACGACTGCTTCATCAGGTACCAGGAGTCCTCCCCCGCGTACACGCCGTTGGCGGCCTTGATGCCGGGCAGCACGCCCGCGCCCCCCACCGCGCCGGGGTACTGACCCGACGAGAGCACCTGGTTGATGGGCCCGAGCGCGCCCGACCCGTCGATCGTCATGCCGGCCTTGCCGTTGCCGATGGCGAACAGGTTGTCGAAGTTGGCCGGGTCGGAGCCGGTGTCGAGCATGAGCTTGCTGTCGACCATGTCCTTCCACCACGAGAACAGCTGCGTGCCGGTGGGGTTGACGAACGTGGCCTTGCCCGCCCGCGCCTTCCGGCCGTTGCTGTTGTTGACGTAGGTCTGGTTGTTCTTCGCGTAGATGAACTCCATGACGAACGGCTCGGCCCGCAGCGCGATGCCGTACTGCGCCGCACCCGACGCGACGATCTTCTGGCTGTCGGCCTTCACCTCGGCCAGCGTGGCCGGCGGCTTCTCCGGATCGAGGCCCGCCTTCGTGAACACGGTCTTGTTGTAGAAGAGCATCGGACTCGACACGCCGTAAGGCATCGACCGCAGCACACCCTGGGTCGTGTAGTAGCCGAGCGCCTTCGGCAGGAAGTCCTTCAGCGAGTACTTCGTGGCGTCGACGCACGCCTGCATCGGGACGGTCGCGCCGCTGTCGACGACCGACTGCATCGTCACCTCCTCGACCTGCATGAGGTCGGGCAGGTCGCCGGTGGTGAGCCCGGCCCGGAACTTCGCGTAGACGTCGGCGTCGGGCTGCTGGACCAGCTGCACGTGCACCCGGGTCTGCGACGAGTTGAACCGGTCGGTGAGCGTCTGCAGCACGTCCTGGTTGGTCGACTGGAACTGGTCCCAGACCACGATGTCGACCGGCTTCGTCGCCTTCGCCAACGGCGCCGGCGCGCAATCCTTCGGGTTGACCCCGGCGCCGGGGGCGGCCAGGGCGGTGCCGGTCCCGACGGTCACGCCCGCGGTGAGCGCGAGCGCGCAGATCCCGACCAGGCTCGCGACGCCGAACCGGCGCCGCCTCACCGCGAGCTCGTCGCGGTCATGCCCGAGACCACCTGCTCGAGCGCGGCGAGCTCGACGCCCTGCCCGCTCAAGGTGACCGTGACCTTGTCGGACGCGATCCACACGATGTCGCGGGACGCGTCGCCGGCGACCTTGGGCGAGATGATGATCTTCTTCCCGTCGGCGAGCCGCACGACCTCGGCCTGCGGGCCGGCGAACTGCTTCGCGCCCGCCGCGGAGAGGAACGACGCGGGCACGGCCCGGATGGTGAGGTTGGCCGACGTGTCGGTCGCGGCCGCGGGGCTCGCGGTGCCCGAGTCGGTGGCGTCGGCGTGCTGCAGGACGATCTTGCCCTCGTCGGAGGCCGGCGGCGCGCCGTCGGTGATCTTGCCGTCGACGAAGACGCCCTTCGACGACGCGTAGCCGGTGTGCACGATCTGGAACCCGCTCGGGATCCGCCCGAGCTGGAGCGTGAACGGGCCGAGCACGATCGCCTGGTCGGGCCCGGTGACGGTGAGGACGCTGCCGCGGTCCTCCCCGGCGTTGCGCAGTGCCTGGATGCCGAGCACCGAGCCGAGGGCCACGGTGACCACCATGACCAGCATGCCGATCGTGAGGTACAGGCCGTGGCGGCGCGGACGCACCCGGTTCGGGAGTGCGGTCGCCGGATCAGCCATCACCGTCATGATGACTCAGTTCGCGACCCGGGAGTTGTAGTCGGCGATCAGCTGATTCGACTTCGCGGCCGCGGTCTTGAGCGACGCGAGCGGGTCGCTCTTGGTGGCGAACACCGACTGGTACGCGTTGATGATCGTGACGCGTTCCGCGGCGTAGGGACCGATCACCGGGCCGGCCGTGGCCACGGTGCTCTTGCCCGCCACGAGCTGGTCGTAGGCGACCTTGTAACCCGGCTCCTTCGCCCACTGCGCCTGCAGCGCCGGGTCCTTCGCCGCCGAGATGCGGATCGGGATGTATCCGGTGCCGACGCTCCATGTGGCCTGGCTCGCGGGGAGGTCGAGGAACTTGAGGAAGTCCCACGCCGCGGCCTGCTTCAGCGGGGACGACTTCTTCATGATGTACAAGCCGGCGCCCGCGACGGTGACGCCGCCCTTGCCCGCCGCGATCTGCGGCATCGCGGCGACGCCGATGTCGAGCTGCTTGTCGGACGCACCGCCGGAACCGAGCACGGAGTACACCGTGCCGAGCGCGGCCGACGTGTCGATCGTCATCGACGCGTTGCCGTTGCCGATGGCGAGCAGGTTGTCGAACTGGTCCTTGTCGGTGCCCTGGGCCACCCCCGACGACACGAGGCTGCCGAGCCAGCTGAAGACCTTCTTGCCTTCGGGCGAGTTGAACTGCACCTTCGTGGCCCGCTTGCTGCGGCCGTTGCCGTTGTTCACGTAGAGCTTGTTGGCCCCCGAGATCCACTGCTCGAAGTACCACGAGTCCTCTTTGAACTCGAACGGCGTCTGGATCCCCGCGGCCTTCAGCTTCTTCGCGTCGGCGAGGACCTCGTCGAGCGTCGTCGGCGGCTTGGTCGGGTCGAGGCCCGCGGTCGTGAAGTCGTGCTTGTCGTAGTAGAAGAGCGGGTTCGAGACGTTGAACGGCATGCCCCAGAGCGTGCCGGCCACCGTGTAGTACGCGGGCACCCGCTTGACGAAGTCGCCGAAGCTGTAGTTGTCGGCCTTGGCGCAGGCGCCCGCCGGGATCGCACCGCCGCTGTCGATGACCGACTGCAGCTGGTTGTCCTCGAGCTGCACGACGTCGGGCAGGTCACCCGTGGTGAGCCCGGCGACGTACTTCTGGTACGTGGCGTCGTAGGTGGGCTGCTGGACCAGGTTGACGTGCACCTTCGTCTGCGACGAGTTGTAGGCGTTGGTGAGCGCCTCGAGGGTGGTCTCGTTGTTGCGCGGCATCGCCTCCCACATGGTGATGGTGGTGACGCCCTTGGCGCTCTTGAGCGCCTTGACCGGGCACGACACGGCGGCCGCCCGGGGCGCGGTGCTGGGTGAGGCCCCGGCGACGGCGATGCCCGTCGAGAGCGCCAGCGCGACGACGGTGCCGGCGGCGGCGGGGCGGATCCACGATCGAGGCATCAGCTGGCGCTCCTGGTCGACATGCCGGGTAGTGAAGCACGGAATCCGCCGCTCTGTGGGCGCGGGACCCGTTCGTTGGTCAACCCTTCACCGCGCCGGCCGTGAGCCCCCGCACCAACTGCTTCTGGAAGATGACGAGGAGGAGGAAGAGCGGGATGACCGCGATGACGGTCCCGGCGAAGGTGACGTTGACCTGGTCGATCTGCTGGGCCCGCAGGAACCCGAGCCCGATCTGGACCGTCCGCAGCCGCTGGTCCTTGGTGATCAGCAGCGGCCAGAGGTACTGGTTCCAGGCCGAGAGGAACGCGAACACCGTGAGCGCCGCGATCCCGGGGCGGGCCAGCGGGATCACCACCCGGGTCAGGAACCGGAGATGGCCGTAGCCGTCGAGGGCGGCGGCGTCCTTCAGGTCCTTGGGGAGCTGGAGGAACGCCTGGCGCAGCAGGAACGCCCCGAAGCCCGTGGCCAGGAACGGCATCGCGAGCCCGATGTAGGTGTTGTAGGCGTTGAGCTTCACGATCGTGTCGAGGTTGGTGGCGATGGTGACCTCGAACGGGATCATCAGCGTGGCGAGGAAGATCGTGAACAGCGTCCGCTTGAACGGGAACTCGAGGAACGCGAACGCGTAGGCGGCGATGATCGACAGGCCGACCTCGAACGCCACGATGATGCCGGTGACGATCGTGCTGTTGACCAGGAACTTGCCGAGGTGGCCCTGGTTCCAGGCCT
>JADGOM010000086.1 GCA_017882925.1 Acidimicrobiia bacterium | reverse complement strand
GATCACCACGGTGATCTTCCCGAAGCGCAACGAGCCCGATCTGGACGACGTGCCCGAGGCGGTGCGGGAGCAGATGACGTTCCACGCACTCGCCGACGTCCGTGAGGTGCTCGAGATCGCGCTGGCCGCGGCCCCCGCCGTGGACGAGCGGGTTGCGGCATAGTTCCACCGAGGTACCGGAACACGCGGAGGCCTTCGGGCCGGACGGTGACCCAACGGTCGGTGTCCGGCCCGATCCGCGTCAGTTCGCCGGGGTCTACCGGTACGGTCGTCCTGATGGCCCACGACCGGAAGCGACTGAGACCTCGCGGACGTGGACGCGCGACTCCGATCGTGCTCTTCGCGCTCGTGACGGTCCTGATCCTCGTCGGGATCGTGGCGGTGGCCCTCGGCGGACTCGGCGGCGGTGGCGGTGCTCGCCGTGGCGGGACCCCCCACGCCGCGCCCGTCGTCACGGGCGACGCGTTCTACGTGCCCCCGAAGCGCATGCCCGTCGCGGCCCCCGGCACCTTGATCCGATCATCGCCGCTGCCTGCGCCGGCCGGGGCCCGCGGGTGGAAGGTCCTCTACCACTCGCGCGCGCTCGACGGTCGCGACATCGCGGTATCGGGCGTCGTCTACGCCCCTACTGGGCGGACGCCGACGAAGGGGCGCAACGTGGTGTCGTGGGCGCATGGGACCACCGGCGTCGCCGACATCTGCGCACCCTCGAGGTTTCTCGACCCTGCCCCAGGCATTCCCGGCCTCGCGTCCTACCTGCGCGCCGGTGACGTCGTCGTGGCTACCGACTACGAGGGTCTCGGGACACCCGGGATCCATCCGTACCTGGTCGGCGCGAGCGAGGGCCGCGGCGTGCTCGACGTCGCCCGCGCCGCGCACGAGCTCCAGGCCGCCCACGCGAGCGACCGGGTCGTGGTGGACGGCCATTCGCAGGGTGGCCACGCCGCACTGTTCGCCGGTGAGATCGCGGCAGAGTACGCGCCGAATCTCCACCTATTGGGGATCAGTGCGGGTGCCCCGGTTACGGATGTCGCCGCCTTCCTCGACTCCTCACGCGTGCTCGACGGGTTCAAGGGATTCCCGGTGCTCGTGGCCGCCGGCTACCACGCGGTCTACCCGCACGCGCCCCTGGACGCGCTGTTCTCGCCGGAGGCCGTCGAGCACATCGGGGATGCGAACCAGCAGTGCGACCTGAACAGCCAATTTGCCGGCGCCGATCATCCGGTCCTGGTCGCGAGCGCGGTCCGGGTCGCGCCCTGGGCCGGCCTGTTCCGACGGAACTCCCCCGGCCACCACCGGTCGAAGATCCCGATCCTCATTTGGCAGGGCGGGAGCGATCCGCTCGTTCCGGCCGCGAAGACCGCGGAGTACGTGCGCCGCGCCTGTGCGTTTGGCGACAGCATCACTGCGTACATCTACGAGAATGCGGACCACAGCTCGGTGCTCATCGCCGCGCGCACCGACGTCGAGCACTGGATCGCCGCGCGTTTCGCCAGCCGACCCACACGCGGCTGCAAGACCGTGCACCGGAGTTCGGCGACCTGAAGATCCAGTCCCACTCCCCGGCTGACACCCAGCTCGGTGGCGCCGATACAGGCAATGGGCCGCAGGCGTCGGCGCGTAGTGTGGCCGGATGTTGTCGGCGACCAATGTGACCAAGCGGTTCGGCGGCGCGGTCGTGCTCGACTCGGTGTCGATCAGCGTCGACGACGGGTCGCGGATCGGGGTCGTCGGGCCCAACGGCATCGGCAAGTCGACCCTGCTGCGGATCCTGGCCGGCACCGAGGAGATCGACTCCGGGCGGGTGGAGCGCGCGCCCCGCTCCACGACGGTCGGCTTTCTCCCGCAGGAGCCCGACGCGCGACCGGGGGAGACGCTGCATGCGTACCTCGCCCGGCGCACCGGCGTCGCCGCGGCCGAGGCCGAGCTCGACCGCTGGACCGCGGCGTTGGCCGACGATGCCGACGCCCTGGATCCCTACACCGAGGCGCTCGAGGCCTTCCTCGCCCTCGGCGGCGACGACCTCGACGCCCGCATCGGGTCGGTGCTCGCCGACGTCGGCCTGCCCGCGAGCCGCCTCGACGTGGAGGTCGGCCACCTCTCCGGCGGCCAGGCCGCGCGGGCCGCGCTGGCCGCGATCCTGCTCGCCCGGTTCGACGTGCTGCTCCTCGACGAGCCCACCAACAACCTCGACTTCGAGGGCCTCGACACGCTGGAGGGCTTCCTCGCCGCGCGGTCGGGCGCAGTGGTCGTCGTGAGCCACGACCGCGCGTTCCTCGACCGGGCCGTCGACCGGATCGTCGAGATCACCGAGGAGCACCACAAGGCTGTGGAGTACGCCGGCGGTTGGTCCGACTACGTCGCGCAGCGCGCCCAAGCCCGCGGCCAGCAGTACGAGGCCTACGACAAGTTCAAGGCCGAGAAGCGGCGGCTCGAGGACCGGGCCCGGACCCAGAAGCAGTGGGCGGTGCAGGGCAAGGCGAACGTGAAGAAGAAGGGCGAGACCGACAAGAGCATCAAGGCGTTCAAGATCGCGAGCGCCGAGAAGCAGGCGAGCAAGGTGAAGATCACCGAGAAGGCGATCGACCGGCTCGTGGCGGTCGACAAGCCCTGGGAGGGCTGGCGGCTCGAGATGCAGCTGAAGCCCACGGCCCGCAGCGGGGACGTCGTGGCCCGGCTCGAGGGCGCGGTGGTCGAGCGGGGCGAGTTCCGGCTCGGCCCGATCGACCTCGAGATCGCGTGGCGGGACCGCGTTGCGCTGCTGGGCCCCAACGGCAGCGGCAAGACGACCCTGCTCCAGGCGCTCCTGGGGCGGATCCCGCTCGCCGAGGGTCGGCGTTGGATCGGCCCGGGCGTGGTGGTGGGGGAGATGGACCAGACCCGGCTGCGCTTCGCGCCCGACGCGGTGCTCATCGACGCGTTCCTCGCCGAGACGGGCATGGACCGCTCCGAGGGCCGCTCCCTGCTCGCGAAGTTCGGGCTCGGCCCCGATCACGTCGGCCGGGAGACCCAGCGCCTCTCGCCGGGGGAGCGCAGCCGCGCGATCCTCGCCGCGCTCATGGCCCAGGGCGTCAACTGCCTCATCCTCGACGAGCCGACCAACCACCTCGACCTCGAGGCCATCGAGCAGCTCGAACAGGCGCTCGAAGGCTTCGACGGCACGCTGATCCTCGTGACCCACGACCGCCGCCTGCTCGAGTCGGTGCAGCTCACGCGGACCATCGAGCTCGAGGCCGCGACCGTCTGAGCCCACGCGAGAAGGCGACCGTCAGTGCGAGGCGCGGGCGCGCGCGGCTTCGATCTCCGCGAGTGCGGGCGCGACACCTTCCCAGCCGCGGGTCTCGGTGCTCTTGCCGGGCTCGAGGTCCTTGTACACGTCGAAGAAGTGGGCGATCTCGTCGAGGACGTAGCTGCGCATGTCGTTGATGTCGTGCACGCCCGCCCAACGCGGGTCCTGGGCCGGCACCGCCACGACCTTGGCGTCGGGGCCCTTCTCGTCGCGCATCCAGAACACGCCGATCGGGCGCACCATCATGTGACAGCCCGGGAACGTGGGCTCGTCGAGGAGCACCAGCACGTCGAGGGGGTCGCCGTCCTCGGCCAGGGTGCCGGGGAAGAAGCCGTAGTCGGCGGGGTACTGCATGGCGGTGAAGAGCAACCGGTCGAGCCAGATCGCCCCGGAGTCGTGGTCCATCTCGTACTTGTTCCGTGAACCCTTCGGGATCTCGATGATCGCTTCGATCTCCACCACGAACTCCTGCTGTTGCGCTGGGCGACTCGGACCGCGACCGTACCTGGAGGTGCGAATGCTCCCCGAACCTTCGGAACCGCAGGTCCGCCGGTTGAGCCCCGGTCGCTGGCTACCGTCTGGGATGGTCACCGAGGGGAGCTACCTGCGGGTCAACGGCGGCCTGCGCATCCCGCTCTCGGAGCTCGAGTGGCGCGCCACGGGATCGGGCGGCCCGGGCGGGCAGCACGCCAACACCGCCAACACCCGGGTCGAGGCGCACTTCGACGTCGAGCGCTCGCCGTCGCTGGGCCCACGGCAGCGGGCGAAGCTGCTCGAGCGGCTCGGTCCCACCGTGCGCGTCGTCGCGTCCGACTCCCGCTCGCAGGCGCGTAACCGCCAGCTCGTCCTCGAGCGGCTCGCGGCGCGCCTGGCCGACGCGCTGCGCGTCGAGCGGCCGCGCGTCGACACGCGGCCGACCCGCGGCAGCAAGGTCCGCCGGGTCGAGGCCAAGCGCCAGCGCTCCCGCACGAAGCAGCAGCGGCGCCCACCGTCGGTCGACGACTGACCGCCGCGGCCGGGCCGTCACGGTGCCGGCCGACCCGCCCGCCAACGTGCACGCGTCGTGCGGCTTGCCGCGATCGCGGCGCCGGGATGGGAGGATCCCCCGATGGAGATCGTGCTTCGGGTCGTCGCGTTCGGGGTCGGCGTCCTCCTCATCTTCCTGATGGGCGACTCCGCGCTGCGCACGTTCGTCCTCCCGCGCGCGGCCTCGCCGCGGATCACCCGTTTCGTGTTCCTCACCGCCCGGCGCGTCTTCAACCTGATCCTCCGGTTCCAGTCGACCTACGAGCAGCGCGACTCGGTGATGGCGCTCTTCTCGCCCATCTGCCTGCTCCTGCTCCCAGCCGTGTGGCTCGGGATGCTGATGAGCGGCTTCACCCTCATGTTCTGGGCCCTCGACTCGGCCTCGTGGCGCGACGCCTACGCGTCGAGCGGATCGTCGCTGCTCACCCTCGGCTTCCTCGAGCACAGCGACTTCGCCCGCCTCACGATCTCCTTCGCGGAGGCCGCGCTCGGCCTCGGCATCCTGGCCCTCCTGATCGCCTACCTGCCCACGATCTACAACTCCTTCTCCCGCCGGGAGGTGCTCGTCGCGCAGATGTCGGTGCGGGCCGGCACTCCGCCCAACGCGGTCGACCTGCTGCGGCGGGCCGAGCTGATCAACCGGATCGACGACCTCGACGACATCTGGGTCGCGTGGCAGATCTGGTTCTCCGAGGTGGAGGAGACGCACACGTCGCTCGCCGCGCTCGTGTTCCTGCGGTCCCCGCGCCCCGACCGTTCGTGGGTCACCGCCGCGGGCGCGGTGCTCGACGCGGCGGCGCTCCACCTCTCGGTGCTCGACGTGGAGCGCGCGCCGCAGGCCGCGTTGTGCATCCGCTCCGGATTCCTGTCGTTGCGGGCCATCGCCGGCTTCTTCGCGGTGCCCTACGCGGAGGATCCCGCGCCCACCGATCCGATCAGCCTCGACCGCTCCGAGTTCGACGACGCGGTGGAGCGCATGCGGCAGGTCGGCGTGCCGCTGGTCGCGGACCTCGACCAGGCCTGGCTCGACTTCTGCGGCTGGCGCGTCAACTACGACCAGCCGCTGCTGGGCCTCGCGGGCCTCACGATGGCGCCGTACGCGCCGTGGTCGTCGGATCGTTCGCTGCGGTACCGCCCGACGATGCGGCGGTCCCGGCGCTGGGTGATCCCGGAGGACCCGGGGGTGAAATAGGGCCGGCCGGCGCGTCGAACGGATGCGCGGTGAGGGTCCGCCCGCGACGGTGGGCGGTGCGGAGCAGGTCGGCGAACTGCTGGGCGCCGGTGATCGCGAGCGCGGCCCGGATCGAGTGGAACGCGTCGAACGCGTGCTGCGCGCCCTGCAGCTCGGCGTAGACGACCGGGGCCTCCGAGACCTCGCGCAGCGCGGCGACGAAGCGGCGCGGCTCCGCGACCGGGACGAGCGTGTCGCGGGTGCCCGCGATCACCAGGAACGGTGGCGCCTCCGGCTTGATGCGGAAATAGGGCGACGCCTGCTCGTACGCGTCGCGGTGCTCGTCGTCGAGGGGCACGCGCATGACGAACTTGCGCAGGAGCCACGGCAGCGTCTCCGGGTAGTACTGGTGCGCGCCGTTGGTGAAGTCGTAGACGCCGTAGAACGACACGCACGCGACGACCGACGTGTCGACCGACTCCCAGCCGGGCTGGAACTCGGCGTCGTTGGCCGTCAGCGCGGTGAGGGCCGCGAGATGGCCGCCGGCGCTGCCGCCGGCGATGACGACGAAGTCGGGGTCGACGCCGTAGGTGGGTCCCACCTCCTTCGCCCAGCGCAGGGCCTCCTTCACGTCGAACGCCTGGGCCGGGAACACGGAGCGGGGGGCCAGGCGGTAGTTGCACGCGATGCAGACCCAGCCGTCACCCGCGAGGCGCTCCAGCAGCGGGCGGCCCTGGTCCCGCTTGCTCCCGATGATCCAGCCGCCGCCGTGCACGAAGAGGAGGGTCGGCCGCGCGTTCTTCGGGTCGGCGCCCCGGGGCCGGTAGACGTCGAGGCGGCCCCGGCGCCCGCTCTGCTCGCGGTAGCTGATGTCGCGGGTCACCTCGATGGTGCGGGTCGAGAACGACAACGGGAACAGCAGCTGCTTCCACACGAGCCGGTGGGGCTCGGAGCCCGCGAGGTCGGCGTCGATGTGGCCCTCGTAGTCGGGCCCGAAGACCGCCGCGAGCGCGCTCGTCATCGCGGCCCGGGTCCGCAACGACTGCGCGATGAGTCCGACGAGCCCGGCCCACGACGTCAGCGTGACCACCAGCCCCACCCAGCCGACCGGCTGGTCGAGCGCGCCGAGGAGGACGAAGACCACGGTCGCCACGACCTGCCAGAACAGCTGGAGCGGCGCCCCTTCGTTGGTGATCCATGCGGCCATGAAGCTCGGGATGCCGAGCGGGATGGTCCGGCGGATCGGGAAGTACGCGTTGAGCGTGAAGAGCGCGCCCACCACGCTGACCGCCAGGAACAGGACCGACATGCGCCCATTGTCGCCGCAAGGTGCGCCCCGGCGCGCCATCGGACACACTGAGCGCCATGGCCCCGCCCGTCGTCGCCCCCGATCTGCTGCCCGAGCCCATGGCCGCCACCGACCCCGCCGCGGAGCGGGTGCGGCAGGCGCTGGTCCTCGGCGGCATCTTCTGCCTGGGCTTCGGGGTTCTCCTCCTGGTGGTCGGCCTCTACCTCCAGGGCCTGTTCGTGCTCGGCATCGCGTCGGTGTGCGCCGGCGTCGCGCTCGACCGCTGAGCGGCCCCGGGCCCGGCGGCACCCCCCGGTCGGGCCGGTAGCCTGAACGCGTCCACCGTGCCCGGAGGGAGGCCAGAATGCTGCGACTGAGTGGGGTCGACGCCGCCTTCCTCGCGCTCGAGTCGCCCGAGAACCACATGCACGTGATGGCGACGTTCGTGTTCGATCCCACGGGCTCCGACCGCGGCTTCACCGTCGAGGCCGTGCGCGACCTCGTGGCCGACCGGCTCGACGTGTTGCCGCCGTTCCGGCGCCGCATCGTGCAGGTGCCGTTCCAGCTCGACCACCCGATCTGGATCGAGGACCCCGACTTCGACCTCGAGTACCACGTGCGCCGGGCCAGCGTGCCGGCGCCCGGCGGCCGGGCCGAGCTGGCCGAGCTCACGGCCGACATCGCCAGCCGGTCGCTCAATCGCAACCGGCCGCTCTGGGAGCTCTGGGTGGTCGACGGCCTCGAGCACGGCAACGTCGCGATGATCGCCAAGGTGCACCACGCGTGCATCGACGGCGTGTCGGGGGTCGAGCTCATGGCCGCGCTCTTCGACCTCGAACCCGATCCCGCGCCGCGCGACGCGGACGACGGATGGGAGCCCGACCGCGTCCCCACGGAGCTCGAGCTGCTGCTCGGCTCGATCCCGTCGATCGCCACCAAGCCGGGGCTCGCGGTGCGGGCGGTCGGCAACGTGGCCCGTTCGGCGCTCAAGGTGAGCCAACGCATCCGCGACGGCGGCGCGACGTCGGGCGTCCCGTTCGCGGCGCCGCGTACCTCGCTCAACGGCCCGATCACCCCGCACCGGAAGGTGGCGTTCGCGTCGATCCCGCTCGACGACGTGAAGCGGGTGAAGAACGCGTTCGGCGTCACGGTCAACGACGTCGTGCTCGCGGTGTGCGCGGGTGCGCTGCGAAGCTTCCTCGAGGAGGGCGGCGAGCTCCCCGACCGGCCGCTCGTCGCGGTGCTCCCCACGTCGGTGCGCTCGGAGGACCACCGGGGCACGATGGGCAACCAGCTCTCGGCCATGTTCACCGAGCTGCCCACCCAGCTGGTCGACCCGGTGGCCCGCCTGCGGGCGGTGCGTTCGGTCACCAACGGGGCGAAGCAGATCCACGACGAGATCGGCGGCACGACGATCCACGACTGGGCCGAGATCGCCGCCCCGCAGCTGTTCTCGCAGGGCATCCGCTTCTACCGGCAGTTCGCGGCCCAGTTCCCCATCTACAACGTGATGGTGTCCAACGTCCCCGGCCCGCCGTTCCCCGTCTACTGCGCGGGCGCGCGGCTGGTCTCGCTCCACCCGATGGGCCCGATCTTCCACAGCGCCGCGCTCAACATCACCGTCATGAGCTACCTCGGTTCGGTCGACTTCGGGCTCCTCGCGTGCCGCGAGACCGTTCCCGGCGTCGACCGGATCGCGGCCCACGTCCCCGACG
>JADGOM010000085.1 GCA_017882925.1 Acidimicrobiia bacterium | reverse complement strand
GTGCCACACGGTTACTCCCCGGCGATGTGGGCGCCGAACCACTCCAGCGTCCGGGCCCACGCGTCCTTCGCCGAGTCCTCGTCGTACGCGTCGCGGTCGTCGCAGTTGAAGCCGTGCCCGGCGTGGGGGTACCGCACGATCGCGGTGTCGACGGGCAGCGCGTCGGTGACGGTGCGCAGCTGCTCCACGTCGTCGGTGGGGATGCCCCTGTCCTCGTCGCCGTAGAGGCCGAGCCACGGGGTCTGGAGCTTCGACGCGAGCTCGAGCTGCGGGGGTAGGCCGAACCGGCCCTGCGCGATGCCCCCGCCGTAGAACGTGACCGCGGCACCGAGCGGGCGCAGGGTCGCGGCGTAGAACGACACCGAGCCTCCCATGCAGAACCCGACGACTCCGGCCCGTGCGGTCGGGAAGCCGTCGCGCTCCAGGTAGCCGAACGCGGCGTTGAGGTCGGAGGTGAGACCCACCGCGTTGAGCGTCGACATCACCGGGCCGATCTCGGCGAAGTCGGTGTCGTAGGTGTAGACGGGTGACCCCTCCCGGTGGAACAGCGCCGGCGCGATCGCGGTGTAGCCCGCGTCGGCCAGGCGGGTGCAGATGCTCTCGATGTGGGGCGTGACGCCGAATGCCTCCTGCACCACGACGACGCCGCCACGGGACGCGCCCTCGGGCTCGGCGACGAATGCCGGCATCGGACCGTCGGGCGTGGGGAGGGTCTCGGTCTTGGTCATGCCGCATCGTCGCGCAGGGCTCCGCGACGGCGTACATCGCGGAACGCGAGCCATCTCCCCGTGGCCGGCACCTGGCTGTTTCCTGGCCGCGGCGGCCTGGGTGGGCCTACGATCCGGCCGGTGCGCAGGGGGGTCCGGTGCACATGGGGGTAGAGCGCATGGCAGCCACGGTCCAGCTCGACCAGATGCCCGCCGCGGTCTACATCGGCGATGGCAAGGTCGACGTCCAGGAGCGGCCCGTACCCACGATCGGCCCGGACGAGGCGCTGGTCGAGGTCTCGCACTGCGGCATCTGCGGCACCGACCTCCACCTGGTCCTCGAGCAGATCGCCCGCCCGGGCTCGGTGCTCGGGCACGAGTGGTCCGGCACCATCGCCCAGCTCGGCGACAACGTGAAGGGCTGGCGGGTCGGCGACCGCGTCGTCGCCAACGCCACACCGGGCTGCGGCCACTGCCGTGCGTGTGCGAAGGGCCGGCCGTCGGTGTGCCTCAACCGCCCGGTCCCCGACTTCATGAGCGGCACCGGCGCGTACACGCGCTACAAGGTCGTCGAGAAGCAGCGCCTGCTCGCGATCCCCGCGTCGCTCGCCACGCGTGAGGCCGCGCTGTCGGAGCCGACGGCGATCGCGATCCACTCGGTCAACCTCTCGTGCGTCACGCCCGACGACCGCGTGCTCGTCACCGGCGGTGGACCCGTCGGGCTCCTCACCGTGGCCGTACTGCGGACGCGCGGGGTCACCGACATCACCGTCTCCGAGCCGAGCCCGGTGCGTCGCGAGCGTGCGCTCGCGGTCGGCGCCGCGCACGTCATCACACCCGACGAGCTGCACCCCGGCGAGATGGGCATCCCGGTCGCGAACGCCTACACGATGATCTTCGAGTGCTCGGGCAAGGCCGCGGCCGCGGAGATGGCGCTCGAGCAGCTCGACTACGCGGGCGTGTTCATGTTCGTGGGCACGGGCCACGACCTGCCCCGCATCAACCACAACCGGTCGATCATCTTCGAGCACACGCTGCTGTTCTCGTTCAACTACGACGCCGACGGCTTCGAGAGCGCGCTCGAGCTCCTCGCCTCGGGCGACCTGCCGCTCGAGCAACTGATCGAGGCCGACGACGTGACGCTCGACGGCCTCATGGGAACCATGCAACGACTCGGTGCCGGCGAGCTCCCCGGCAAGGTCCTCGTCCGCCCGGAGGTGGCGCAATGACCAGCACAGAGACAAACCCCGAGTTCCGGCCCACGCTCAACCACGTCGCCGTGAGCATGGATCCCGCCGTGCTCGACGAGAAGGGCCGGGACGAGATCCTCGACTTCTACGGCGACGTCTTCGGCTGGACCGAGGGCGACAACAGCATGGAGCAGGGCAACCCGCTCATCCTCTACACGGGCCCGTTCGGCCAGTTCGTGTATCTGCTGCCCGGTGAGCCGTACATGGTGACGCACCACCTCGACCACTTCGGCTTCCAGGTGCAGACGATGGACGAGATGCACGACATCGTCGACAAGGCCAAGAAGCGCCAGGCGACCGACGACCGCGTGAAGATCATCGACATCAAGTCGCGCCTCACCAACGGGCCCGACAGCAAGTTCACCTTCACCAGCGCGTACATCGGGTTCGTCATCCCGCTGATGGTCGAGCTCCAGCACCTCGAGAAGCGCGAGCCCGGAGACCCGCGACCCGAGTGACCGGCGGGAGAGTGCGTTCACTGACTACACCAGGTGTAGTCAGTGAACGCCTACTGGTCCCGACCTACTTGTAGACGAGGGAGACCGCAGCGGCGGGCTCGTGCACGCGGAAGGTGAGGCTCTCCTCCACGTAGAGGCGGACGTCGCCGCCCGCGCTGTGCGCGAGGTAGCCGATGGAGAGGTCCTCGCCGCACACGATGGCGTAGTCGCCGCCGCGCAGGCTGAGCACGACCGCGCCGTCGACCGCGGGGGCCCAGACGATCGGGCCGTCGACGATCTGGCGCAACAGCTTCAGCACCGGGTAGCCGCCGCTGTCGGTGGCCGCGGTCACGCCGGTGTAGCACCGGTCGCCCAGCGCGATGCCGTAGGGGCCGCCGATGCCGGCGTCGCGCAGCGTCGCCAGCGCCAGCGCCACGGTCTGCGGGTACTTGGCGTAGTCCTCGTCGATCGGGAGCGCGTCGTACCGCGACGACGTGATGATCCCGGGGATGCCGGCGGCGGGCAGCCCGTAGTAGACGATGCGGTCCTCGGCGAGCGCGGCGCGGCGCGCGGCGTCGGCGACCGACGAGAGGTCGGGGTTGGTGTCGCCCCGGTCGACGGCCTCGAGCGCGAGCCGCGACACCTCGAAGTCGGTGCGCACCTCGACCATCGGCTGCACCTGGCGGATGCCGATGCGCACGCCGTCGGCCGGGCCCTCGGCGATGGCGATGCGGCCCAGGCTCTCGGCCGAGAGGTCCCAGCCGTGGGGGCCCTGGAACTCGACCAGCTTCCGGGCCGAGAGGAAGTGCTTGAGCGTGGTGGTGGCCTCGTCGTCGACGGCCTTCCAGCCGCTGGCCGAGATCGGACCGAGCTCCCGCAGTAGGTGGCTCATTCGACTTCCTCCCCGCGCAAGCTCCCGATACCGAGGCTCGGCCCGCTGTCGTCGTCACTGCCACCGCCGGCCTCGGCCGCGGTCTCGATCCCGGTGATGGAACCCGAGGTGAAGAGGTAGGTGCGGAGGTGCTTGTCCCAGACCGGGTCGTTGCGCCGGAGCCACTCGATGGTCATCGAGGCGTGCTCCTTCTCCTCGTCCCGGTTGTGGCCGAGCACGGCTCTGAGCGACTCGTCGGTGGTGGCGTCGACCCGTTGGTCGTACCAGTCGACGGCCTCGAACTCCTCCTGGATGGAGATGATCGCCCGGTGGCGGTCGATCGTCGCCGGCTGGATGGAGGACTCGGACTCGTGCAGTCCTTCGTGCGCCATGTGGTCGCTCCCGGTTGTCGCGTGGGCCATGTCCGGACGCCGCGTCGACGCGGCCGATCACGGTGGAGAAGCTCGTCGGGCCGAGTGTGCCCCGGCCACGGACCGTGTACGCCTGGCTTGTCCGGGACTCCAGCCGGCGTTCACCGGGCGGCTGGTCAGCCGGTCTGGTCGAAGAGCCAGCCGAGGCCGATGTCGCGGCCCCACGTCTCGAGGTGGGCGGTGAGCCACGACAGCCGGTTGAACAGCAGGAGCAGGCCCAGCGCGCCCAGCAGCGCGGCGCTGATGAACGTGATCGCGCGCGCGTGGCGCTTCACGAACGCGAGCGGCGCGGTGAGACGGCCGAGCCCGAGCCCGACCGCGAGGAACGCGGCGCCGAGCCCCGCGCTGTAGGCGATCAACAGATACGCGCCGCGCAGCGTGTTGCCCTCGGTCGCCGCGAGCGCGAGCACCGCGCCGAGCGTGGGGCTGAGGCACGGCGTCCACCCGAGCCCGAACGCGGCGCCGGTGATCGGCGCCGCGAACGGGCCGAAGCGCTCGAGGTGCGGCGCGAACCGCACCTCGCGGTAGACGCTCGGCATCATCAGGATCTGCGAGCCCGCGAGGTAGACGGCCAGCAGCAGCACGATCCCGCCCGAGATGCGGGTGAGCGCGTCCTGGTGCTCGTTGAGCGCCTGCCCGAATCCGGTGGCCGCGAGGCTCAACCCCACGAACACCACCGTGAACCCGAGGATGAACAGACCGGTGGTGATGGCGATGCGCCGCAGCTGCTGCGGCTCGGGCTTCTCGAGCTCGCCGACGGTGAGCCCGGTGACCAGGCTCAGGTACACCGGAACCAGTGGGAGCACGCACGGCGAGAGGAACGACAGGATCCCCGCGCCGAACGCGGTGAGCACGTTGACGTCGACGGCGAGGACGGGCATCACGGCCGCCGATCGTACGGGGCCCACCCTCTCCGGCCCGATCGGCCGCTCCCCAGCCGGTTCCGGGCCGGCCACCGCCGTGCGGTCATAGACCCGGATATCCGGGTCTATGAACGCACGGAGCGATGGTCCCGTGACCTCGTGGGTCAGGAGGCGAGGGCCACGACCGGGCTGGGATCGCCGAGCGCGGCACCGAGGAACGGCGCGCCGCCGAAGGTGAAGACGCCGCCGTCCTGGCCGACGAGCCAGTAGCCCTGGCCGTTGCCGGTGTGCTGCATGCCCGCGATCGGCTTGTCGAGCTTCAGGGCTCCGAGCGACCCCTGGAACGGTGCGGTGCCGAAGTTGAAGATGCCGCCGTCGGACGCCACCATCCAGTAGCCGTTGCCGCTCGTCGCCGACGTGCCGCCGACCACCGGCTGGTTGAGCTTGATGCCGCCCATCGAGCCGAGGAACTTCGCGTCGCCGAACGCGAACACGCCGCCGTCGGACGCGAAGAGCGTGTAGCCGCGGCCGGTGGGCGTCGACGCCATGGCCACGATCGGCCGGTCGAGCTTGATCGCGCCCAGGCCGCCGAAGTACTGCGCGTCGCCGAAGGTGAAGATGCCGCCGTCGCCGGCGACCATCCAGTAACCCCGGCCCGTGGGCGTCGCGGCGATGCCGACCATCGGCTGGTTGAGCTTCGTGCCGCCCATCGAGCCGTAGAAGCCCGCGTCGCCCTCGGTGATCACGCCGCCGTTGGCGAGGCCGAGCCACGTGCCGTGCCCGCTGTTGGTGGCCCAGGCACCGACGGTGCCGTCGAAGGTCGCCGAGCTCGACGGCGCGCCGCCGAGGCCGGTGACGTGCCCGTTGGCCCGCACGACCTGGTAGCCGGGCGTGGCGATCGGCAGCCAGTTGCGCAGCAGCGCCTGGGCCGCCTGCGAGGTGGACGACGTCTGGTCGAAGCTGCCGGGAATCGAACCGTCGGGCTGCTGGCTGGCGATGAGGAAGGCGTCGGGGCTCGTGGAGACGGCCTGACCCTTCCAACCGCCGTTGGTGGTGTCGATGCCCGTGCTCGTGAGGCCGAGCAGTGCGTATGCCGTACTGGTCACCGGGTTGCCGCTGATCGACACGTTGGTCCAACTGCCGTTGGAGCTCTGGGTCTGCGCCAGGTAGTTGACGCCGGCCTGGACCGCGGGGTCGTTGGCCACGGCACCGCCGGCGATCAGCGCCATCAGCGCCTTGCCGGTGTGCTCAGCATCGCTGACCCCACCGTTGTTGATGCCGGAGAGGTTCCACCCGCCGTCGGACTGCTGCGCGCCGCGGATGTAGGCGACGGTGTCGGCCGGCACCGAGCCGGTGCTGAGGCGCAGCGCGAGCGCGGAGTACAGCGTGTCGTCGAAGAGGAACATGCCGCCGTACGACCCGTCACCGTTGGCACCCGACTGGACCTTGGCGACGAGGTTCACCCCGGCGAAGTTGGTGGGGTCGTACCCGAGCGGCGCGGTGACGAGCACGATGTCGCGAGCCGCCTGGCTGGGGAGGAAGCCGACGCTCTGGGCGTTGGCGACCAGCGCGTCGATCGGGCTGTGCCCGCTGTTCTTCACCGAGGTCACCGCGTTGCGGCCCTCGATCGGGTTCCACTCCGGCGTCGTCTGCGCGTTACCGGCGATCGCCAGCGCCGCATCCTGGGTCTCGCTCACGCTGGTGCCGATCGTGCCGTCGGGCTGCTGCTGGATGTTCACGAAGAACACCGCGTTCTGCGCCGCGGTTGCGTTCGCCGGCGGCACCGCACCCGCGGCGGTCACGCCCCCGAGCGCGAGCGCACCGACGGCGACGATCGCGGTACCGCCCGCCAGCGCACGACGGAAGAGTGGACGACGAGAGAACATGCTTTCCCCCTTGGGCCCCGTCCGGCGGGGACCTCGAACAGACCACCACACGCGCGGCGGTCTCCGATATGGCGCCGGTGGCCCGGCGATTGGTGCGGCTTCCCAGCCACGGATCCGGCCGGCACCCCGAGCGGATCCGGGCACAGTTGATCGCACCCGGGCCGGTTTCGCCACTCTGCGTGTTCAGTGCCCCGACGGATCCGCCTCGGGACCTGCGGATCAGGAGGCCGCCGGGCGTCCGCGCCGGAGCCGCAGGAAGACGCCCGCACCCGCCAGGGCCAGCACCAACACGCCCACCAGGACGAGCGGCAGCGGCGATCCGCCACCCTTGCCCCCGGACAGCTTCGGTGCCACCGGGTCGCTCAGCGCCCGCTTCGAGACCCCACCCGCAGTGGTCGACGGGCCCGAGCCGTGGGCCGCGGCGGCGCCGGCGACCGACCCGGCCGCCGTGGTCGGGGTACCGGGGCTCGTGGTGGTCGAGCTCCCGCCGGTCGTTGCGCCGGCGGCACCGGCCTTGGCCGCGGTCGTAGCCGTCGCGGAGCCCGTGCCCGAGCCCTTGGCCCCCGCGCCCCCGGTGCCGCCCGTCCCGCCGGTGCTCACGGACGACCCCGAGCCCGAGCCGCCGCTCGTGGCCGAGGTGGTCTGCACCGGCGCCGCGGTCGTGGTCTGGGGTTGCAGCGTGGTCGGGATCACCTGGGCCGACGGGCCACACACCGAGTCGACGGTGACGTGGACCGGCATCTGTCTGTTGCCCCACTTCCAGGCTTCGACGTCACCGTCGTGCACCTGGGTCGCGCCCGCGCCCGCGGGCGAGTACGTGTACGACGCGGTGCCCGCGGGTGATCGGTAGTACTGCCAGTAGTTGGCGCCGCCACACGTGAGGCACGAGCTGTCGGGTGGGCAGCCCTGGTTGCACAGCGAGCACACCGCGGCGCCCGTCGTGCCGTAGCCCCGGTACACGGGGTCGACCCCGGCGAGGTCGAGCGCCTGGGTCCCCGAGATCGAGTCGGCGGTGAAGTGGATGCACACCGTCTTCACCAGGGACCCGGTGTCGACGGTGACGACCGCGCGGTGGTCGGTGCCGGCGGTCTGCGTCGTTCGGTCCGCGAACGCGGTCGTCGAGCCGCCGGGTGTGTACCCCGCGGCCACGACGAAGCCCGCGGCCACGAGCAACGTGGCGAGGATCCGGCGCGCGATCCGAGGCGTCCCCGCCCGCCGGTTCACGACACGATGGCCACTGCCGCGCTGCCCGGCTCGCCGACGGCCGCTCCGAGGAAGGGCGCGTCGCCGAACGTGAAGACGCCGCCATCGGCCCCGACCATCGTGTAGCCGCCGCCCGAGCCCGTGCTGCTCATCGCGACGATCGGCTTGTCGAGCCGGAGTGACCCGAGCGATCCCTTGAACGCCGCGTCGCCGAAGCTGAAGATGCCGCCATCGGACGCGACCATCCAGTAGCCGCGGCCATCCGGCGTCGCGGCTCCGCCGACCACCGGCTGGTTGAGCCGGATGCCACCCATCGAGCCCCTGAATGTGGCGTCACCGAACGCGAACACCCCGCCGTCGGAGGCGAACAGCGTGTAGCCGCGGCCGTCGGCCGTGGCGACGATGCCGACGATCGGCTTGTCGAGCCTGATCGCGCCGAGCCCGCCGAGATACGGCGCGTCGCCGAAGGTGAAGATCCCACCGTCGGCGGCGGCGAGCCAGTAGCCCTTGCCGCTCGGCGTCGGGGCGATGCCGACCACCGGCTGGTTGAGCTTCGTGCCGCCCATGGAGCCGTAGAACCCGGCGTCACCTTCGGTGATCACGCCGCCGTTGGCGACCGCGAGCCAGGTGCCGCGTGAGCTGTTGGTCGCCGCGGCCCCCACGACGCCGTTCCAGGTGGCCGAGCTCGACCCGGCACCGCCGAGACCGGTGACGTGCCCGTCGGCCCGCACGACCTGGTAGCCCACACCCGCGATCGGCAACCAGTTGTGCAGCAACGCCTCGACCGTCTGCGACGTGGCCGAGGTGTTGATCGGGGGGAACGAGTCGTTGGGACTCGCGACGCGCCCGTCGGGCTGCTGCAGCCCGATCAGGTAGCCGTCGGTGTTCGCGAAGGCCGAGGTGTCCCAGCGCCGGGCGAAGTTCTGCAGGCCGGCGCTGTCGAGCCCGTAGGCCGTGAGGCCGAGGATCGCGAGCGACGTGCTGTTGGGGTCGCCGGTCCCGGCGGGCGATGTGAACGGGGAGTCCCAACTGCCGTTGTGGTTCTCGGCGAGGACGAGCTCACCGGCGGCTGCGCCGACCGCCGCGCCGTGAGGGTCGACGCCACCCGCGATCAACGCCTGCATCGCGAGACCCGTGGTGTCGGGATCGTTGTCGGTGCCGGTCGGGTCGCCCGCGAAGTTCCAGCCGCCGTTGGTCTGTTGGGCGGCCGTGATGAAGGCCAGGGTCGCGGCCGGCACGCTGCCGATCGTGAGGCGGTCTGCCAACGCCGCGTAGAGCGTGTCGCTGAACGCTCCGACCGTGCCGTAGGAGCCGTCGGGATGCGCGCCCGCCGCGACCTTGGCGACCAGGTTCACGCCCCCGAAGCTCGTCGGGTCGAGACCCAGCGGCGCGGTGGTGAGGACGATCGTCTTGGCCGCGTTGCCGGCCCCGAGCGTGGGATCGGCGACGAAGGTGGCGAGGTAGTCGAGCGGGTTCTTGCCGTTCTTCACCGTGGAGGTGACCGCATTGCGGGCCTCGACCGGGTTCCATTGCGAGCCCGTCTGCGCGGCTTCGGCGATGGCGAGGGCCGCGTCGCGGGTCTCGAAGCCCGCGAAGCCGGCGACCTCGAACCCGCCGTCTGACTGCTGCTGCGTCTTCAGCCAGGCGACGGCCTTGGCGCTGGCGGTGGTCGACGCCGGGGACGCGGCACCGGCGGCGGGGATCCCTCCGAGAGCGAGTGCTCCGCACGCGAGCGCGGCGGTGCCGCCCGCCAGCGCACGCCGAAGGAGACGACGACGAGACAACATGCTTTCCTCCGCGGGGGCCCCTTTCCACGAGGGCTCCAGAACTGACCGCCACAGGCGTGGTGGTCTCCAAACGGCACCGGTGGCCCGGCGGATAGTGGCGGGTAGCCTGGCTCACGGTTCCGCCCGGAAGGCCGGTCGGATCCGTTCACAGTTGCGGGTCAGCGTCGGACTTGCACCGACTTCCCCCACCCGGGGCGAAGGTCGAAACCCCCGATCCGGGACCACGCGCAACGTCCGGGTTGCGCGCGACCGCTATCGCTCCGCACGCTAAAGGTCCCACGCGAGAAGTGTCAACCTGTTGCGACCGGCATGGGTGCCGGCATCGCGACCCGTCCGGAGCGGCCGTGCACACGCGAACACCACTGCACGCGGTCACCTGGTTGATCTGGGCGTTGGCCGCCGCGTTCACCGTGCAGCTCGCGCCGAGCCCGGTCTACGTGGCGATCGTGATCGGCGTCTGCGCGCTCGTCGTGGAGCTGCACGCACCGCGCACCGCGTTCTCCCGTGCGTTCCCGGTGATCCTCGGGCTCGCGGTCGCCTTCGGCCTGTTCCGGGTCGTGCTCACCGCGCTCACGAGCCACGGCATCGGCGCCGTGTGGTTCACGCTGCCCTCGTTCCAGCTCCCGACCGTGCTCGGTGGCTTCACCGTGGGCGGAACGATCGAGGGGCCGGTGGTCCTGCAGGCCGCGGCCGAGGCGTTCGTGATCGTGGGGGTGATCGCGGCGTTCGGCGCGTTCAACGCGTGCGCGTCGCACTACGAGCTCGTGCAGAGCGCACCGCGAGCGTTCCACGAGCTCGGCCTCGTGGTCACGGTGGGCATCGCGTTCGTCCCGAGCACCATCCTCTCGATCCAGGCCGCGCGCGAGGCCGATCGGGCCCGCACCGGAGGCCGGGTGGTGCGACGCGGGAGGCTGCTCCGACTCGTCATTCCGGTCTTGGAAAGCGGGCTGGAACGCGCGGTCGCGCTCGCGGAGTCGATGGACTCGCGTGGCTTCGCGCGCTCCACCGCGGCGCGCGGCGAACAGGTCTCCGCGTGGTGCGGGCTCGGCGCGCTCATGGCTCTCGGCGGCGCGTTCATCGCCCTCGTCGGGCGGGCCGGTGCCGCCGCCCTGGGTCTCAGCATCGCGGGTTCCTCCCTGCTCGTGCTCGCGGTCTTCCTCGCGTCCCGCGCGACGGAACGCGTGCGGTACCGGCCCCGTCCCCTCACCGGCGCCGACTGGCTGGTGCGCGGCATCGCGGTCCTCGCACCCATCGCGGTCGGGATCGCCGCGCTCGCCGGCGACTCGTCGCTCACGTGGGTCGCGCAGCCGCTCGTATGGCCCTCGGTGTCGGTGCTCCCGCTCGTCGGCACGTTGTTCCTGCTGGCTCCCATGCTCGTACGCCCGGTCGCGGCGGACGCGGGTGAGCCCGGCGCCGACGCGTACTCCACAACCGAGGCTGCGCCCGCGACGACCGGTGCGCGCGCGCTGATCGGGGTGAAGCCCGAATGAGCGCGATCGAGATCCGGAAGCTGCGCTTCGCCTACCCCGACTCGGAGCCCGCGATCGACGGCGCCGACCTCGAGGTGGAAGCGGGCGAGATCCTGCTCGTCACCGGCGGTTCGGGCTCGGGCAAGAGCACGCTGCTGCGCGCGGTCAACGGCCTCGTACCGCACAGCACGGGCGGCGCGTTCGGTGGCGACGTCGTCGTCTTCGGCCGCTCGACCCGCACGCACCGGCCGCGCGAGCTCGCCGACGTCGTGGGCTTCGTGCACCAGGACCCGGAGGCGCAGTTCGTCGTCGACCAGGTGGAGGCCGACCTCGCGTTCACGCTCGAGAACCTCGGCACCCCGCCCGCGGCGATGCGCCGGCGGGTCGAGGAGGTGCTCGACGCGCTCGGCATCGCCCACCTCCGGTACCGCGCGCCGGCTTCGCTCTCCGGCGGCGAGCGGCAACGGTGCGCGATCGCCGGCGCGCTCGCCGCGGGCCCGCAGGCGCTCGTGCTCGACGAGCCCACGTCGCAGCTCGACCCGCAGGGTGCGGAAGACGTGCTGGCCGCGATCGGGAGGCTCAACACCGACCTCGGCACGACCGTCCTCATCGCCGAGCACCGGCTCGAGCGGGCCGGGCCCCTCGCCGACCGCGCCGTGATCGTCGAGCACGGCAAGCCGGGAGTTCCGGGGCTGCCGGGACCGGTGCTGTCGGCGTACCCCGGCGCGCCGAGCGTGACCCGGCTCGGCCGCGTCCTCGGTTGGGACCCGCTCCCGCTCACGGTGCGCGACGCCCGGCGGCTCGCGGTCACGGTCGAGCTGCCACTCGCCGACCTCCCGGAGCCGGCGAGCCGGGGCGACGTGCTGGTGCGCGGGACCAACGTGCGGGTCGATCTCGGGGGTCGGAGGGTGCTCGACGGCGTCGACGTCGAGGGCCGGCGCGGCGACGTCGTCGCGCTGCTCGGGCGCAACGGCTCGGGCAAGACCACGCTCCTGCGCGCGTTGGCCGGCCTGATCGGCACCGACCGCGGGACGATCGAGCGCGCGGGCTCGGTGGCCTACGTGCCGCAGCACCCCGGTTCGATGCTGTTCGCGCCGACCGTCCGGCGCGAGGTGACCGAGACCCTGCGACTCCTCGGCCGGCGCGATCACGGCGACGTCGACCGTTGGCTCGAGGCGTTGGGGCTGGAGTCACTGGCCGAACGGCATCCGCGCAGCCTCTCGGGCGGAGAGCGCCAGCGCGTCGCGATCGCCGCGGTCGCGGTCGGCGGCGCCGACGTGCTGCTGCTCGACGAGCCCACCCGCGGCATGGACTGGCCGTCACGCGCCGCGCTCGAGCAGGCCGTGCGCGCGCATGCCAACGGTGGTGGCGCGGTGGTCCTCGCCACCCACGACGTCGAGCTCGTGGCCCGGCTGGCGACGCACGCCGTGGTCCTCGGCGACGGCGACGTCGTGGCCGACGGCGACGCCCGCACCGTGCTCGCCGGCTCGCTGTTCGCGCCCCAGGTCCTGCGCGTGCTGCCTCCGTACCTCACGGTCGAAGAGGTCGCGGCGGCCGTGGGCGCACGGCAATGAGCACGGCCGCGATCCCCCGCTCCGGGCCGGGCCCGGAGCCGCTGGAGTCGCGGATCACGCGGGCGCGGCCGGTCGTCGTCTACGTGCTGATGACGCTGCTCGGCGTGGCCGCGTTCCTCTATCCGTTCTGGCTCCCGGGCAACTCGCTCCCGAACGACGCGCACGCGGGCGACGCTCCCCTCGTTGCCGCGCTCGCCGCGGTGCTGGTGGTCGTGGCGGTGAGCCTCGAGGTGCGCCGGCGCACGATGACCGGCGCGACCGTCGCGATCCTCGGGGTCCTGGCCGCCAGCGCGGGCCTACTGCGGCTGCTCGACCTGCCCGGGGGCGGCAACGGGATCTTCTTCCTCATCGTGCTCGCGGGAGCGGCGTTCGGCCCCCGGTTCGGCTTCCTCCTCGGCCTGTGCGCGATGGCCGTCGGCGCGATCGTCACCGGCGGCATCGGGCCGTGGCTGCCGTTCCAGATGCTCGTGCTCGCGTGGATCGGCGCCGGCGCGGGCTACCTCGGCCGCGCCACCGCGCGCCTCGGGCCGCGCGTCGAGCTGGTGGCGCTCGCGGCCTACGGCTGGGGCTGCGGCTTCGCCTACGGCGCGATCATGAACCTCTGGTTCTGGCCGTTCCAGCAGGGGAACGGATCGCTCGAGTGGCACCCGGGCCTGACCTTCACCGAGACGCTCCAGCACTACTGGTCCTTCTACGTCGCGACGTCGTTCGGTTGGGACGCGGCGGGTGCGCTCGCCAACGCCGCGATCATCCTGCTCATCGGCGGGGCGGTCCTCCGCTCGCTGCGCCGGTTCGCCCACCGCCTCGACCCGATCGTGGAGCTCGACCCCGCGTCGGTCCTCACCCCGTGAGCGAGGACGGCACGCCGCTTCCGGCCGACCGTCCCAGCCGGCACGACGAGACCCGCACGCTGCTCACCGCGCTCGACTACCAGCGGGCGGTGATCCGGCGGAAGGTCGAGGACCTCCCGCGTGACGTCGCCGGCGCGGCGGTGGAAGGGACCCAGATGACCGCGCTCGGGATCGTCCGCCACCTGGGCGCGGTCGAGCGCTGGTGGTTCCAGCGGATCTTCGCGGGCGACGTGAGCGACCACTGGACCCCGGGCTGGACGATCGGCATGCGCACCACGATGGAGCAGGTGCTCGGCCAGTACGACGAGGCGTGCGCGCGGTCCGACGGCATCGTGCTCGCCGCCCCGTCGCTCGACGCGGTCTCCGCGGTCCCGGCCGACGACGGCCACTCGCCCAACCTGCGCTGGATCCTCGTCCACATGCTCGCCGAGACCGCCCGTCACGCCGGCCACCTCGACCTCATCCGCGAACGCATCGACGGCCGCACCGGCGACTAGCTACGTGGTGGCGGTGCCGGCGCCGATGCCGTCGACGGTGCCGGCGTGGCCGTGGCTGGAGTCCCAGGCGCGGTACAGGCCGGCGTAGCGGCCGCCGCGTTCGAGCAGCTCCTCGTGGCTGCCGAGCTCCACCAGCGCGCCCTCGTCGACCACGCCGATGCGGTCGGCCCGGGCCGCGGTCGACAGCCGGTGCGCCACCACCACCACGGTGCGGCCCTCCATCAGGATCTCGAGCGCGCGCTCGACCGTCTGCTCGGTGCCGGGGTCGAGGTTCGACGTCGCCTCGTCGAGCACGAGCACCGACGGGTCGGCCAACGCGGCGCGCGTGAGCGACACGAGCTGGCGCTCACCGGCGGAGAGCCGCGAGCCGCGCTCGCGGACCTCGGTGTCGAGGCCGCGCTCGAACTGGTCGAGCCGCTCGGTGAGGCCGAGCGCGGCGACCGCGGCCACGACGTCGTCGTCGGTGGCGCCTGGGCGGCCGACGCGGATGTTCTCGCGCACCGTGCCGGTGAACAGGTAGCCCTCCTGCGGCAC
Source organism: Acidimicrobiia bacterium (assembly GCA_017882925.1). Lineage (GTDB taxonomy): Bacteria > Actinomycetota > Acidimicrobiia > IMCC26256 > Chersky-534 > Chersky-534. Next base: position 10,944 of record JADGOM010000085.1, on the reverse strand, counting down.
GACCACGATGCGCTGGCGCAGCGAGCGCAGCGTCGCCTGCCGGAGGTCGATGCCGCCGAAGCTCACGACGCCCGAACGCGGGTCGTAGAACCGCGCGATCAGCTTCGCCAACGTGCTCTTACCGGCGCCGGTGGGCCCGACCAGCGCGATGCGCTCACCCTCGCGCACCACGAGCGTGACGTGCTCGAGCACGAGGCGCTGCGTGTAGCCGAACGACACGTCGTGCACCTCCAGCCGCCCGGCTTGCGGCAGGTCGACCGACCCGGGGTGCTCCGAGATCGACGTCTTGGTGTCCATCAGGCCGAACACCTTGTGCAGCCCGGCCCCGGCCGACTGCACGGTGTTGTAGAGCTGGCTGAGCTGCTGCACCGGCTCGAACAGGTTGGAGAGGTAGAGCACGAAGGCCGCGACCACGCCGACGCTGATGATCCCCTGGCTGTTGAACCAGCCCCCCATGCCGATGATGAGCGCGATGCCGACGACGCTCGAGAACTCGACGTACGGGAAGTAGCGCGACGCGATCCGCACCGTCTCCAGGTTGGCGTCGAACTGGGCCTCGTTGGTCTCGCTGAAGCGGCGGGTGAAGGACGCCTCCCGCGAGAACGCCTGCACCACCCGCACCCCGGCCAGGCCCTCCTGCAGGGTCGCGAGGTTGTGGCCGATGCGGTCGCGGACCTCGAGGTAGGCGGCGTTGGAACGGGTGCGGAACCAATTGCTCGCGTAGACGAGCGGCGGCACGACGATCAGGGTGCAGAGGGCGAGCTCCCAGCTGAGCACGAAGATCACGATCACCGCGCCGACGAACAGCAGCACGTTCTGCACGATCGCCACGAGGCCCTGGCTGACGAGCTCCTCCAGCGCGTCGATGTCGGACGTCATGCGCGAGACGAGCTGGCCCGTCTTCTCGCGCTCGAAGAAGTCGAGGCCGAGACCCATGAGGTGGCGGAACACGCGCTCGCGCAGGTCGCGCAGGAACGTCTCCCCGATCACGCTCACGATGATGATGACCTGCCGCCCGAGCACGGCCGCGATGAGCGCGACCGCGAAGAAGCACGCGGTCACCGTGTAGAGCACCGTGTAGCTCTTGTGCTGGAGCCCATGGTCGATGCCGTAGCCGACGAGCGCGGGGCCGGCGAGGATGCAGGCCGTCTGGAAGAACAGCAGCAGCGAGGCGATCACGATCTTCCGGCGGTACGGGCGCAGCATGCGCGCCAGCCGGCGCATCACCCTTTGCGCCTCCTCGCGGCTGATCTTCTCGTCGAGTGCCACCGGGTCGTCGTGCCCGCCGCTCCTCACGAGGCCGCCTCCCCGACCGGATCGCCGGCGCCGTGGCCGTCGCCGTTGGTGCCGTGGCCGTCGCCGCCCGCCGTGCGTGCGCCGTGGGGGACCTCGAGCAGCTCGTCGTCGTCGGCGTGCACCGCGGCGTCGAGGGCCGCGGCCCCGGCCGGCGTGTCAACGGCGTCGCTGCCGATCGCCTGCGCGAGCACGGCCCGGTATTCGCGGGAGCTCGCGAGCAGCTCCTGGTGCGTGCCCTCGGCGATGACCTTGCCGTGGTCGAGCAGGACCACGCGGTCGGCCAGCGCGATCGTCGCGGGCCGGTGGGCGATGATCAGCGTGGTGCGGTCCTGCATGACCTCGCGCAGCGCGGCGCGGATCTCGTGCTCTTTGGTGGGGTCGACCGACGACGTCGCGTCGTCGAGGATCAGGACCCGGGGCTGGGCGAGCACGGCGCGGGCGATGGCGATGCGCTGCCGCTGACCCCCGGAGAGCGAGAAGCCCTGCTCCCCGATCACGGTGTCGTAGCCCTCGGGCAACGCGTCGATGAAGCGGTCGGCGCCGGCCAGGCGGGCCGCGTCGCGCACGGTGTCCATGTCGGCTTCGGGATCCGCGAACGAGATGTTCTCCCGCACCGAGTCGGAGAAGAGGAACGTGTCCTCGAACACGATGCCGACCGACTGGCGCAGGTTGACGAGGCTCACGTCGCGCACGTCGATGCCGTCGAGCGTGACCCGCCCGGCGTCGATGTCGTAGAAGCGGGGCACCAGGCGGGCGACGGTCGACTTCCCGCTCCCGGTCGCACCCACGAGCGCGACGGCCTCACCGCCGCGCAGCACGAGGTCGAGCCCGTCGAGGACCGGGGTGCCGGCGTTGCCGTAGCCGAAGGTGACGTTCTCGAACCGCAGCTCGCCCGGGCCCGGCGGCAGCTCGGGTGACCCGACGACCTCGTGGATCGCGGGATCGGTGGAGAGGATCTCGTGCACCCGGCCCGCGGCCGCCGACGAGCGGGACGCCTGGCCGAGGAGCATGCCGGCCATGCGCAGCGGCCAGATGAGCATGAGGATGTAGGAGTTGAACGCGACGATCGTGCCGAGTTCGATCTTGCCCTGCAGCACGAGCGTGCCGCCGTAGCCGAGGATGGCGACGAGGCCCATCGTGGGCAGCAGGTCGACGAGCGGGAGGAACCAGGCGCGGAGCCGGGCCGCCTCGAGCGAGCGGTCGAGGACCTGGTCGGCCCGGTGGTCGAGCTGGGCCGCCTGGATCGACTCGGCCCCGAACCCCTTCACCACCCGCACGCCGGAGAACGACTCCTCCACCACGCTCGACAGCTCGGCGAGCTCCTCCTGCAGGTGCAGCGTCACCGGCTGCATCTTCTTGGTGAAGAGCGTGGCCGCGATGTTGAGGAACGGGAGCGTACCCAGCGCGAGCAACGCGAGCAGCGGGCTGGTGAGCACGATGATCGTGACCACCGAGATGAGCACCAACGAGCTCGCGACGGTGAGCGGGAACAGGATGACGACCGTGTTCACCTGCTGGATGTCGGTGTTGGCCCGCGCCATCAGCTGGCCGGTCTGGGCCTGGTCGTGGAACGCGAAGTGGAGCCGCTGCAGGTGCGCGAAGAGCTGCTGACGCATGTCGGTCTCGACGCGGAGCGCCATGCGGAACGCGCCGTAGCGGCGCAGCCCGGTGGCGATCGCCTGCACGACCCCGAGCGCGAGGATGATCCCCACGTACTTCATGGTCGTGCCCATGTCGTGCTTGAGGATTCCCTCGTCGATGGCGAGCCCGGCCATCAACGGCACGCTCACCCGGGCTGCGGTCCAGAAGGCCCCGGCGCCCACTCCGAGCATCGCCCAGCCCCAGTGGGGCCGGACGGCCCGGCGCATGAGCCGCCATCCTTCTCGTCGCGCCGCGCGCTCGGAATCCACCCGTCCCTCTCCCGTCGCCCCGCCGCTTCTGCGTGGGCGCGCGAACCTGACGTTAGCGTCATTGCCGGAAGGACCCTGGGGAGTTCCCAGGGATCGGCGGCGCTCAGGCGGTGGGAAACACCTCGGCCACGAACTCCGCGAGCGCGGCCCGATCGGCCGGGACCGCGAGGTCGCCGGAGAACACGCTGACCCGCCCACCACCGAGATCGGCGGGGACCGGGCCCTCCCCCACGAGCACCACGACCGCACCCTCGGCCGCGAGCTGGCGCGCCACGTCGAGGCGCGTGGCGTCGACGATCACGACCCGGTCCTGGAGCCCACTCATCGGCGCACGGTAGCGAACGCGGCCGCCGCCCCCGGAGTCGGGTCAGCCGTCGACGCCGGCCTGTTCGAGCTCGGCCTTGCGCAGGGTGACGAGGATCTCGTCGCCCACGAGCTCGTCGCGATCGAGCAGCGCGTCGCGCAGGGCCACGACCAGGTGGCGGTTGTGGTCCAGCAGCTGCTTCACGTCCGACTTGGCCTGGTTGAGGATGCGCTCCACCGCGGCGCGTCCCTCGTCGTCGGCGAGGACGCGCCCGATGAGCCCGGGGCCGTAGGCCGACGGGTCGATGGCCATGAAGCTCACGAGCGAGTTGGCCATGCCGAACGCGCCGACCATGTTGGCGGCGACGGCCGTGGCGGCCGAGAGGTCGCTGCCCGGTCCGGTGCCCGACTCGCCGAAGAACAGCTCCTCCGCGGTCATGCCGCCGAAGGAGATGTGGATGTCGGCGACCAGCTCGCTCCGGGTCTTGGTGAAGCGCTCCTCGGTCGCGGAGTGGGCGAGCAGGCCGAGCGCGTCGGCCCGCTTGATGATCGACAGCACCTCGAGCTTGCGCGCGGTGCCCACGAGGTAGGCGACGACCGCGTGGCCGGCCTCGTGCGTGGCGATCGTGCGCTTCTCCTCCTCGGTGTACTCGACCGGCTGCTTCAGCCCGATCTCCTCGGTGAGCTTCGCCTGCTGGAGGTCGTTCCAGCTCATCTCGTCGCGCCCCTCGCGCAGCGACCAGACGAGCGCCTCGTCGAAGAGGTGCTCGATCATCACCGGCGAGTACTGGAAGGTCATCGCCGCGAGCTGGTCGCGCCGGTCCTCCTTGTCGAGCTCCTCGGTGTGCGACTTCTTGTCGAGGTAGTAGTCGATGATCTCGCGCCGGCCGGCCCGGCCCGGCAGGTCGAAGTGCAGCGAGCGGTCGAACCGGCCCGGGCGAAGCAGCGCGGGGTCGAGGTTCTCGGCCCGGTTGGTGGCCCCGATCACGAGCACGTTGGCGCGCGCCGGCGGGTGCTTGCGCAGCTGCGCGCTCGGCGGGAGCCAGCGGTTGACCTGGTCCTTCATCAACCCGACGACCTTCTGCGTGCGCGACGGGTCGTCGAACGACTGCATCTGGATGAGGAGCTCGTTGACGACGCCGGCGATCCCTTCGCGCATGTCGGCCTTGTCGACCTGGCGGCGACCTGGGATCGCGCCGCTGAGCAGCCCACGCGGGCCGGGGTCCATCCGCATGCCCGACCGCGCGCCGGCGATGGCGTCGATCTCCTCGATGAAGCCGATCGCGCCACCTTCGCGGCGCGCCGCCTTGCGCAGGTCCTTGAAGTACGAGCGGATCTTGCGGTTGGTCTGCCCGTAGTACATGGACTGGAACGCGCTCGACGACACGAAGAGGAACGGCACGCCCGCCTCGCGCGCCATCGCCTTCGCCATGTAGGTCTTCCCCGTGCCGGGCGGGCCCTCGAACAGGATCGCCCGGCGGCTGTTGCCACCCATGCGGTCCTGGAACGTCTTGTACGCGAGGAAGAGGTTGAGCGTCTTCACGACCTCGTCCTTCACCACGCCGATGCCCACCACGTCGTCGAAGCCGACCGAGATCTCGCTCGGCCGGTAGAGGACGTGCGGCGACCGGCCCGCGAAGAGCACCGGGGCCAGGGCGCCGCCGATGATGACCAGGATGAACACCCACATCACCGCGTAGTCGGTGATCCAGTGCGGCAACGTCGGCAGCCCGAATTGGACCGGGTTGCCGCTTGCGAGCCGGTAGATGAAGAACGCGGCGATGATCGCGAGCACGACCCCGATCCGGGCGATCCGCCGGATCCGGTACCGCTCCCGGTAGCGCGCGACATCGCCGGTGGCGCCGGACAACACGTCGGATCGGCCGAGCTCGCGAACGTCCATCTGCTCCATCACCACGAGGCGTGAGTTCACCAAGCTATCGGCATCACGGACCGTGAGATTCAGTCATCGGCTCCGGAGGGCCTCCGGGTATCGTCGCCGCGTGCCCTCCAGCCCGGCCCCCTGGGCCGACACCCGCATGTACCGGTTCGACCAGGGCGCCCTCGCGGTGCTCCTGATCGGCGGGTTCGTGTTCGGGGCGGTCTGGATGATCCCGCTCTGTGCGGTGGTGTTCGCCATCGGGCCGGTGTTCGGCCCGGCCAACGGCCCGTTCCTGCGGATCTTCCACAGCGTGGTCCGGCCCCGGCTGCCCGCCCCGGTGCTGGAGGACTCCCGGCCACCCCGGTTCGCGGCCCTGCTCGCAGTCGTCATCCTGGTCGTGGCCAGCGTGTTCGTGGTGCTGGGCGCCCCGGGCCTGGGCTGGATCCTGGCCCTGGTCGTGGCGGTCGCCTCCGCGGTCTCGGCCACCGCCGGGATCTGCGTCGGCTGCGAGCTCTACGCGATCCTCGAGCGCCGCCGCTCGGGCTGACCCGCCCCGCTCCTAGCGGTCGAGGTGCGGGAGGACGGCGGAGGCGAACAGCTCGAGGCCGGCCCAGCCGAGGTCGGGGTCGAGCCCGCCCATCAGCGGGTGGAAGCTCACCGAGCCGTCGGGGCCGAGGCCGTTGATCAGCTCGACGCACGCCTCGGGGGTGACGATCTCGTAGAGGCCGGTCATCCGCAGCACGTCGGCGTCGGGGATCGGCGAGTAGGGCCCCGACGCCGCGTTCGACTCCTGCTGCCACGCGCCGTAGGTGTTCATCTCGTGCAGCGCGTGCGGCGCGATCTTCGCCCACGCCGCGTCGGGGTCCTCGGCGACGTAGAGGAAGAGCGGACCGTTCGGGCCCGGCTCGGGGCCCGGGTCACGACCGAGCTTGGCGCACTCCTCGCGGTACACCGCGTCGAGCCCGGGCAACGCCGGGATGAAGCCGTCGCCGATGCGCGCCGCGCGTCGGGCCGCGATCTCCGACGATCCCCCCAGGAGCAGTGGCGGCCCGCCGGGCTGCACCGGCTTCGGGGTGACGCGCACCGTGGTGCCGCGGGCCTCGAACTCCTCACCGGTCCAGGCCTGGCGCAGCAGCGCGACACCCTCCTCGACGGCCTTCCCGCGCTGGTTGCTCTGCTTCTCGAACATCGCGAACTCCTGCGGGCGGTATCCCGCGCCGATCACGAGGTCGAGCCGGCCGCCGCTGATCTGGTCGACGACCGCGGCGTCCTCGGCGACGCGCAGCGAGTCGTGCAGCGGCAGGATCAGCGCCGCGATCTGGATGCGCACGCGCTCGGTGCGGGCCGCGACCGCGGCGGCGAGCACGAGCGGAGACGAGCAGTAGCCGTCCTCACTGCCGTGGTGCTCGGAGATGTTGACGAGGCCGAAGCCGTGCTCGTCGGCCCACGCGCACTGGTCCAACGCGGCGCGGTACAGGGCCGCGAGCGGCGCGCCGCCCGGGAAGGAACGGAGGTCGTAGCGCAGGCCCAGCTTGGTCACGGATGCTCCCGGAGCTTCGGCATGATCTCGGTGGCGACCCGCTCGAGCAGGTCGATCGTGGCGTCGTCGTAGGGCGCGTCGAGGGCCAGGATCGCCTCGTGGAACCCGGCGGCCCGGAACGCCTGCAACGACTCGACGAGGTCGTCGACCGGCCCGATCCAGGTGCGGGCCCGGGCGTCATCGACCGTCGTCTTCCAGAACCCGGCGAGCTTCTCGAGCACGGCGTCGGCGGTGGCCCGATCGGGCGTGATCCGGAAGTCGTTGCGCACGGTGAGCTGGATGGTCGCGGGGTCGCGCCCAACGGCCTCGCAGTGCTCGCGCAGCTTGCCCACGGAGTGCTGCAGCATCTCGAGCGAACCGGAGCCGTTCCAGCGGTCGGCATGCTCCGCGACGATCCGCAGCGTGCGCTTCTCACCGCGCCCACCGATGAGGATCGGCAGTGGCGACTGCACCGGCTTCGGCTCGCAGTACGCGTCGACGAGCGTGTAGTGCGCGCCGGCGAAGTTGGCGACGGGCTCGGTCCACAACGCACGCAGCACCCGGCACGCTTCGTCGAGCATGTCGAGGCGGTCTTTGACCCCCGGGAACTCGAGGCCGTTGGCCACGTGCTCCGGACCGTTCCAACCGGCTCCGAGGCCGACCTCGAGCCGCCCGCCCGAGAGCCCGTCGATCGTGGCCGCGCTCCGGGCCAGGATGGCCGGCGGTCGGAACGTGTTGGCGGTGACGAGCGCGCCGACCCGGATGTGGGTCGTGCCCGCGGCGAGCGCGGCCAACGTGGTCCAGGCCTCGAGCATCGGCTCGGTGTCGGGAACCATCACGGGGATGAGGTGGTCCATCAGCCACGCGGAGCGGAAGCCGAGCCGGTCGGCGGCCTGCCACACCGCGACGAGGTCGGCGACCTCGCAGCTGTACTGAGGGGTCTGGATTCCGAGATGCATGGGTCCTGGTCCCGCTCCGGTCAATCGAGCGCCTGCACGCCGGCGGTCATGCGGGCCTGCACGTCGGCCCGCCATTCGTCGCCCAACGGCTCACCCTTGACGTAGCGGGCGATGCCGGACAACGCGTCGGCCTGCATCGCGACGTTGTGCAGGCGGGTGCCGTAGCGCCGGAACGTCTCGGCGCTGCCCTCCTCGTTGGGGCGCACGCCGCGGTACACGTAGGCGATCCTCGTCCCACCGTCGACGGGATCGAGCTCCCACGCGGCGCGGCCGAGAAGATCGCCGCTCACGTAGGCGATCTCGATGCGCCGCGGCGCGTCGACCTCGAGGACCTCGCAGTTCCAGCCCCGGGTCGGGCCGCCGGGCCGCGAGCCCTCGATGCGGAACGGGGTGCCGGGCAGCACGCGCGTCTCGTCACCCAGGGGGACCACCCGGATCAGCGTCCACCATTGCGGGTACGTGGTGAGATCCGACAGGACGGCCCACACGTCGTCGATCGGCGCCGGGATCACGACCTCGTCGCGGCACGTCTGCTCGGGGACGTCGGCGAACGCCGGGTCGGGCGTCTCCATCGCCGCGCTCACTGCGCCGTCCAGCCGCCGTCGACCGCGAGCACGGAGCCGACGCAGAAGCTCGCCGCATCCGAGGCGAGGAACAGGATCGCCGCCGCGATCTCCTCGGGCTGTGCCAGCCGGCCGATCGGCATCATCTCGGCGTAGCGGGCGAAGAGCTGGTCGGCGTCGGGCGCGGCCCGCACGTTGCTCAGGAAGTTGGTGTCGGTCACGCCCGGGCAGACGCAGTTCACCCGGACCCCCTGGTTCGCGTAGAAGAGCGCGAGCGCCCGGGTGAGGTTGACGATCGCGGCCTTGGAGGCGGAGTAGCCGTAGATCCCGGGCTCGCCGACCAGGCCCGCGGCCGAGGCCACGTTGACGATCGCGCCCTTGCCCCGCTCGGCCATCTGCTTGATGACCCGGCCGATGAGCTGGAACGGCCCGTCGACGTTGACCGCGAAGATGCGGCTCCAGAGCTCGGGATCGAACGAGTCGTAGGCGGCCCGGCCCCCGCCGAAGCCGGCGCAGTTGACGAGCACGTCGGCGCCACCGAGCTCGTCGGCCGCCTGCACCAACGCATCGGCGGTCTCGGCGGTGGTGAGGTCGCCGACGACGCTTCGGCACTCCTGCGGCGAGACGGCACCGATGAGCGCGAGCGTCTCGGCCGCGCGGTCGGGATCCAGCTCGCAGATGACGACGCGCCCGCCGTCCTGCGCGAATCCGATGCTCGTCGCGCGCCCGATGCCGGAACCGCCACCGGTGACGATCCCGACCTGACCCTCGAACCGTCCCCTCGTCATGCGCGGATCATATGTGGAGGGGATGTGCGTCGCGCCAGGACGCGGCCCGGGGCCGCGCTACTCGGGCCGGAGGTCCTCGGGGATGTCGGCGCGGCGGGGGTTCTGCTGGTCGCGACCCGAGAGCACGGGGTCGGTGGCGTTCCAGTCGAGGCCGAGCTCGGGGTCGTCCCAGGCCACGCCGAGCTCGTCGTCGGGGTTGTAGTACTGGTCGACGAGGTACGTGATGGTGGAGTCGACGATGGCGTAGAAGCCGTGCGCGATGCCGTGCGGGATGTAGACGCCGTGGTGGTTGTGCGGCCCGATCTCCAGCGTGAGGGACGCGCCGTTGGTGGGCGACGACGCCCGGAGGTCGTGCAGCCCCACGAGCACGCGGCCGAACGGCACGTACCAGAAGTCGGCCTGGAAGCGGTGGTAGTGCAGCCCCACCAACGCGCCCGCCTGCCGGTCGGCCCGGTTCGCCTGGACCATGTGGAGCGCGTCGGCGGGGAGCCACTCCTGGCGGAACGTCTCGACGAAGAACCCGCGGTCGTCGCCGAAGATCTGGGGCTCGACGACGAGAATCCCGTCGATGACGTCGGACTTCGTGATGGTGGCCATGGCGGCACTTTAGGCCAGCAGCAGGAGCGCCACGGTCGGCACGAACAGCACCGCGGCGAGCCAGCCGGGCTGCCCGGCGCCGTGAGGAGTGGCGATCGCGACCGCCGACAGCGCAAGGAGCCAACCGTTGCGCACCAGGGTGAGCGGAGACAACGGACGGTCGGACAGGGAGCCGAAGCAGCGGCACGACGGCCGTCGGCCCCGCAGGAGATTGCCCGCGATCAACGCGGTGAACGCGGCGAAGAGCCCGACCGGGAGGTACGTGGGCCAGCGCGCGTCAACGACGAGCAGCAGCGCGGCGACCACGAGCTCGACGAACGGAAGCCCGACCGCGACGGCCGGAGCCAGCGGGGCCGGGATCCCCATCGCGCGCATCTCCTCGGCCTTCGACGCCGACCGCGACGCGAGCTTCGAGACGCCCGACACCACGAGCACCCCGGCCACCACCCACCGCGCAGCCTCCGCGATCATGCGCTATCGGTTCGTGCGTCCCCAGACGACCGTATAGGTCGTCGGGGGACGCACAAACGGGGTGAAGGGTCAGGCTTCGAAGCGACCGTAGCCACCGCGGTAGAAGAGGAGCGGGCCGCCCTTCGCGGTGACGCCGAGCTCGATGACCCGGCCGATCACGACGACGTGGTCGCCGGCGTCGTACTCGGTCTCGATCGAGCAGTCGACGTAGGCGAGCGCGTCGTGCAGGAGCGGCGAGCTCGACCCCCCGCTCGCTCGCCAGCCGATGCGGCTGAAGCGGTCGGCTCCGCGCGTGGCGAACACGCGGCAGATGTCTTCCTGGTCGTCGCCGAGGATGTTGACCGCGAAGCTGCCGGCCGCCCGGATCTTGGGCCAGGTGCTGCTGTCCTTGGCCACACAGAACAGCACCAGCGGCGGGTCCATCGAGACCGACGTGAACGAGTTGGCCGCCAGGCCGCACGGCACGTCGCCGTCCATCGCGGTGATGATCGTGACCCCGGTCGCGAAGTGCCCGAGCACCGTGCGGAAGGAGGCTTCGTCGGGACGCATCACGGCTTCGGCGCCGTCGCTCATGGCATTCCTCGGGTCGGTGGGCCCGACGCGGCGTGCACGGGCTCGAGGGTGACGTTCTGCGCGTCGCGTGCGGCGAACACGTG
>JADGOM010000084.1 GCA_017882925.1 Acidimicrobiia bacterium | reverse complement strand
TCCACCCCGACCGCATGGCCGACCGCATCCTGGGCATGGGCGACGTCCTCAGCCTGATCGAGAAGGCCGAGGCCACGTTCGACCAGGCCCAGATGGCGAAGACCGAGGAGGCGATGCGCAAGGGGCGTCTCACCCTCGACGACTTCCTCGACCAGATGCGCCAGGTCAAGAAGATGGGCTCCCTGCAGAGCGTGCTCGGGATGATCCCGGGTATGGGCAAGCAGCTCAAGGGTGTGGAGATCGACGACCGCGAGATCGATCGCATCGAGGCGATCATCTGCTCGATGACGATGGCCGAGCGCATCGACCCGTCGATGATCAACGGGTCGCGCAAGCTGCGCATCGCCGCCGGCAGCGGCACCAGCACCACCCAGGTCAACGCGCTGCTCAAGCAGTTCAAGCAGGTGCAGACGATGATGCGCTCGATGGGCGTCGGCGGCGGCGGGGGCGGCCGGGCCAAGGGCCGCAACAAGAAGGGGCGCAAGGGCGGATCCCGCCAGCCGGTCGGCGGCATGACCGGCGGCTTCCCGGGTGGTGGCTTCCCGGGTGGTGGCTTCCCCGGCGGTGGTCCGGGTGGCGGCTTCCCGGGTGGGGGCTTCCCCGGCGGTGGTCCGGGGGCCGGGTTCCCCGGTGGGGGGCTCCCCGGCGGCAGCTGACCCGGTCGCATCGACCGGGAGCGCCCGGTTCTCGCCCGCCCCGGCCTGAGGCAGTACCCTGAAGCGCTCGTGTGCCGCGCCTCCATGGCCGCGGCGCCCAGGTGCGGTCCGGTTCCGGCCGGAGTGCGCACCAACCTGACCGAGAGGAAGCATCACCCCGTGGCCGTCAAGATTCGCCTCATGCGCGTGGGCAAGAAGAAGCAGCCCACCTACCGCGTCGTCGTCGCCGACGGCCGCTCGCCCCGTGACGGGCGCTTCATCGAGATCATCGGGAAGTACGCCCCGCGCCAGGAGCCGTCGTTCATCGACATCGACGGTGAGAAGGCGCTGGCGTGGCTCGCGCAGGGCGCCCAGCCCACCGAGCAGGTGCAGAAGCTCCTCACCGCCACCGGCGTCTGGGAAGAGTTCGCGAAGTCCAAGACCGACGCGGGCCGCAAGCGCCTCCCCAAGCCGAAGGTCGCGAAGACCAAGGCCGCGGCAAGTGCCTCCGCCCCCGAGGCTCCGGCCCCCGAGGCTCCGGCCCCCGAGGCCGAGCCGGCCCCCGTGGTCGCCGACGACACCGAGGCCACCGAATGACCGACGACATCGAAGAAGACTTCGATGACGACTTCGACGACGACGATGACGAGATCGACGCCGCCGAGGCCAAGGCGGAGGAGAGCAGCCGGGCCGTCGGCGCCGCGGGCGTGAAGGCCAAGGCCGTCGCCGAGTACATCGCGCGCAGCCTGGTCGAGTACCCCGACTCCATCGAGGTCGACCTCGACGAGCGCCGGGGCGAGGTGCAGGTCCTCCTGCACGCCGATCCGTCCGACATGGGTCGCCTCATCGGCAAGCGCGGCCGCGTGATCCAGGCGCTGCGCCAGGTGACCCGGGCCGCGGGCGCGGCCGAGGGCGTCAAGACGTCGGTCGACGTCGTCGAGTAGCGACCGCGGCGCTCCGGTGGATCGCCTCGAGGTCGGTCGTATCGGCAAGGCCCACGGGCTCCGCGGCGAGGTCGTCGTCACCCCCATCACGAACCACGTCGAGCGATTCGCGGTGGGATCGGTGCTGCACGTCGACGACCGCGCGCTCACCATCGTCACGTCGCGCCCCCAGCAGCACCGGTTCGTCGTGCGCTTCGAGGGCATCGACGACCGCAATGCGGCCGAGGCGCTGCGGGGCCGCTTCGTGCACGCCGACCCGCTCGAGTCCGCGCCCGACGACGAGCTGTTCGTGCACGAGCTGATCGGCGCCGCGGTCGTCGGACCGGCCGGGGAGCCCTACGGGAGCGTGGTCTCGGTCGAGGCCAATCCCGCGCACGACCAACTGGTGCTCGACTCCGGCGCGCTCGTGCCGATGGTGTTCGTCGTGGAACACACGCCGGCCGTCGACGCGCAGGCCGCCACGATCGTGATCGACCCGCCGGCGGGCCTCTTCGAGGCGCAGGCGCGTCCGGCGCCGAAGGCCGCGCCCCCGTCGGGCCCGGCGGCCGCCGACGAGCCGTCGTGAGCGCGTCCGGGGCCGCCGGCGCGCCCCCGCCCGGCCTGCGCATCGCGGTCTTCACGATCTTCCCGCAGATGCTCGCCGAGCCGCTCGACGCGTCGCTGCTCGGGCGGGCCCGTGCCGCGGGGCTCGTCGACGTCTCGCTGCACGACCTGCGTGCCACCACCACCGACCGGCACCACAGCGTCGACGACGCGCCCTTCGGCGGTGGCGCGGGGATGGTCATGGCGCCGGAGCCGCTGTTCACGGCGGTCGAGGCGGTGGACCCGCCCCGGCCCCTGCTGCTGCTCGCCGCGGGCGGCGAGCCGTTCACCCAGACCCGGGCCCGTGAGCTCGCGGCCGGCGGGGGCTTCTCGCTCCTGTGCGGCCGCTACGAGGGCGTCGACGAGCGGGTGTCCGAGCACCTGTGCGACGGGTCGCTGTCGATCGGCGACTACGTGCTGGCGGGGGGCGAATCGGCGGCCCTCGTCGTCATCGAGGCCGTCGCCCGGCTGGTGCCCGGGGTCATGGGCAACGAGGAGTCGGCGGTGGAGGAGTCGTTCGCCGACGGCCTCCTCGAATACCCCCAGTACACGCGTCCGGCCGAGTTCCGGGGCTGGGCGGTGCCGGAGGTGCTCCGGTCCGGTGACCACGCCCGGATCGCCCGGTGGCGGCGGGCCGAGGCCCTGCGGCGCACGGAGGCCCGGCGCCCCGACCTCTTCGCCCGCCACGAGCTGAGCCCGGACGACCGGGCCGCGCGGGCCGAATTCCCGGCCGATCGGGACGAATAGGCGCAACTTCCGCCGGCCACGGTGGAGCCGCGGGCTTCGGGGTCGCTAGCATGGTCGCCGCTTCACCTTCGGTAGGTCCCGAGCCCGCGTCCAGCGCCGGCGCTCGCCCGCCCGTTGCGACCCCGTCTGCTGTGCCTCCGAGGAGCCCGCGCCATGAAACAAACCGATCTCGTCGACCGCGCGTCCCTCCGAGAGGTGCCCCACTTCGGCCCCGGTGACACGCTGAAGGTGCACGTGCGGGTCGTCGAGGGCACCCGGGAGCGGGTCCAGGTCTTCCAGGGCGCGGTCATGCGGCGCAAGGGGAGCGGCATCGGGGAGACGTTCACGGTGCGCAAGGTGAGCTTCGGCGTGGGCGTCGAGCGGACCTTCCCGGTCCATTCGCCGATCATCGCCAAGATCGAGGTCGTCACCCGGGGCGACGTCCGGCGGGCCAAGCTCTACTACCTGCGGGACCGGGTCGGGAAGGCCGCCAAGATCAAGGAAAAGCGCTCGTCGTAGCAGGTTCCCCACGCCCCGCGAACGGGGGTCGGGACCGGCCCGGCGGGGAGTAGCGTTCGAGGCACGGCCGCCTCCCGGTGGCCACCCCACCCGCAGATTTCCGAGACGATCGGGAGGGCCTTCGGTGAGTGCTGAGGATCTCGAGCGGTACGAGACCGAGATCGAGCTCCAGCTCTACAAGGAGTATCGCGACGTCCTGCCGATGTTCTCCTACGTCGTCGAGACCGAGCGCCGCTTCTACCTCGCCAACACGGTCAAGATGGACGTGAAGAACGAGCAGGGCCGCGTCTACTTCGAGCTCAACCTCCAGGACGCGTGGGTGTGGGACATGTACCGCCCGGCGCGTTTCGTCACCAACGTCCGCGTCGTGACGTTCAAGGACGTCAACGTCGAGGAGCTCGCGGGCAAGGACCTGTAGCGGATGGGGCCCGACCGGGGCCCGTTCGCCCGCCGGCCGCCCACCCCCGCGGGCACGCGCGCCGCCGCGGCCCGGCGCGAGCTCGGCGCCACCGGCGAAGCCGCGGTCGTGCGGTGGTACGAGGCGGCGGGTTACGAGATCGTCGACCGCAACTGGCGCGTGCGCGCGGGGGAGCTCGACATCGTGGCGCTTCGGCGCGGTGTCGTCGTGTTCTGCGAGGTGAAGACGCGGTCGTCCGACGCGTTCGGCGCGCCGATCGAGGCGATCACCCGGGCCAAGCGCCAGCGGATCCGCGGGCTGGCGGCGCAGTGGCTCGAGGCGCACCCCAGCGTCTCCGGCGCGGTGCGCTTCGACGTCGCGTCGGTGCTCTCGGCCGGGCCGGGCGCGCCGACGATCGACGTCCTCGAAGCCGCGTTCTAGACCCGCGTCACCCGGGTCTCGGCCGGCGGCGGTGCTTCGGCCGCTTCGGTCCCTTGGGCGCGCGGTTCGCCGCGGTGGGCGATCCGCCCCGGCCGTGGCGGCGCAGCTCCGCCTCCCAGCACGGGGTGTGCCAGTGGCGGCGCAGGTCGGGGGAGTGGACCGGCACGACGACCTTGTGGCCGACGCCCGGGGCGATCTCGTGGTTGCAGCCCGGGCACCGGTACGCCTTGACCGCCTGGTAGGGCTGGACGTGGCGGACGGCCACGTCGTCGAGACCGTCGTCGTCTTCGCGTTCTTCGCGCACGGTCAGCGCGGGAACGCGGCCCAGACGAGCAGCAGCACGACGACGACCAGGGCCGCCCCCACGAAGATGATGTCGCTGCGCCGGTTGACCTGTTTGCGGAAAGGGTTGAAGCCCACACGGCTACCGTAGCGGCGCCCACGGGCCGACCGGTCGCCCGGTACCGAGCCCCCAACCCCGAGGAGCAGGCGGAGCCGATGGAGACGCTGAGCGTCGAGCGCGATGCGGGAGTGGTGACGGTCACGTTGCAGCGGCCCGCGAAGAAGAACGCGATCAGCCACGCGATGTGGACCGAGCTGCCGGAGGTGTTCGCCGAGGTCGCCGCCAACCGGGACGACCGGGTGCTGGTGATCACCGGGTCGGGTGACGCGTTCTGCTCCGGTCAGGACCTCACCGACCCCGAGAACGCGACCCGCTTCCAGGGCCTCGGCGGCGCGCTCGCGAGCATGCGCCGCATCGGTGACGTCGCGCTCCAGCTGCACGGCCTCCCGAAGCCGACGATCGCGGCCGTCAACGGCGTGGCCGCGGGCGCGGGCTGCAACCTCGCGCTCGGCTGCGATCTCGTGGTCGCGTCGAGCGCCGCCCGCTTCTCGCAGATCTTCGTGCAGCGCGGACTCACGGTCGACTTCGGGGGCACCTGGCTGCTGCCCCGGTTGATCGGCCTGCACAAGGCGAAGGAGTTCGCGTTCTTCGGCGACATCCTGAGCGCCGTGCAGGCCGAGGACCTCGGCGTGGTCAACCGGGTCGTGGAGCCCGAGGCGCTCATGCACGTGGTGGGGGAGATGGCCGGCCGGCTGGCCCGGCTCGCGCCGCTCGCGCTGTCGATGATGAAGCGCGCGCTCAACGCGTCGTTCTCGATGACGATGACCGAGGCGCTGGAGAACGAGGCCGTCGCCCAGGCGTCGATGTTCAACTCCGAGGACGCGGCGGAGGCGATGGCGGCGTTCCTCGAGAAGCGCACCCCGGAGTTCCGCGGCGCGTAGCTCCCCGGAGCTCCGCGCTTACAGGTGGTACAGCTTCTTGGCGTTGCCGCCCAGGATCTTGTTCCGGGCGGCGACGCTCAGTTCGCGCATGTTCTCCTCCGCGCTCACGAGCGGGTCCGGGTACAGACACGTCGGGTGCGGGAAGTCGGTCTCGAACAGGATGTTGTCCTCGCCGATCGCGTCGACCAGCGCGGGCAGATTCGTCTTCTCGAACCACATCGTGGCGTAGATGTTGCGCTTGAAGTACTCGGTGGGCGACAGCTCGAGCTCGTCGCGCTCCTTGGGTGAGTTCTCCGACATCTCGTAGTCGAGCGCCTGGAGGATGAACGGGACCCAGCCGGCGCCGCTCTCCACCGACACGACCTTCAAGCCGGGATGCCGGTCGAGCAGGCCCGAGGCGATGATGTTGACGACCACCCGCGCGTTGCCGATGAACAGCAGCGTGCCGCCGATCGACAGCTTGACGTCTTCGGTCTGCGACGGCCACGGGTAGTTGCCGAAGAACGACATCGCCGTGAGGCTCGCGCCGATGTGGAAGTGCACGGGGAGCTCGAGGTCGTCGCAGACGTCCCACACCGGGTCCCAATCGCGGCTCGCGAGGTCGGGGGCCCCCATGTCCTGCGGGTCGGAGGTGAGGTTGACGCCCCGCAGGCCGAGGGCCTTGGCCCGCTCGGCTTCGCGCACGCAGGCGTCGATGTCCCACGCGGGCAGCACGGCCATCGGCAGGAGTCGGTTGCCCGACTCCGCCTGCATCTCGGCGTTGTGGTCGTTGTAGATCTCGGTGCAGAGCAGGCGCAGCGCGGGGTCTTCCACCGCGACCGAGAGGCCCTGGCCGCCGAGGCCGACCACGTTGGGGAAGATGATCTGGGCGGAGATTCCCATCGTGTCCATCATCTCGAGCCGCGCGACCGGGTCGTACGCCGCGTGGTGGACCATGTCGATGGTCCGTTCGTAGAGCGCCTCGAACCCCTTGTGCTTCACGTTGTCGGGGTCGATCACGCCGCCGGCGCCGGCCTTGCCCATCGCGACGCCCTCGACGACCCAGGTGGCGATGCCGTCGACGTCGGTGACGTGAGGCATGCGCTCCTTCATCCCCGCCGGGGCCCGGTTCACCCACAGGTCGTGCGGCTCGGTGAAGTGGGTATCGGCATCGACCACGTCGACGCCTTCGAAGATTGCCGTCATCGCCGTCCCCTTCGCGAGTTGCGTTGCAGTGCGGTGCGAGCTTCGGGCCCGTCGTCGGGCGCGTTGCAAGCGACTATATGAGCGGCGCGGCGGGCGCGCGGCATCCGTCGTGGCAGGTCGGAGCGGCCGTGTACCTCGGCGCTCTATGCCTGTTTCGTAATGCGCGACGGCACATCGTTGCGGCCGCTACGTCGCGCGGCCGTGCGTTCGCCGCGTGCCGACGGCTACTCGTTCTTCGGAAACTGCAGGTTCACGCCCGCGCTGCTCGGGAACCAGCGACTGGTGACGACCTTCCCGCGCGTGAAGAAGTGCACACCCTCGAGCCCGTGGGCGTGGGTGTCGCCGAACAGCGAGCTCTTCCAGCCGCCGAACGAGTAGTAGGCGACCGGCACCGGGATCGCGACGTTGATCCCCACCATCCCGACCTCCACCTCGCGCTCGAAGCGGCGGGCGGCGGCACCGTCGTTGGTGAAGATCGCGCAGCCGTTGCCGTAGGGGTTGGCGTTGAGGAGCGCGAGGGCGTCGTCGTAGGTCTCGACCCGGAGCACCGACAGCACCGGCCCGAAGATCTCGTCGGTGTAGAGCGCCATGTCCGGGGTGACGCGGTCGAAGAGCGTCGGGCCCAGCCAGAAGCCCGACTCCTCGCCGGTGATCTCGTGCTTGCGCCCGTCGACCGCCAACGTCGCGCCGGCGTCGACGCCGGCGTCGAGGTACGACGCGACCTTGTCGCGGTGGGCCCGGGTGATCAGCGGGCCCATGTCGGGGTCGCCGCGGCCGTCCCCGACGGAGAGTCCGCCGATGCGGTCGGCGATCCGGTCGACCAGGTCGTCGGCGATCGGACCGACCGCCACCAGGGCCGAGATCGCCATGCACCGTTCGCCGGCCGAGCCGAAGCCGGCGTTGATCGCGGCGTCGGCGGCCTGGTCGAGGTCGGCGTCGGGGAGGACCACCATGTGGTTCTTCGCGCCGCCGAGGGCCTGGACCCGCTTGCCCGCCGCGGTCGCGGTCTCGTACACGTAGCGGGCGATCGGCGTGGAGCCGACGAACGACACCGAGCTCACGCCCGGGTGCTCGAGCAGCCGGTCGACCGCGATCTTGTCGCCGTGCACGACGTTGAAGACCCCCGGTGGGAGGCCCGCCTCGGCCCACAGCCGCGCGAACCAGTTGGCGGCCGACGGGTCCTTCTCGCTCGGCTTCAGGATCACGGCGTTGCCGGCGGCGATGGCGATCGGGAAGAACCAGCACGGGACCATGCACGGGAAGTTGAACGGGCTGATGATCGCGGCGACGCCCAGGGGCTGGCGGATCGAGTGCACGTCGACCTGCGAGGACACCTCCTCCGAGAACTGACCCTTGAGCAGGTTGGGCGCGCCGCACGCGAACTCGACCACCTCGAGGCCGCGTGCGACCTCGCCGCGCGCGTCGCTCAGGACCTTGCCGTGCTCGGCGGTGATGATCGCCGCGAGCTCGTCGGCCCGTTGGTTCAACAGCTCGCGGAATCGGAAGAGGATCACCGTCCGCCTGGTGAGCGATACGTCGCGCCACGATTCGAACGCGGCGCGTGCGGCCGCGACCGCGGCGTCGACGTCGTCCGGCGACGCGTACGCGACGCGCTTCGCGACCCGTCCCGTCGCGGGATCGAAGACGTCGCCGAACGCGGCGGGGGAACCCGCGGTCGCCTCCCCGGCGATCCAATGCCTGATCAGCGGCTCGTCGCCGGGGGGTGCGTCAGTGGTCGTGGGCGCGGTCTCGGGGGCCATCGGGCGATTGTCGTCGGGGGCGGCCGAGGCCGCAAACGCCGCCCGCGGGCAGGCCAAGGTGCTACGCGGTGGCTGCCGATACAGTGCCGACGCAGCGTGGCGCACGGTGAACGTACGCCGTTGGTGTCTGGGGGGACGCGCATGGCGAGGACCGAGATCGACGGCACGATGCTCGACTACGAGGTCGTCGGCGACGGCGGCGACCCGTGGGTCATCACGCCGGGCGGGCGGTTCAGCAAGGACACGCCCGGCGTCCGGGAGCTCGCGACCGACCTCGCGGCGCACGGCAAGCAGGTGTTGATCTGGGACCGCCCGAACTGTGGCGCGTCGGACGTGTGCTTCCGGGGCCCGTCGGAGTCGGACATGCAGGCCGATCACCTGGCCGGCCTCCTCCGCCGTCTCGGGATGACGCCCGCGGTGATCTTCGGCGGCTCGGGCGGAGCGCGCGTCTCGCTCCTGACCGCGGCGAAGCATCCCGACGTCGCGGCCGCGGTCGCGATGGTGTGGATCTCGGGCGGTGTCTACGGACTGCTCAACCTGGCGACGCACTACTGCGGCGAGTCGATCCACGCCGCGTGGACCGGCGGGATGGAGGCGGTGATCGAGCTCCCGGAGTGGCAGGAGGTCCTCGAACGGAACCCGCGCAACCGCGACATCTTCCTGCGGCAGGACCCGCGCGCGTTCATCGAGACGCTCGAGCAGTGGATGCTCGCCTACGTGCCGGACCCCGGCTCGCCGGTTCCCGGGCTGTCCGACGAGGGCGCGGCCGCGCTGCAGGCACCCGCGCTCATCTTCCGCAGCGGGGTGAGCGACCCGCACCACACCCGGGCCACGACCGAGCGCGTGCACGAGCTCATCCCGGGTTCGTTGCTCGTCGAACCCCCGTGGGGTGACAACGAGTGGAACGAGCGTGGGCTCGCGGCGCGCGCCGGCGAAGGCGGGCTGTTCCAGCGGTGGCCGCTGCTCGCGCCCCAGCTGCTCGAGTTCGCCGAGGCCCGGGTGGGGCAGCGCTGACGCGTCGACTCCGGCGGTCGCGCGGCCCCGTGCATCGGGGGCCGGTGACAGGGCTCAGCCGGCGTCGGTGGCGTCGGCGCTGGTGGCCAGGCCCGGTCGGCTCGCGATGCGCGCGTCGCGGGCCCGTTCCCAGTTGGGCTCGCGGATCCGTTGCACCAGGCCGTTGTGCAGCTCCCACGCCGCACCGCAGGCGGCGCACTCGAGCAGCAGGAAGCCGGCAGGGAATCGCTGCGCGCTGATCTCCGTGTTGTCGTACGGGCACTCGCTCAGTTCCACGGGCGGATTGTCGGTTGGCCCCGCCGATTCCTTGAGCCTCGGGGCCCTCGTTTCGCGCGACGGTCCGGATTGTCCGAAACTCCGGCGCCTGCTTGCGCCGGAAGGGCTTCAGCCCGGCCTTCCGCGGTTCGATGTGAGAGCGGATGGAGCCGGACGACCGCCGCCGGCCTGATGGCAGACTGCCCACAGTCCGAACGTAGGGGCCGACTCGTGCTGAAGAGACTCGTCGGAGCGGCGATCGGCGTCGCGATCGTGCTGGCGGCCGTCGTGCCGGTCGCGCAGGCCGCCCCCGCCGCGCCGGCGGCGCAGCCCTCGCTGGACGTCACCGTCAAGCGCGCCGTCGCCGACATCAGCGCGTACTGGAAGGCCGAGTTCCCCAAGCTCTACGGGAGCCGGTACACGCCGGTGCGGAAGGTGATCGCCGCGGGGCCCCGGACCCGCATCCCGGCGTGCCAGAACCAGCCGATCTCGTACGCCAAGCTGGTGAAGGGCAACGCCTTCTACTGCTTCGGCACCAACTACGTCGTGTACGACGCGCACGAGCTCCTGCCGGACCTGGTCAAGAACTTCGGCACGTTCGCTCCCGCGCTCGTGCTCGCCCACGAGTGGGGCCACGCGATCCAGGACCGCGCCGACGTCAACCGCACCAACGAGCCGACGATCCTGGTCGAGCTCCAAGCCGACTGCTTCGCCGGGTCGTGGGTGCGCCGCGTGACGGACGGCAAGAGCCCGACGGTGAAGTTCGCGCCCGGCGATCTCGACCGCGCGCTCGCCGCGTACCTGACGTTGCGCGATCCGGTCGGCAGCTCGGCGAACGACGAGCAGGCCCACGGTGACGCGTTCGACCGGGTGAACGCGTTCCAGACCGGCTTCGAGCAGGGCGCGCCCGCGTGCAAGCCGTTCTTCGACTCGCCGCCCGAGGTCACCGAGCAGCAGTTCACCTCGCAGCAGGAGGCCGACACCGGCGGGAACCTCCCGGCCGCGCAGGTGATCCCGGTGACGGTCGACCTGCTCAACAGCTACTACGGCAAGGTCGAGCCGGGGGTCGCCCCGCTCTCGACCGACCGGATCGCGACGTACAGCAGCACCGGCAGGAAGAGCCAGCTCCCGGCGTGCGGTGGCACCGCGATCCCCAAGCGGCAGTACACCAATCGGATCTTCTACTGCCTCGACGACAACTTCATCGGGTTCGACGCGCCGTTCCTCAATCGCATCTACGCCCACATCGGCGACTTCGGGGTCGCAACGCTGGTGGCCAGCACGTACGCGACCTACGTGCAGTTCCAGCAGAAGTTCCCGGGGGTGGCGGACAACACGGTGAACGCGGTGCTCGGATCCGACTGCTACACGGGTTCGTGGGCGGCCGCGGTGAAGCAGGGCCTGCCGAGCGCGACCCTCAAGGACACGGTGTCGCTGTCGCCCGGCGATCTGGACAAGGCGATCCAGGCGTTCATCGCCTACGACGCCGCGCGCGGCGTGTCGTCGAAGATCAACTTCGTGTTCCTGCGGCTGGAAGCGTTCCGGCAGGGATTCTTCGACGGCTACGCGTCGTGCGCGCCCGCCTTCGCCCAGCCGTGACGACACCTCACGCCGGCCAGTAGCGGCCGCCGGCGCGGCTGACGAGCCGCGCCCGTTCGAGCGTCCGCAGCGCGCCGGTGACCGCGGTCGGGTCGAGCCCGGTGCGTTCGGAGAGCTGGTCGAGGGTCGCAGGCTCGCCGGCGCATGCCGCGAGCACCGAACGCGACTCCGGGCCGAGCTCGGCGGGGCTCGTGGGATCCGACCATCCCGATCGCTCCGCGGTGCCGCGGCCCAGCGCGACGAGCACGTCGCCGGGATCGAGGAGCGGGTGGGCCCCGTCGGCGAGGAGCTCGTTGCAACCCGCGGCGGACGCATTGCGACGGGAGCCCGGGATCGCGAACACGGGGCGCCCGTAGTCGATCGCGCGTTCGGCGGTGATGCGCGCGCCGCCTTTGACGGTGGCCTCGACGACCACGACGGCGTCGGCCAGGGCCGCGATGATGCGGTTGCGGACCGGGAAGCGGCCGGGCTCCGGGCCGACGCCGAATCCGGTCTCGCCGACGATGACGCCGGCGCGGCGGACGCGGGCGTCGAGGGTCAGGTGACGCCGGGGATAGACGATGTCGAGGCCCGTGGCCACGACCGCGACGACTCCGCCGCCGGCTTCCAGGGCGCCCTGGTGCGCGGCGCCGTCGATGCCGATCGCGAGGCCACTGACGACGGTGACGCCCTTGCCCGCGAGGAACGCGCCCAGGGCGCGGGCGTCGGCGAGCCCATGCGGTGTGGCGGCACGGGTGCCGACGATCGCGACCCGTGAATCGCGCAGGACGCCCGGTCGGTGACCCTCGGCCAACAGCACGGCGGGCCGGTCGGGCAGCGGGTCGTGGATCGGGTAGTCGGGGTGGTCCGCCCACCACACGTGGGTGCGGCGTTCGTGCAAGCAACGCACGACCGGCGCCGGATCCGATGCCGCGGCGCTCCACCCGCGGGCCAGCGCGACGCGCGTCCCACCGGTGCCCGCGAGGTCGGCGGCTTCCAGCGCGGCGCCGGCGTGGCCCGCGGTGACGGCGTGGAGCGCTTCGAGCGGGTCGGGCCAGCGGTCGAGGATCGACCGCAGCCGGGCCGGGGTCATCCCGGGCAGGCAGGCCAGGACGCCCGCCGCCTGCGCGCACGCGTCGAGGGTCGCGGGCGAGCTCCCGGACGGGACCGGTGGAAGGGCGGCACGCGCCGGGATCACGGCACGTCCTGTCGGAACGCCGCCGCGAGCACCACGTGCTCGGGCCGCACCACGGCTTGGTCGTCGAGGTCGGCCGCCGTTCCCGCGACCCGGCGGACGATCGCCGCGCCGCGACCGGTGAGCATCTGCTCACGACAGACCTCCGTCCAGGCGTCGCGCGCGTCGGGCGGCATCGGCAGCATCGCGTCGAGCGCGCCGGCGGGGACGTGAGCGTTGCGCCGCCAGGGCTGGTCGCGGAAGCGGTGCAGCTGGCGGGCGACCGCGGCGGTGACGCGCGCCGCCACGGTCGCCGACGACTCGCCGGGAGGCGCGTCGGCCCGGGTCGCGCCGACCCGTAGGCGGAGATCGAACCGGTCGAGGAGCGGCGGTGACAGCCGATGGCGATAGCGCAGCTTCTGGGCGTCGGAGCAGTGGCACCTGGCGTCGGGCAGCCCGCAGGGACAGGGATTCGAGCACGCCACGAGGACGAACCGCGCGGGGAACGTGATGGTGGTCGGCTGGCGGCTGATGCGCACCGAGCCCTCCTCCAACGGCTGGCGCAGCGCCTCGAGCGCGCGCGCCGGGAACTCGCCGAGCTCATCGAGGAACAGCGCGCCCCGGTGGGCCAGGGTGACCTCGCCCGGCGAGGGGCGGCCGGTGCCGCCGCCGACGAGCGCGGCCGGGGAGATCGTGTGGTGGGGCGCGCAGAACGGACGGCGGCGGGCGAGCCCACCGCGGATGCGCACGCCGGCCGCCGAGTGGATCCGCGTGACCTCCAGCGCCTCGTCGGGTTCGAGGGCGGGAAGGATCGTGCCGAAGCGACGCGCCAGCATCGTCTTGCCCGCACCCGGTGGCCCGACGAGCAGCACGTGGTGGGATCCCGCGGCCGCCAGCTCGAGGGCGGCGCGTGCGCTCGACAGGCCGCGCACCTCGGCGAGGTCGACGCCGTCGACGTCGCCCAGATCGGCGCCGTCGTCGGGATCCTCGGGCTCGCCGGACGAGTCGGGGACGGCGGGCCACGGTGCCTCGCCCTTCATGCAGTCGCGGAGCTCGAACAGCGTGCGGGCGGGCCGCACCGTCACGCCCGGCACGAGTGCCGCCTCCTCGGCGTTCTCGAGCGGGCACACGATCGTCGAGCTGCCGGCGCGGACGAGCGCGTCGACGAGGGCGAGCGTGCCGGGGATCGGGCGCACGGATCCGTCGAGTCCGAGCTCGCCGAGCACCCCGACGCCGTCGAGCGCCCCGGACGGCAGGTCGCCGCCCGCGCCGAGGAGACCGAGCGCGACCGCCACCTCGAGCCCGGAGCCCGACTTCCGGACCCCGCCGGGCGCGAGGTTGACGGTGATGCGCGTGAGCGGCCACGCAAGCTCCGACGACAGGAACGCGGCGCGGACGCGCTCCCTCGACTCCCGGACCGCCGCGTCGGGCAAACCCACGACGTTGTAGGCGGGCAGACCCCGCGACACATGGACCTCGACGACGACCGGGCGCCCTTCGACGCCGGTCAGCACTGCGCTGGCCACTGATGCGAGCACGACGACTCCCGGGACGGACGAACTGCTGGGGGAGGGTCGTCACCGGGACCACTCGAGCGGTGGCGTCAAGGTAGTCGGTGGGTGTGACGGCAACGCCGGCGGGCGGCGCGC
Source organism: Acidimicrobiia bacterium (assembly GCA_017882925.1). Classification (GTDB taxonomy): domain Bacteria; phylum Actinomycetota; class Acidimicrobiia; order IMCC26256; family Chersky-534; genus Chersky-534. The sequence continues at coordinate 2,543 of JADGOM010000084.1, read as the reverse complement.
GACGCGCGATGCCCGCGGAGTGCGGGTCAGCGCGGGACGGGCATGAGCGGCCAGCTCGAGACCCCGACCGCGATCGCGATCGCGTGGCCGGCCGCGGCCACCCCGTCACGGTTGGTGGCGTCGACCAGCCACTGACCCGCCACCAGCCCGAGCAGGGCCCACGGTCGTGCGGCGCGCGGCAGCTGGCCGCAGCCCGCCCCGAGCGCGGCGAACACGCCGAAGCTCGGCCCGACGTCGATGCGGTGCGCGCTGGTCTCGGGCAGCCGTTGCCGCGAGATCGCCAGCGCGATCGGCAGTTCGGTCGCGAGCGTCGCGCCCACGTGCCCGCCCACGAAGACGGCCGCGGTGCGGGCCGACCCGAGCTTGCGTTCGAGCGGGATCAGCACGGCGGCGACGAGCGCGATCTGCGCCGCCTCCCACGGGCCGTCGAGCACGAGCGCGCTGGCGACCAGTGCCCGTCCCGGCGCGTCCTCGAGGTGCGCGACGTCGGTGCTCGCGTCGATCTTCATCTGCCGGGCGCGCTCGGTGCCCGCGACCCGGGCGACGACCGCCGACGCGGTGAGCGCGAGGAGGTACACCGCGCTGAGCGGGGCGCCGGAACGGCGCGCGCCGGCCCGCCGTGGGCCGCGCCGGCGCGGTCGGTCGGCGTCGGCGCTGGTCATCGGCATCGTGGGAGTCTCGCGTGTCTGCCATTGCCGCGTCCGTGATTCCGGCCGTACCGTCGGCGGCATGCAGGTGCTCGAGCTGTGGCGCTACCCCGTGAAGTCGTTGCAGGGCGAGCGGGTCGACGAGACCGAGCTGACCGCCGACGGCGTCACGGGCGACCGGCGGTTCGCGATCTTCGACCTCGGGTCCGGTCTCGGCCTCACGGCGCGCCGGGTGCCGGAGCTGCTGTTCGCGTCGGCGGAGCTCCTGCCCGACGGCTCCGTGCGCATCACGACGCCCGACGGCGCGGTCGCCGCCGACGATGCCGCGCTCTCGGCGTGGTTGGGGCGCCCGGTCGCGCTCCGCGCCGCCGACGAGGTCGGGACCCGGGGGTACGAGAACCCACGCGACGCCGAACGGGACGATCCGGTCGACTGGGAGATCTTCAACGGTGCGCGCGGGCCGTTCCACGATTCGGCCCGCGCCCGGGTCTCGCTGGTGTCGATCGGCTCGATCGGTTCGTGGGACCGCCGCCGGTTCCGGTCCAACGTGCTGCTCGAGGGCGACGGCGAGGACGCGCTCGTCGGATCCGAGATCATGATCGGGGGCGCGGTGCTCGAGGTCATGAAGCGGATCGACCGCTGCGTCATGACGACGCGGCCGCAGCCCGGCGGCATCGGGGCCGATCTCGACGTGTTGCGCACGATCAACCGCGAGCGCGACCGGTGCATCGCGGTGGGCGCCCTCGTCCGGCGCCCGGGCCGCGTGCGCGTCGGGGACCGGGTCCGGGGCGCGGCTGAGGGCTCCGAGGCGCCGTGATGCCACGAGCGGGGCCCGGAGCGCCACGCTCCGTCGCGGGAACTCGCGTCGGGTTCGCGATGAGTGGGCGTCGGGTTGCTAGCGTTCGCCGGGCGGATCCGTAGGCGCGCAGCACCGCGTGCCTATGCCCTCTGGACCGAGACGGGACGACCGCCAGGTGACCAACGGAGCATCCACGCCCAGGGACGACGCGAGCGTCGCGCCGGGCTGGGCGATCGACGAGTTCCTGGCCGGGCTCTCGGCCACGAGCCCGCACACGCGCCGCGCGTACCTCCGCGACGTCGCCCAGTTCGTCGACTGGGCGCAACGCGGCGGTTGCCCGGATCCCCGACGGATCGACCGGATCGTCCTCCGCCGGTACCTGGCGTTCCTCAACACGCGCGCGTTGCAACGGAGCACGATCGCGCGGAAGGCGGCGGCGCTCCGCGCGTACCTGCGCTTCCTGACCCGGCGTGGTGTGCTCGAAGCCGACCTCGGCCGGGCGCTGCGCGCGCCGCGCGGCCCGTCCCGCCTGCCGCGCGTCCCGCGCCGGGCCGACGTCGGCGAGATGCTCGACGGCCTGGCCGCGGCAACCGGCGGCGTCGACGATCCCCGGCAGGCCGCGCTCGACCTCAGGGACCAGGCCCTGCTCGAGCTCCTCTACGGCGCCGGCCTCCGGATCGCCGAAGCTTGCAGCCTTCTGATCGAGGACTGCGACCTGGATCGGGGCTACGTCACGGTCCTCGGGAAGGGCGCCAAGGTCCGGCGCGTGCCCATCGGCGAACCCGCACGCGGCGCACTGGGCGCATGGCTGCGATCGGGGCGCCCTCTCGTCGCGGTCGGGCGGAGTCCGGCGCACGTGGTCTTCCTCAACACCCTGGGCCGCGGGCTCGGCACGCGGGACGCACGCCGGGTCGTTACGCGGCATCCGCTGCCCGACGGGCGTAACCTGCACCCGCACGCGTTCCGCCATGCGTTCGCCACCCACCTCTTGGAGGGTGGCGCCGATCTTCGTGTCGTTCAGGAGCTCCTCGGTCATGCCGACCTCGCCACCACGCAGCGGTACACGCACGTCACGCGCGAGCGGCTCCGAGCCGTCT
>JADGOM010000083.1 GCA_017882925.1 Acidimicrobiia bacterium | reverse complement strand
GCGGGATCGGTCACCACCACGAAGCGCCAGCCCTGCGAATTCGACGCGGTCGGAGCCTGGATCCCGATCCGGAGGCACTCGAGGAGCACGGCATCCGGGACCGGCCGCTCGAGGTCGAGCCGCTTGCGCACCGCGCGGGTGCTCGTGAGCAGGTGGTCGACAACGGCGAGGTCGAGTGGCATGGTCCTCCGATCCGGGCGCCGAACGGCGCTCCGTTATCGTGGCCGACATCACGTCCGCGAGCGAGGAGCGCCAGTGTCGGACCGACCGGGCGAGAGTCGCGGCAAGGTCATGTGGTGGGGATTCACCCGCCGCTGCGCCCGCTGCGGATCGGGCCACCTCTTCCGCCACTACTTCGCGATGGTCCCCGACTGCCCGCGCTGCGGGCTGCACTTCGAGCGCGAGCAGGGCTACTTCGCGGGCGCGCTCGCGATCAATATCATGGCGACCGGTGGGCTCTTCGCGGTCAGCTTCGTGATCGCGCTCGCGCTCACCATCCCCGACATCCCGGTCGTCCCCCTGCTCGTGATCCTGATCCCGATCGCGCTGTTCGGGCCCATCGTCTTCTACCCGTTCTCGAAGACGATCTGGATCGCGGTCGACCGCGGCTTCCTCCAACGGCTCGACCCGTCCGAACGCGCCGACGAGCGCTTCGGGCCGTGATCCGGCCTCGACCCGCACCGCGGCTGGTGCGTTACGACGAGGCGGGATCGGCCGCGGGCGGCCGCAGGTCGACGGTGAGGACGAGCATGCCGTCGTCGAACGTCCACGACGCGTCGCCGATGATCGCGAAGTCCTGGAAGTCGAGCTGCGCCTGCTGCATGAAGCGCTCGCGCTCGGGGCCCGCGACGGGCGGCAGCGGACGGCCCTGCACCGCGGCGGCACGCTCGCGGAACCGGGCGATCATCGCGTCGATGTCGAGCTCGTCGGCCATGGGGTCATCCTCCTGGTGATCGGCGCGCGACCAGCACGCGTTCGCGGCCGCTGAGGTCCTTGCGGATCTCGGTGTGCGCGAAGCCTGCGGCCGCGGCGAGCGACCGGGCGGTGTCGGCCTGGTGCGGCGCCAGCTCCAGCACCAGCACCCCCTCGGGCTCGAGCCACTCGGGTGCCTGCTCGACGATCACCGCGATCGATTCGAGGCCCGACGGCCCGCTGACGAGCGCGTCGTAGGGCTCGTGGTCGCGGACCTCGGGGGGGAGCTCGGCGTGCTCCGACTCCGCGACGTAGGGCGGGTTGCTCACCACGAGCCGCAGCTCGCCCCGCAGCTCGCGAGGGAGGGCCTCGAACCACCAACCCGCACCGAGCCGGACCCGCACCGCCGGCTGCCCGCTCCCCGCGAGGTTGGCCCGCGCGATCGCGAGGGCCGCCTCGCTCCGGTCGGTGGCCCACACCGCGGCGTCGGGCAGCTCGGCCGCGAGCGCGAGCGCGAGCGCGCCGCTCCCGGTACCCAGGTCGGCCACCGTGAAGGTCGTGAGCGCGCCGCTCCACGCGTCGCTCCGACCCCGCCGGGCGCCGATGCGCTCGAGCTCGGAGATCGCGACCTCGGCGACCACCTCGGTCTCGGGGCGCGGGATCAGCACGCGCGGGTCGACGGCGAGGTCGAGGCCGTGGAAGTCCCAGTGGCCGAGCACGTACTGGAGCGGCTCGCCCGCGGCCCGACGCGCCACCAGCGCGTCGAGCCCCGGCGCGGTGCGCGACGGGGCCACCGCGTCCGCCTCGACGGTGAGCTCGAGCCGGTCGAGGCCCGAGACCTCCTCCATCAGCCAGCGGGCCTCCATCTCCGCGGTCTCGATCCCGGCCGCGCGCAACGCGTCGGCGGCCCGGTCGGTGAGCTCGCGCCAGGTGGCGGGGCGCCCCGCCGGGTCAGCCGTCGTCATCGCCGAGCTGGTGCCGGCGCTCGTCGGCGGCGAGCGCGTCGACGAGGTCGTCGAGCTGGCCGTTGAGCACCTGGTCGAGCGAGTGGACCGTGAGGTTGATCCGGTGGTCGGTGACGCGGTTGTCCTTGTAGTTGTAGGTGCGGATCTTCTCCGACCGGCCGCCGCCCTTCACCTGGCTGCGACGCGCGGTCGAGAGCTCCTCCTCGCGGCGGTCCTGCTCGAGCTGGAGCAGCCGGGCCCGGAGGATCCGCATCGCCTTGTCCTTGTTCTGGAGCTGGCTCTTCTCGTCCTGGCAGGTGACCACGAGACCGGTGGGCTTGTGCGTGAGGCGCACCGCGGAGTCGGTGGTGTTCACGCTCTGCCCGCCGGGGCCGCTCGAGCGGTAGACGTCGATCTCGAGGTCGTTGGGATCGATCTCGACCTCCACCTCCTCGGCTTCGGGGAGGACGGCGACGGTGGCCGCGCTCGTGTGGATCCGCCCCTGGCTCTCCGTGACCGGGACCCGTTGCACCCGGTGGGGCCCGGCCTCGTACTTCATCCGGCTCCAGGCATCCTTGCCCTTCACGAGGAACGTGACCTCGCGGTAGCCGCCCATGTCGGAGAGCTGCGCCTCCATCACCTCGGTCTTCCAGCCGTGGAGCTCGGCGTAGCGCTGGTACATCCGGTAGAGGTCGCCGGCCCAGATGTTGGCCTCGTCGCCACCCTCCGCGCCGCGGATCTCGACGATGACGTTGCGGCCGTCGTTCGGGTCCTTCGGGATCAGCAGCTCGTTGATGACCGCCTCGAGCTCCGCGAGCCGCGCCTCGCGCTCCTCGAGCTCGCCCCGCAGGAAGTCGCGCATCTCAGGGTCGGTCTCGGTGCCGACCATCTCGCGGGTGTCGGCGATCTCGGCCTCGACCCCCCGGTAGTCCTGGTAGGCGTCGACGATCGGGCGCAGCTCGGCGACCCGGCGCCCGGCGGTCCGCGCCGCGTTCTGGTCGCCCGCGGCGTAGATCTCCGAGAGCTGGGCCTCGAGCTTCTCCAGCTCGCGCTCGACATCGGACAGGTGCTCGAACATCGCGATCAGGCTAACGGGCGGCCGCCGCGGCCCCCACTACGCCGCACGGGGCCGGGCGTCGACCTCGGCGAGCTGCTCGGCCGTGAGCACGGCCCGCAACGACGTGAGCGCGACCTCGAGCTGGTCGAGGGTCGGCTCGCGCGTCGTGAGGCGCTGCAGCGCGAGCCCGGGCCGCATCGACCAGCGCACCCACCGCCACTGCATGTGCTTGGCGGCGGCCCGGATGATCTCGTAGCTGACGCCGGCGATGAGCGGGATCACGACGATCCGCGACCCGATCAGGAGCAGCCAGCCGGGGCGGCCGAAGAACGAGTAGGTGATGACCGTGACGACCATCACCGTGAGCAGGAAGTTGGTGCCGCAGCGCACGTGCTCGGTGCTGAAGCGCTGCGCGGCGGCGGGCTCGAGCGGCGCGCCGCGCTCGAAGGCGGCGATGGCCTTGTGCTCGGCCCCGTGGTACTGGAACACCGTGCGAATGTCGGGGATCGAGCCGATGGCCACGAGGTAGCCCAGGAAGATCCCGATCCGCAGCGCGCCCTCGGCGACGTGGAACCAGAAGCCCGACAGGCCCAGCCAGTCGCCGATGCCGTTGGCGGCGAGCGCGGGCAGGACGATGAAGACGCCCGCGAACAACGTCATCGCCACCGCGAAGGTCCACCCGACCGCGGTGTCGGAGAGCTGCTCGTCGTCGGGGACCTGGCGGTTGGCCGAGAACGTGAGCGCCTTGAACCCCAGTGCGAGCGACTCGACCAGCGTGGTCACACCCCGCACGACGGGCAGCTTCGAGTAGCGCTGCGCCCAGCTCGGCGCGTCGTGGACCTCGACGTCGATGCCGCCCTCCGGATTGCGCACCGCGACCGCCCAGGCGGTCTCGCCGCGCATCATCACGCCTTCCATCACGGCCTGGCCGCCGACGAAGCGCGGCTCGGGCTGCTCGGTCACGACGCGACCTCCGCCGGGGTCAGCCCTGGGTCTTGCTCTTGGTCTTCGAGCCACCCTTGTCGGCGGCCTGCGACTTGGCGTAGCGGCGCTGGAAGCGCTCGACCCGTCCGGCGGTGTCCACGATCTTCATCTTGCCGGTGTAGAAGGGGTGGCTCGCGCTCGAGATGTCGACCCGGATCACCGGGTACTCGTTGCCGTCCTCCCACTTCACGGTCTCGTTGCTCGTGAGCGTGGAACGGGACAGGAACGAGAACTCCGCCTCGCGGTCCTGGAACACGACCGGGTGGTAGTCGGGGTGGATGCCGTCTCTCATGGATTTCCGATCTCAGGGTGTGGAGCCTGCCGGCGGTCGAGGCTGCGGGGTCGGGCGATGGCGCCGGACCGAAGGGACATCCTACGCCGTCGGGCGCCCGGGGTCGCTCCGGCGCCCGGTGGCCGCTCAGCCGGCCGACGGCGCCTTGACGATCTCGTTGAGGAACTCGCGGTTGCGCTTGGTGGTCCGGAGCTTCTCGATGAGCAGCTCGAGCCCGGAGCCGGGGCGGCCCTCGGTCTCGAGCCCGTTGAGCACCCGCCGGAGCTTCCAGACCTGCTGGAGCTCGTCGCGGTCGAAGAGGAGCTGCTCCTGCCGGGTGCTCGACGAGACGACGTCGATGGCCGGGTAGATCCGGCGCTCGGCCACCCGGCGGTCGAGGCGGAGCTCCATGTTGCCCGTGCCCTTGAACTCCTCGAAGATGACCTCGTCCATCCGGCTGCCGGTGTCGACGAGCGCGGTGGCGATGATCGTGAGCGACCCGCCCTCCTCGACGTTGCGCGCCGCGCCGAAGAACTTCTTCGGCGGGTACAGCGCCGCGGAGTCGACGCCACCGGAGAGCACCCGCCCGGAGGCCGGGGCCGCGAGGTTGTAGGCGCGGGCGAGGCGGGTGATGCCGTCGAGGATGATCACGACGTCTCGCCCCAGCTCGACCAGGCGCTTCGCCCGCTCGATCGCGAGCTCGGCGACGTGGGTGTGCTCCTCCGACGGGCGATCGAACGTGCTGGCGACGACCTCGCCCCGCTGCACGTGGCGCCGCATGTCGGTCACCTCTTCGGGACGCTCGTCGACGAGCAGCACCATGAGGTGGACCTCGGGGCTGTTGCGCTCGATCGAGGCGACGATCTGCTTCATCACGGTCGTCTTGCCGGCCTTCGGCGGCGACACGATGAGCCCGCGCTGGCCCTTCCCGATCGGCGCGATGAGGTCGATGATCCGGCCGGTGATCTGGAGCGGCTCGTCGTCGAGCTCGAGCTTCAGCTTCACGTCGGGGAACAGCGCGGTGAGGTCCTCGAAGTGGGGACGCTCGCGCGCCTCCTCGGGGGTCAGGCCGTTGATGGTGTCGACGCGGAGCAGCGCCGGGTACTTCTCGGTGCTGGACGCCGCGCGCGTCGCGCCCTGGATGTGGTCACCCTTGCGGAGCGCGAACCGCCGCACCTGGGATGCCGAGACGTAGACGTCGGCGCGCCCGGCCAGATAGCCCTTCGTGCGCAGGAAGCCGTAGCCCTCGTCGCGCAGATCGAGGAGGCCCTCGCACTCCACCGGCTCGGACACCGGCTCCCGCGGCTCGCGCGGCTCGTAGCCCTCCCGGGGCTCGTTGCCCGGGCCACCCGGGACCCGGTCGCGACCGCGGCGCCGGCGCCGGCGCCGGCTCCCGTCGGTGCCGCTCTCGTCGCCTGCGTGCCCGCCGTTGCCGTTGTCGGGCACGACGCGCGGAGTTGCGGCTCGCTCGGCCGGGGCGGCCGGGACTTCGGTGGTTGCGGCCGTCATCGTTGCGTGCGGACCGCCGGTGACCGCCGCGGCCGCCGAGGCCACCGACGCGTCACCGACCGCGCCGGGCACAGGTGCGGGAACCGCTCCCAACGCCGCCTCTTCGGCCGCGAGCTCCGCGAGCGGGTCGTCCTCGGGCTCCGCCGCGCGTCGCGTCGAGCGGACGCGTCTCGTGCGCACCGCGCCGGCCCCCTCGGGAATGGCGCCGTTGGCGGACGCGATCGCGGCGGCGCGCGCGTCCGGGTCGGTCTCCACGGTCGGCGCGACCTCGGGCCGGTCGCCTTCTCCGAGGATCGCGTCGACGAGATCCGCCTTGCGCATCCGCGTCGCGCCGCGCACACCCATCGCGGCCGCGATCGCGTGCAGCTCCTCGCGGTCCTTGCCGTCGAGCATGGAGCGGTCGAGCTGCTGGCCCTCGCTCATCGCGCGGCTCCGGGATTTCGGGGTCCGGCCACCGAACGGCGGCGCGGAGGGAATCGGTTCGGGGTCCGGCGGCGATCCGGGCGTCGGGCGAGCCGACGCGCCGGGCATGACACCGGGAGGAGCGATGTGCAGGAGCGTCGCCGGCATCCGGGGCTGGAATGGACGGCGGAACGGCAATCCGGGTGATCGGCCCAAAGACCCACGCGCTGAAGACGGCGCGTGCGCAACGGCTGAATCGCCCGGGAAGGTGGTACCGGAGCCGCAGCCTTGCCGCGGCCCGCGGCGAAATAGTAACGGTGGCCCCTGCACGCGGCAATCGGCACCGGGAGGCGCGGCGGCGGAATACGGGCGCCGCATGCCGATGAGACGCCTCGGGCGACCGGGGCCACGGTGGGCCCGAGGACGCCTGACGCCGGCCCGGGATGACCGCTACACGCGGACGGGTGCGACCAGCCGGGGCATGAGCTCGCAGGCGTCGACGACGGGGGCGGCGGCGACCCCGGCCTCGGTGTAGGCGCCACCCGGCCCGTCGACCCCGGAGTCGAACAGCAGGTACGGCACCGGGTCGGACGTGTGGGTCCGGAGGCGGCACGGCGTGGCGTGATCGGGCAGCACCAAGAAGCGGTACCGCTCCCCCGCGGCATCGAGCGCGTCGACCATGGGGCCGATGATCTCGGCGTCCCACCGCTCCAGCGAGTCGGTCTTCGCGTCGACCAGCCCCTGGTGGCCGGCTTCGTCGGTCGCCTCCACGTGCACGAGCACGAGGTCGGAGTCGCGCAGGCTCGCGAGCGCCGCGTCGCGCTGCGCGACGTAGTCGTTGTCGAACCCCGCGGTGGCGCCGGGCACGTCGAGGAGCTCGATGCCGCTCAACACGCCGAGCCCGCGCACGAGGTCGACCGCGCTGGTGAGCCGGGCGTGCACGCCGAACGTGCCGGCGAAGTCGGGGAGGCGGGGCCGTACGCCCTGACCCCAGAGCCAGATCTGCGTGGCCGTGGAGCCGACCGCGGCCGCGGCCTCCGCGACGACGGGCTTCGACGCCTCCATCAGCGCGAGCAGCTTGCCGGCGGCGGGACCCTGCGGGAGCGTGGCGGCGCGGCCGGTGAGGTCGTGGGGAGGCACGCACTCGGCGTCGGCCCACGACTCGGGCACGACCACGAGATGCCGGTACTCCACGCCGGCGTGGAAGCGCACCCCGTCACGGCCGTTGCCGAGCTCGCGGTCGAGCGCGGCCACGATCACGGCCGCCTGCTCGGTGCTGATGTGGCCGGCGGCGAAGTCGACCATGGTCCCGGCCGGGTCGACGGTGACGAGGTTGCAGCGGTACGCGACCTCGTCGGGCGCGAGCTCCACCCCCATCGCGGCGGCCTCGATGGGCGCCCGACCCGTGTGGTAGCGACCCGGATCGAACCCGAGGATCGCCATGTTGCCCACGTCGCTGCCGGGCGGCAGTCCGTCGGGGATGACCGCGGCCCGCCCGACCTCGGACCGGGCCGCGAGCGCCGCGAGCCGGGGCATCGACGCGGCTTCGAGCGGCGTGCGGCCGCCGAGCTCGGCGAGCGGCTCGTCGGCGCAACCATCGGGGACCAGCACGACGTACTTCACGGGCCCGATCGTACCGGGCGCCGTCCGTACCACCCGTCTGGTTCGGGTGCCGCGTGGCCACGCCGGCCGCGTCCGTGGCGGGGGCTCGGCATCTCCGTCGAATCCCCCACCAGCCTCGGCCAGGACGCGAAGGGTGAGATCTCCGTGCCCTCCGGCGCCGGTTCGGTCCCGGGGATCGGACTCCGGTGAGGTCGGCGCTCCAGCCGGCGGCCCGACCTGTCGACGAATGCTGCATGACCTGCCGTTCCGACCTCGCGGCGCCGCCGCCGTCACCAGGTGCGAAAGGGCTGCAGCGCGCCGTGGATGGGCATCAAGGCGGTATGAATCCGGCCACCCAACGTGTCAGAATGCGCCCTTCGCGGTTTCGGCATCCTGGGCGATGCGGCCCGAT
>JADGOM010000082.1 GCA_017882925.1 Acidimicrobiia bacterium | reverse complement strand
TCACCACGCCCGGCCTCATCAACACCGACTTCGCCGACGTGAAGATGATCATGACCAACGCCGGGAGCGCGCTCATGGGCATCGGCTACGCCTCGGGCGACGGTCGCGCGGTGCAGGCAGCCCGGGCTGCGATCAGCAGCCCGCTGCTCGAGGCGAGCATCGAGGGGGCCCGCGGCATCCTGCTGAACGTGAGCGGCCCGTCGAACCTCGGCCTGTTCGAGGTCAACGAGGCGGCCGAGATCATCGCGGCCGCGGCGCACCCGGACGCGAACATCATCTTCGGTGCCGTCATCGACGACACCCTGGGGGACGAGGTCCGTCTCACCGTCATCGCGGCCGGCTTCGACCGCTTCGAGGGCGAGCGTGACGAGGCGTCCGCCCCGGCGACCCTGGGCCTCCGCCAGGAGGAGGAGAAGCTCGCCGCGGCCGACGATCAGGAAGTGGATCTCACCGGCAACGGCGACGACGACTTCGACGTGCCGGAGTTCCTCCGGTAGCCCGACCACCGCTCATCGGATCGCGCGGCGCCCGAGGCACCCACGACTGCCCCGGGCGTCGTCGCGTCCGGGCCCGCAGGTGGCCGGTAAGTTCACGGGCATGCCTTCCATCCGGACCGGGATCGGCGCCGCCGAGGTGCTCTGCACCGACCGGGCCGACGGCGCGTCGGTCGGGCCGTACGCGGCGCGCAATCTCGGCGACCACGTCGGCGACGACCCGGTCGCCGTCGACGCCAACCGGGCCCGGGTGCGTGAGGAGCTGCCGGGGGATTGGGTCTGGCCCCGGCAGATCCACGGGCGCGCGGTGCTCACGGATCCCACGCAGTCGGACGCCACCGAGCCGGCCGACGCCGCGGTGACGGGCATCCCCGGGCGCGTCCTCGCGGTGGTGACCGCCGACTGCGCGCCGGTCGTGCTCGTCGGCGACGGCGCGGTCGGGGTGGTGCACGCCGGGTGGCCCGGGCTGGAAGCGGGCGTGATCGGCGAGGCGGTGGCCGCGCTCCGGGCCGCGGCCCGGTCGGAGCAACCGGTCCGGGCGTTCCTCGGCCCGTGCATCCATCCGGAGCGCTACGAGTTCGGCGCCGACGACCTCGACCGACTCGTGGCCCGCTTCGGGGCCGAGGTCCGGTCCAGCACGCTCGACGGCACTCCGGCGTTCGACCTGCCCGCCGGGGTGCGGGTGGCGCTGCGGGAGGTCGGCGTCGACGGGATCGACGACGTCGACCTGTGCACCGCCGAGTCCCCGCGGTTCTTCTCGTACCGGCGCGACGGAACCACCGGGAGGCAGGCGACCGCGGTGGTGCTCACGTGAGTGGCGCCGTGGCGGGGGAGCCCGACGCAGGCGTCGCGGGCCGGTACCGGGAGATACGGGAGCGGGTCGAGCGGGCGGCCCGCGAGGCGGGGAGACCCCCCGGCTCGGTGCTCATCGTGGGTGCGAGCAAGACCGTCGACCTCGAACGCATCCGGGCCGCGCTCGGCGCCGGTCTCCGCGACCTGGGCGAGAACCGGGCGCAGGAGCTGGTGGCGAAGGCTCCCGCACTCGAGGAGCTGGGTGCAGGCGCGCCCCGCTGGCACTTCCTCGGCCAGCTCCAGCGCAACAAGGTCCGCGCGGTCGCGCCCTACGTCGGCCTGTGGCAGTCGGTCGACCGGGCCGAGCTCGGCGCGGAGATCGCCAGGCGGGCGCCCGGGGCCAGCGTGCTGGTCGAGGTCAACATCGCCGACGAGCCCCAGAAGGGCGGCTGCGCCGGATCGGCGGTCGCCGAGCTCGTGGACCGGCTGCGGGCGCAGGGTCTCGACGTGCGCGGGCTGATGACCGTTCCGCCCGCGGAGGGGGACCCGCGGCCGTGGTTCGCGGCCCTGCGCGGCCTCGGCGAGGGACTCCGGCTCCCGGACCTCTCGATGGGAATGAGCGGCGACTATGAGGCGGCAGTAAGCGAAGGGGCCACGATCGTGCGGATCGGCCGGGCCCTCTTCGGAGAACGACCGTCACCCGAGGTGGCCACGTCACCCGTTGCGGGCCCGCCTTCGGTAGGCTGACCCGCTTCGGGGAGGAATTCGCGGATGGCTGTCTGGCGGAAGTTCATGGTGACCCTCGGGCTCCAGGACGACGACGAGTACGACCAGTACGAGGGATACGACTACGACGCCGAGCCCGAGGTGCATCAGGCGCCGGCGCCGCGCGAACGCGAGCGCGAACGGGACGTCCGGGTCGTCGAGACGAGCCCGAGCTCGCACACGCCGAGCGCGGTGCGCCCGATCGCGCGCGACCGTGACGAGATGCCGACGCTCGTCGCCCAGCGGCCCGCGGTGATCCGTACGATGCCGGCCACCCCGTCGGCGCGGGTGCACGTCGTCGAGCCCGCCGGGTTCAACGACGCGCAGGAGGTGGGGGACCGGTTGAAGAGCAACCAGGCCGTCATCCTCAACCTGCAGGGCCTCTCACGCGATCTGCAGCGCCGCCTCATCGACTTCTCGAGCGGCCTCGCCTACGCGGTGGGCGGATCGATGGAGCGCGTGGCCGACCAGGTGTTCCTGCTCAAGCCGACCAACGTCGAGGTCTCCCAGGACGAGAAGGAACGGCTGCAGGCACGCGGTCTGTACACCTCGTAGGGATGGAACCGTCCCGGTGATCGGCATCCTGCGCTTCCTGCTCATCGCTTACCTGATCATCCTGATCGGGCGCGCGATCCTCTCGTGGTTCCCGCTGAGCCCGAGCTCGCCCCTGCGGCCGCTCAACGACTTCTGCATCGCGGTCACCGAGCCCGTGCTGGCGCCGATGCGGCGGGTGATCCCGCCGGCCGGCATGTTCGACCTGTCGTTCCTGGTCCTGTGGTTCGTGATCATCATCCTGCTCAACGTCTTGCACTAGCGCGGGTTCCGCGCGGTGTCCTCGTGCGCGACGCCCGTCGTGGTTACCATGGCGCGCATGGATGTTTCTCCTCGCGAACTACGTGACATCGAGATCGGCTCCGAGTTCCGCGGGTACAACCGCGACGAGGTCGACGAGCTGCTCGAGCGGGCCGCGACCACGATCGAGGGTCTCACCGATCGGGTGCTGCAGCTGACCGACCGCATCAACGCGCTGAGCTCGGGTGCCCCTGCCGTCAGCGCGGCAGCGGAGCCGGCGGCTCCCGTCGCGGCCGCCGCCGCGGTCACCCCGCCGCCTCCGCCCCCGCCCCCGGCGCCCGTGTCCGACAGCGGCGACCTCATCCAGCGCACGCTGCTCCTCGCGCAGAAGACGGCCGACGACACCGTCGCCGAGGCGGAGGAGCACGCGCGCAAGGTGCGCGCCGACGCCGACGCACACGCGGCCGCCGTCGTCGGTGACGCCGAGGCGCGCGCGCGTTCGATCCAGGACGAGCACAAGGCGAAGCTCGAGCACGAGGTGATCGAGCTCTCCGGCCGACGCGACGCGCTGCTCGCCGACATCGACACGCTGTCCACGTACGACGAGAACTTTCGGGCCAAGATCCGCGCCGCGATCGAGGCCGACCTCAACGCGATCAGCGAGCGTCCCGCGCCCGACCCGGGTCCGCGTCCGGGGATCCACCAGATCGAAGTGCCCGCGTCGCCCGAGCTGTCCGCCCCCGCGACCAACAACCGGGTGGGCGCGGCGGGCTTATCCGGCCCTGCGGACGTCCCGGCGATCGGACGGGGTGGGCCGGCGTCGGGTGCGACCGGCGCCGACGACGAGGTCGACTCGGTGATCTCGCTCGACGAGCCGCCGGCTGCGGCCGGCGACACCGCCGATGCTGACGGCGGCCCCGGGTCGTCGGGCTCCTTCTTCGGCAACGACGACACATCGGCGCCGGCGTTCGATGCGAAGACCTCGACCGTGGCCACCGAGACCGCGTCGGTGTGGGACGTCCGCACCGCGGCGGCGGACGCACCCACGTGGTTGGCTCCGTCGCCGGGTGAGGGCGAGCCGGTCGGCTCCGAGGTCCTCGACGACGATGCGTTCTTCGCCACGTTGCGCGACGCCGTGCGCGACGACGCCCCGCCGCTCGGCACCGGCGAGGCCGGCGCCCAGGACGAGGGCTTCTACGACGACGAGGGTGGCGAGGGTCGGTTCGGCGGCGTCTTCCGCCGCCGGCGCTAGACCCGCCTCCGACGCCCGCACCTGCACCGCCGCCGGCGCTCGCCCGGCGGATCCGGTCGTGGGCGTCAGATCTCGGTTCGGGTGCAGTCGATCGCGGGCGCGGCGGTCGCGGTCACCACGATTGCGACGCGCGGGTGAGGGCGACGCGGAGTGGGACCCCGTCGAGGTCGAGCGTCACGAACGATCCGGGCGGCTCGGATTCGAGCCCCGTGTCGTCGACGGACCATCGGACCGCGAGCACCTCGGACGCGATCAGCTCACCGTGCACGTCGAGCGCGGTGAGCAGCGGCCCCGTCGCGCCGAGCACGAGCTCGATGCGGTCGGCGATCTCGAGGCCCACGGCCTTGCGGTGGTCGTTGAGCGCGCGGACGACGTCGCGGGCGAGACCTTCGGCCCGCAGGTCGTCGTCGAGCGTGGTGTCGAGCGCGACCGCGGCCTCGCCCGACTGGGCGAGCGCGAACTCCTCGTGGCTGCTGGCGCGCACCTCGACGTCGTCGGGTCCGAGACCGATCGAGGTGCCGTCGTCGAGGACCAGCTCGAACGTGCCGGTCGCGTCGAGGGCGCGCCTCACCGTCGCGCCGTCGACCGCCGCGAGCGCCGCCTTCACCGCGGGGACGCGCGGTCCCACCTTGGGCCCGAGGTTCCGGAAGTTGGGGACGACCAGGTAGTCGAGGAGCCCTTCGAGGCTGGTGACGGGTTCGAGCTCGTGGACGTTGAGCTCCTCCGCGACCTCGGCCGCGATCTCGGGGCTCAGCACCGCATGACCCGGGAGCAGCACGAGCGCCCGGCGCAGCGGCTGGCGGGTCTTGAGCTTGCTCTCGGTCCGCGCCGAACGCCCGAGGCCGACGGCTTCGCGCGCGAGCAGCATCTCGGCCTCGAGCGGGGGATCCAGCGCGCCGCGGTCGGGCCCGGGCCAGTCGGTGAGGTGCACCGATTCGCCGGTACCGCCGAGGTTGGCCCACAGGTCGTCGGCGACGAACGGGCAGAACGGCGCGAGGAGCTGCGTGATGGTCCGGAGGCACTCGTGAAGCGTGGCGTGGGCCTCGGCGTCGGCCTTCTTCCAGAAGCGGGGGCGTGACCGGCGGACGTACCAGTTGGAGAGATCGTCGACCAGGCTGTCGAGGGCCTGCGCGCCCCGCAGCGCGTCGAACGCGTCGAGGGCCTCGGTGACCTCGATGACGGTGTGGTGCAGGCGGGAGCGGACCCAGCGGTCGAGGACGTGGGCCGGGGCCGGTGCGGATCCGTCGGAGGCCGGGGTCCAGCCGTCGATGTTGGCGTAGGTGACGAAGAACGAATACGTGTTCCAGAGCGTGAGGAGGAAGCGGCGGGTCGTCTCGTCGATGGCCTCGGGGAACACCCGCTTCGGGGTCCACGGCGACCCGGCGCTGAAGACGTTCCACCGGAGCGCGTCGGCGCCACGCGTGTCGAGCACGGACCACGGATCGATGACGTTGCCGCGGCTCTTGCTCATCTTCTGGCCGTCCTGGTCGACGACGAGTGCGAGGCAGACGACGTTGCGGTACGGCGCCTGGTCGAAGACGAGCGTGTTGACCGCGAGCATCGAATAGAACCAGCCGCGGGTCTGGTCAATGGCCTCGCAGATGAAGTCGGCGGGGTACCGCGACTCGAACTTCTCTTGCGAGTCGGCGGCGAACGGGAAGTGGAACTGGGCGGTGGGTACCGAGCCCGAGTCGAACCAGGCGTCGAGCACCGGCTGCACCCGGTGCGCCGTGCCGCCGCAATCCTCGCACGCGACGGTGATGTCGTCGACGAAGGGGCGGTGCAGATCGAGGTCGGTGACGTCGGCGTGCGCGATCGCCGCGAGCTGCGCGACCGAGCCGACGCACGTGTCGTGGCCGCAGTCGTCGCAGCGCCAGACCGGGATGGGGGTGCCCCAGAAGCGGTCGCGCGACAGGGCCCAGTCGACGTTGTTCTCGAGCCAGTCGCCGAAGCGGCCGTGCTTGATGAACTCGGGATGCCAGCCGATCTTCTCGTTCTGCGCGAGCAGCTCGTGCTTGTGCTCGGAGGTGCGCGCGAACCAGGTGGGCTTCGACCAGTAGATGAGCGGCGTGCCGCAGCGCCAGCAGTGCGGGTAGGAGTGCGTGTAGTCGACGACCGACTCGAGACGACCCGACGCCCGCAGCGCCTCGATGATCGCGCCGTCGGCGTTCTTCACGAACGTGCCGGTGTGATCGGGCACCGTCGCGTCGAAGCGGGCCTGCGCGTCGACCGGGTTGAGCAACGGGAGGCCCTCGGCCTCGCCGACCTCGCGGTCGATCTCGCCGAACGCGGGCGCGAGGTGGACGATGCCCGAGCCGTCGCCGGTGGTGACGAAGTCGGCCGCGACGACCCGGTTGGCGTCGGCGGCGATGGGGAGAGTGGCGAACGGCCGCTCGTAGTGCACGCCGACGAGCTCGGCCACCGGTACCGGTCCGAGCACCTCGGCGTCGTCGCCGAGCACCGCGGCGACCCGGTCGGCGGCGAGCACGAGGTCGCGGCGCCCGGCCCGGCCCCGGACCCGCACGTAGTCGACGTCGGGGCCGACCGCGGCCGCGACGTTGGAGATGAGGGTCCACGGCGTGGTCGTCCACACCAGCAGGTCGTAATCGGCGCCGGCGACGGGGAACCGCACGTAGACGGAGGGCTCGGTGACGTCCTGGTACGCGCCCGGCTGGGCGAGCTCGTGGCTCGAGAGCGCGGTGCCGCAGCGCCCGCAGTAGGGGACGACCTTGGTGCCCTCGTAGAGGAGCTCCTTGTCCCACATCTCGTGGAACAGCCACCACACGCTCTCGATGTAGTCGTTGCTCATCGTCCAATAGGCGTCCTCGACGTCGAGCCACATGCCGATGCGCGTCGTGAGCGACGTGAAGTCCTGGACGTAGCGCTGGACCGAAGCGCGGCACCGCGCGTTGAAGGCCTCGATGCCGTACTGCTCGATCTCCGGCTTCCCGCTGAAGCCGAGCTCCTTCTCGACCTCGACCTCCACGGGCAGCCCGTGGCAGTCCCACCCGCCCTTGCGGGCGACGTGGTGGCCGCGCATCGTCTGGAACCGCGGGTAGATGTCCTTGAACAGGCGGGCCCAGACGTGGTGGATCCCGGGCCGGCCGTTGGCGGTGGGCGGGCCCTCGTAGAAGACCCACTCGGGCGCGCCCACCCGGCGCCGCAGGCTCTCGGCGAAGACGTCGTCGGCATCCCAGCGCGCGAGGACGGCCGCTTCGAGTGAGGGGAGGTCGAGCGCACGATCGACGGGCTGGAACGACATGGGCATCGAATCTACAAGGGCGCGCCGTGCGCCCCGTGCGACTTCCCAGCGGGTGACTGGCCGGGACCTGACGCGCCTGACAGCATGTTCGCTCCAGGTCCACCGGACCCCGTCGGACCGCGGCCTGACTCCAAGCTCCCGGAAGTAGGAACCATGTCGCTGCGACTCCCGCGTCCCGCGCGATCACGAACCGCCCCCGCGCCTTCGGCGACCCGGCTCCGCCCGGCCGGCGGCCTGCGGAGAGCGGCGTGCGCGTGCCTCGCGGTCGCCACCGCGACGCTAGGTCTCGGGGCCGTCGCCGCGACCGTCGCCCCGTCGGCGTTCGCCGGTGCGCCCACGGTCGCGGGCGCCGCCATCTACAACCTCGGCGACGCTCCGGCGCTGGGAAGCACCTACGGGCAGAACCTCAACCAGCCCGTCGTGTCGGCCACCCGAACGCCCGCCGGCAACGGCTACTGGGAGGTCGCGACCGACGGCGGGGTCTTCAGTTTCGGCGCGGCGGCCTTCCACGGGAGCACCGGCAACATCAAGCTCAACCAGCCGATCGTCGGCATGGCGTCGACGCCGACCGGCAACGGCTACTGGCTCGTCGCCCGGGACGGCGGCATCTTCACGTTCGGCGATGCGACGTTCTACGGCAGCACGGGCAACATCCGGCTCAACCAGCCGATCGTCGGCATGGCGTCGACGCCCAGCGGCCACGGCTACTGGATGGTCGCGAGCGACGGCGGGATCTTCAGCTTCGGCGACGCCGCGTTCTACGGCAGCACCGGAAACCTCCGCCTGGTGAAGCCGGTCGTCGGCATGGCAAGCACCGCGAGCGGCCACGGCTACTGGATGGTCGCGAGCGACGGCGGGATCTTCAGCTTCGGTGACGCGCCGTTCTACGGCAGCACGGGCAACATCCGGCTCGACAAGCCGATCACCGCGATGTCGGCCACCGCGAGCGGCGGCGGCTACTGGCTCACGGCCGCCGACGGGGGTGTGTTCACGTTCGGCAACGCCGTCTACAAGGGGCGCGCCACGATCATGCCGCCTTCGTGGAAGGTCTTCGGGATCTTCGGCACGGTCAGCGGCCAGGGCTACTGGCAGATCGCGGGGCCGGACCCGCTCGTCCCCACGCTCAACCCCGGCGACAGCGGCGAAGCGGTGACGCAGCTGCAGAACCAGCTCACCGCGCAGGGCTACTGGCTCGGACCGGTCAACGGCCAGTACGGGCCACTCACCCAGCAGGCCGTCATGGCGTTCCAGAAGGTCAACGGCCTGCCGCGCACCGGCGTCTTCGACCCGACGACCCGGGCCGCCTTCGCCACCGCGGGCCGCCCGACCGCCCGCACCGCCGGCGACAGCATGGAGATCGACAAGGCCCGCCAGGTCCTCTTCGAGGTCCGCAACGGCGCGGTCGTCTGGATCTGGAACACGTCGACGGGGACCGAGGGTCCGTACACGTACGCGGGTGTCCAGTACATCGCCCACACACCCGAGGGCAACTTCCGGGTCGGGACCGTGGTCGACGGCGTCGTCAACGGACGGCTCGGTGCGCTCTACCGGCCGCGGTTCTTCACCGGCGACGGGGTCGCGGTGCACGGCGCTGCATCGATCCCCGCGTACCCCGCGTCGCACGGCTGTGTCCGGGTGACCAACGCCGCCGCCGACTTCATCTGGGCGACGAACGCGATGCCCGTCGGCAGCCGGGTCACCGTCTATTGATCGACCGGCAACCGCGCTCTCCCGACCCCTCGGGCCGGCGGTGAGCGACGGCGGCCGGGAGCTCGCGCGCCTGATCGAGGTGGGCCCTGACTCGCTGGTCCTGCACGTCTACGTGCAGCCCCGATCGGGTCGCGACGCGATCGCCGGCCGTCACGACGGTGCGCTCAAGGTCCGGGTCCGTGCCGCGCCGGTCGACGGTGCTGCGAACGACGCGGTCCGCGACCTGCTCGCGGCCGAGATCGGAATCCCGAAGCGGTGCGTCGACCTGGTGGCGGGGGCGACCTCTCGGAAGAAGCGCTTCCGGATCGAGGGGATCGGTGCCGCGGAGCTCGAGGCCCGCCTCGTCGAGCTGCTCGACGGAATACCCGGCCAACGGCTCGGTTGAAGGCCCCGCACGACGAGCCACGCACCGGTCGCCGGCCCGGGTCGGGTATCCTTCCCGCTTTTCCAGGCAGCCAAGTCGTCGCGCGAACGATCGGAATCGGCATCGGCCGGTCTCGATGACCCGAGAGGACCCCCATGGCCAACGCCCCGGGAAAGAAGCCGGCGGCCAAGAAGGTCGCCCCTGCGAGGAAGGCCGCCGTGCCCGCCAAGAAGGTCGCGTCCGCGACGAAGAGCCAGTCCGCCACCAAGCGCGCGCCCGCGAAGTCGGTGGCCGCGAAGAAGGTCACGGCCAAGGCCGCGCCGACCGCCAAGAAGCCGGCCCCGGTCAAGAAGGCCCCTGCGAAGAAGGCGGCCCCGGTCAAGAAGGCCGCCGTCGCGAAGAAGGCTGCGCCGGTCAAGAAGGCCGCCGTCGCCAAGAAGGGGGCGCCCGCGAAGAAGGCGACCCCGGTCAAGAAGGCCGCCGTCGCCAAGAAGGCTGCGCCCGCCAAGGCCGCGGCGCCGACCAAGAAGGCTGCGCCCGCCAAGGCGGCGAAGAAGGCCGCGGTCGCCGTTCCCGAGGTGATCCCGCCGAAGGCGACGCTGAAGCCCGCGCCGCCACGCAAGGCCGGGACCGTGATCTGCCCGGTGTCGGGCTTCGAGGTCAAGCCCGAGAAGCCCAACCTCACGCCGAAGCAGCTCGACGCCCTGCGCGAGCGCCTCTACGAGGAGCGCCGCCAGCACGTGCGGCAGGCGGACGAGCTCAAGGCCGAGGCCGACGCGCTCAACGACGAGCGGGAGCAGGGCGACACCCAGTTCGACGAGGAGTCGGGTGAGGGCGACACGCTCAGCGTCGAGCGCGAGCGGGGACTCTTCCTGTCGGCCACCGCCCGGCAGGCCGTCGGTGAGATCGACGCCGCGCTGGCGCGCATGGACGCGGGGACCTACGGCTTGTGCACGCCGTCCGGCCGGCGCATCTCGCTGCCGCGACTCGAGGCGATCCCGTGGGCCGAGCTCTGCGTCGATTGCAAAGCCCGTGCCGAACGACGCCGCTGACGGACCCGCGACGGTCGACCCTCCCGCATCCCGCGGATCGCGGCCGTACCTGGCCGCCGCCATCGTCCTCGTCGTGCTCGCGCTCGACCAGGCGAGCAAGGTATGGGCCGTCCACAGCCTCGGCGACGGGCACCGGGTCGAGATCGTCGACGGTCAGCTCTGGTTGGGTCTCAGCCGCAACTCGGGCAGCGCGTTCAGCCTTTTCTCCAGCTTCACCCCCGTGCTCGCCGTCATCGCGATCGGCGTCGCGGTGTTCCTCGTCCGGGTCGTGCGCCGGGTCGAGGACCCGCTGCTCGTCGTCGCGCTGAGCCTCGTGCTGGCGGGCGCGGTCGGCAACCTCATCGACCGCGTGTTCCGCGCCCCGGGGTTCATGAAGGGCGCGGTCATCGACTTCATCGCGTCGAAGCACTGGCCCACGTTCAACCTCGCCGACTCGGCGATCACCGTCGGCGCGGTGCTCCTGCTGTTCTGGGGCTGGCGTCGCCCCACCCATCCGGTCGACCCCGCCACGGCCTCGCCGTCGGAGTCGTCCGGTTCGTCGACACCCCAGCCCGGGACCTCCGTATGAGCGACTTCGAACCGATGGTCATCCCCGGCGCGCTCGACCGCGAGCGCGTCGACCGTGCCGTCGCGCTGCTCATCGACTGCACGCGCGCGGAGGCCCAGGTGCTCATCGCCGCCGACGAGGTGCTGGTGAACGGCAGCCCGGTCGCGAAGAGCCGGCGGCTGGTCGAGGGCGACGTGGTCGAGGTGCTGTCGGGCCCCCCCGGCTCCCGGCCGCCGGAGGCGGAGCCGATCCCGCTCGACGTGCGCTACGAGGACGCCGACGTCATCGTGCTCAACAAGCCGGCCGGGCTCGTCGTCCACCCCGGCGCGGGCCACGCCGACGGCACGCTCGTCAACGGGCTGCTGGCCCGGTACCCCGATCTCGCGAATGTCGGTGACCCGGCCCGGCCGGGCATCGTCCACCGGCTCGACCGCGACACCAGCGGGCTGATGGTCGTGGCCCGCTCACCGGCGGCCTACGAGTCGCTCGTCCAGTCGCTGGGGGAGCGCGTCGTCGAACGGCGCTACTCGGCGCTCGTGTGGGGTCACTTCGATGCCAAGCGGGGCATGGTCGATGCGCCGATCGGGCGTTCGATGCGCCGGCGCACTCGCATGGCCGTCCGCGAAGGCGGCCGCGAAGCACGCACCGGCTACGCCGTCGAGGCGGAGTGGAAGGACCCGGAGCTGAGCCTGCTCGAGTGCAAGCTCGAGACCGGCCGCACCCATCAGATCCGGGTGCACCTCGCGGCGATCGGCCATGCGGTGCTCGGCGACTCGGTCTACGGCGGGTACCGCGACTCGTTGCCGCTCGATCGGCCGTTCCTGCACGCGATGAGCCTCGCCTTCGTCCACCCGGTCACGGGGGAGGAGCTCGCGTTCCGCGAGCCGCTGCCGCCGGAGCTGGAGGCCGTGCTCGACGGGCTCGGGCCGTCGACCGGGCAACCCGACTACTGACCGGCGCCGCGCCGGCTCGGCCTACGACTTCACGTAGCGGGCCGCCGGCGTGCCCGGCCCGTTGAAGACGCCCGGCACCCAGTCCGGGTTCGTGACGCAGAGCTCGCACTCGAGGCCGTCGGGGTCGCGGAAGAACACGCTGAGCACCGGGCCGAAGTCGGTGACGAAGTCGTCGGCCGCGCCCCGCTCCATCAGCCGGTCGCGCGCCGTCTCGAACGCGTCGAGCGACGCGGCGTGGAGCGCGAAGTGGTCGATGCGGCCGCGGCCGAACATCGGGATCTGCCGCTCGGCCTCGGTGTTGCCCTCGACCTGGAAGACGTTGAGCTCGGAGTGCGGGCCGATGTTGACGATCGAGAGCCGGACGTTGCCTCCGGGTGGACCTTCGGGCCCGTCGCGCCGGATCGTCGCGTCGAACACGCCGATGTAGAACTCGTGGAGGCGCTCGGTGTCGTTGGTGAGCGTCGCCACGTGATTGAGCCCGTCGAGCAGCATCGGAACGTCCTCTCGTCGCCGGTGACCGGTCGTCCATCGACGTTACCGGGAGCGTCAGCGCAGGAAGTCGTCGAACCCCGCGGCCGGGCGCCATTCGCCGGAATCGGTGACGACCAGGCCGGTGACGCCGTTGCGCTCCAGGAGCGCCGGGCCGTCGTCGGGGCCGGCGAGGAACGCGGCCTTGGTCAGGATCTCGGCCCGCCACGCGTCGCCGGCGATGACGATGACGGTGGCGACGTCGGACTCCGCCGACTGCCCGGTGCGGGGGTCGAGCAGGTGGTGGACGGTGGCGTCGCCGTGGGTCCAGGTGCGCCGCAGCCGCGTGCTCGTCGCGATGCCGCCCGCGTGGAGCAGGAGCACGCGGTCGACGGCCGCGGGGCCGAAGTCGTCGGGGTCGAGCGCGACGGACCAGCCGCTCGGGTCGGGGCTCGTGCCGTTGACGCGCAGGTCGCCGCCGACGTTGACGCACGCCCCGGCGGCCCCGGCGGCCATGAGCTCCCGGACCAACAGGTCGGCGGCGTAGCCCTTGCCCACCCCGCCGAGGTCGAGCGTGACGCCGGGTGGCAGCGTGACCATCCGCACGACGGGGTCGAGCACGATGCGGTCGCAGCCGGGTGTCGCGCCCGGGTCGGCTCCACCGGGGTCGAGCGGCGTCGGCTCGGCGCGCACGGCCGCCAGGTCGCGGTCGTAGCCGAGCGAGCGCATCGCGGCGTGGACGGTGGGGTCGAACGCGCCCTCGGTGATCCGCCAGGCGTCGATCGCGATCCGGATGACGTCGAAGGTGTCGGCCGACACCATGACGGGTCGCCCGGGCCGGGCGTTGAGCTTCGAGAGCTCGCTGTCGGGGAGGAAGCGCGACCAGTGGCGCTCGAGCGCGTCGAGCCGGTCGTGCGCCCGCTGGAGGGATCCGTCCGGCGCGTCGACGAGGATCACGTGGGCGTCGCTGCCCATGACCCGGAAGCCGTCGGAGTCGACGCGGGGGTCAGTCATCGGGTCGCGGGCGTCAGCCCGCGGCGACCTTGCGGCCCGCGGCGCGGTCGACCTCGGCGGCGACCTCGGGGTGGCCGACGCGCGTGCGGTCGACGAGCTCGGCGAGGGTGAAGCCGTCGAGCACGGTGCGGGTCTGCTCCGAGACGGTGACCCAGACCTCCTGCAGCACGCAGTGGCCTTCGCAGTGGTCGTGCTCGCCGAGGAGGTTGATCAGTGGACCCTCGACCGCGCTCAGGATGTCGGCCAGGGTGATCTCCTCCGGCGGACGGGCGAGCACGTAGCCGCCCCCGACCCCGCGCTTCGACCGGACCAGGCCGGCGCCCTTGACCGCGAGGAGGATCTGCTCGAGGTAGGGCTGCGGGAGGTTGGTCCGCTCCGCGATCTCCTTCACGGAGGTGGGGCGGTCGGAGCCGTGGAGCGCGAGCGACAGCAACGCCCGCGCCGCGTAGTCGCTGCGCGTGGAGACCTTCACCGGCGTTCCGCCCTCGGACAACAGGGTGTCATGGGGTGCAGTCTCCCACGCGGGGCACGAAAGGGCGACGCTTCCATCGGCTTTCGGGACCGCCCGCTGGCGGGCAAAGGGTGCAGCCGGGCCCAACCCGGGGTCCGTTAGCCTGCTGGCGATGGATCCCATCCGGCCGGAGTACGGCGGCGCCTGCACCAACGGAATCGTTCCCGCCCTGCTCACCGGCAACGCGGCGCCGTGGATGCCGGAGCCCGTGACCGGCGCCCGGTCGGTCGTCCTCCTCGTCCTCGACGGGCTCGGGTGGAGCGCCTTCTCTGACCACGCGGAGCACCTCCCGGGGCTGCGGGCGCTCGACGGCGGCCCGATCACCACGGTGGCGCCGTCGACCACCAGCTCCGCCCTCACCTCGATCGCCACCGGGCTCACCCCGAGCGAGCACGGGATCGTGGGGTACCGGATGCGGATGGACGACAGCGTGATGAACGTCCTGTCCTGGCAGATGGAGCGGGGCCGCCCACCGGACCCGTTCACGGTGCAACGCCACGACGCCTTCCTGCGCCGGACCGTCCCGGTGGTCACGAAGGCCGAGTTCCGCACCACCGGGTTCACCGAGGCCCACCTGCGCGGGTCCCGGTTCTGCGGGTACCGGACCACCGCGGCCCTGGTCGAGACCTGCGGCGAGCTGGCCGACGCGGGGGAGCGGTTCGTCTACGCCTACTACTCGGGCGTCGACACCATCGCCCACGAACACGGGCTGCACGACGCCTTCTACGCCGCCGAGCTGCGGTTCGTCGACGGCCTGGTGCAGGAGCTCCTCGACCGGCTCCCCGACTCCGCCACGCTGCTCGTCACCGCGGACCACGGCCAGATCCACCTCGACGCGTCGAGCTGGATCGACCTGCACGACCTGGCCCCGTTCGTGGAGCAGTACGCCGGCGACGCGCGGTTCCGTTACGCCTACGCGAAGTCCGGGGCCGCGGCCGACCTGCTGGAGGCCGCCCACTCCGAAGCGGGCGCGTCGGCCTGGGTGCTCTCCCGGGAGCAGCTCATCGACGAGGGCTGGCTGGGTCCGCCGCCCTCGAGCTCCGTGCGGCGCCGGCTCGGCGACGTGGTGCTGGCCTCGCGCGACGCGGTCGGCTTCGTCGACCCGGCCATGCCCCGCGAGCCCCGCCTGCGTTCGGCCCACGGCTCGTTGACCCCCGACGAGATGATGGTGCCGCTGCTCGCGGCACGCGGGCGCCGCTGAGGCGCCGGGGCGACGTTGTCCCCAGCTCCGCCGGTTGTCCAGAGGGCGTGTGGACAACGTTGTGGACGAGTTACAGGCCTGTCATTCCTCGGCGGTGAAGCCCTAGACTGACCCCTCGCATGGCCTCCGGGAAGTCCTTCACGCACCTCCATCTCCACACCGAGTACTCGATGCTCGACGGTGCGTCTCGGCTGGACGAGGTCGTCGCCGCGGCCAAGTCGGACGGTCAGCCGGCGATCGGCATCACCGACCACGGCAACATGTACGGCGCGCTCGAGTTCTACCGGGCCGCGCGTGAGCGCGACATCAAGCCCATCATCGGCACCGAGGGCTACTTCGAGAACGGGTCGCGGTTCGACCGGCCGAAGCGCTCGGAGATGGAGACGTTCCACCTCACGCTGCTGGCGGAGACGACCGCCGGCTACCACAACCTGATGAAGATCTCGTCGTACGCGTACCTCGACGGCTTCTATTACAAGCCGCGCAGCGACTGGGACCTGCTGCAGCAGTACCACGAGGGCGTCATCGCCACGACGGGCTGCCTCGGCGGGCTCGTCGCGCAGCTGATCCTGAAGGGCGAGCTCGATGCCGCGGAGCGGGCGGCCGCGCGCTTCCAGGACATCTTCGGGCGGGCCAACTTCTTCGTGGAGCTGCAGGACCATGGCCTGCCCGAGGACGCCGACGTCATCCCGCCGCTGATCGACATCGCGCGCCGATTGCAGGCGCCGCTGCTCGCGACCAACGACAGCCACTACACGCACCAGCACGACGCGGAGGCGCACGACGCGCTGCTGTGCGTGCAGACCGGGGCGTTGGTCTCCGACCCGAAGCGCTTCAAGTTCAACGCGGAGGAGTTCTACCTGAAGTCCTCCGCGGAGATGCGCCACCTCTTCCGCACGTACGAGGAGTCGTGCGACAACACGCTCTGGATCGCCGAGCGCGCGAGCGTCGAGATCGAGTTCGGCATCCCGAGCCTGCCCACATTCGGCGTCCCCGAGGGCTACACCGAGGACTCGTACCTGAAGGAGCTCGTCTTCGACGGCGCCAAGGAGCGCTACGCCGAGACGCCCGCGCTGCACGTGCTCGAGCGGCTGGAGCACGAGCTCGGCGTCATCCAGCAGATGGGCTTCTCCGCCTACTTCCTCGTGGTCTGGGACCTCGTCCGCTACGCCAAGAGCCACGGGATCCGGGTCGGGCCCGGGCGGGGGAGCGCGGCCGGGTCCGCGGTCGCCTACTGCCTCGGGATCGTCGACATCGACCCCATCCGCTACGACCTGCTCTTCGAGCGCTTCCTCAACCCGGGCCGCAAGCAGATGCCCGACATCGACATGGACTTCGACTCCCGGTACCGCGGCGACATGATCAAGTACGCCGCGCAGCGCTACGGCTGGGACCACGTCGCCCAGATCGTCACGTTCTCCACGATCAAGGCCCGAGCCGCCGTGCGCGACGGCGCGCGCGTGCTCGGCTACCCCTACGTCGTCGGCGACAAGATCGCCAAGCTGATGCCGCCGCTCGTGATGGGGCGCGACACGCCGCTGCACGCGTGCCTCGATCCGCACCCGAAGTACACCGACGGCTACAAGATGGCGGGCGAGCTGCGCGAGCTCTACGCCACCGACCCCGACGCCAAGCGCGTCATCGACGTCGCCCGTGGTCTCGAGGGTCTGCGCCGCCAGGACGGCATCCACGCCGCCGCGGTCGTCATCACGCGCGAGCCGCTCACCGAGTACCTCCCGATCCAGCGCAAGCCGGTGGCCGGCGGCCCGATCGAGGACGCGCCGATCGTCACGCAGTACGAGATGCAC
This sequence comes from Acidimicrobiia bacterium, assembly GCA_017882925.1. Lineage (GTDB taxonomy): Bacteria > Actinomycetota > Acidimicrobiia > IMCC26256 > Chersky-534 > Chersky-534. The sequence goes on along the minus strand of JADGOM010000082.1, from coordinate 15,214 downwards.
GGCGTCGAGGACCTCGGCCTCCTCAAGATGGACTTCCTGGGCCTGCGCAACCTCGACGTCATCGAGATCACCCTCGACCTGGTCGAGGAGCGCACCGGGGTGCGGCCCGACATCGACCACTGCCCGCTCGACGACGAGCAGACGTTCGAGCTGCTGCGCCGGGGCGACTCGATCGGCGTGTTCCAGCTCGAGGGTGGGCCTATGCGCGCGCTGATGCGCTCGCTCGCGCCCACCAGCTTCGAAGACGTCGCCGCGCTCATCGCGCTCTACCGGCCCGGTCCGATGGCCGCCAACATGCACACCGACTACGCCGAGCGGAAGAACGGCCGGCAAGAGGTCACCTACTACCACGAGGACGTCCGCGACATCTTCGAGCCCACCTACGGCCTGTGCATCTACCAGGAGCAGATGATGCGCATGTCGCAGAAGCTGGCCGGATACTCGCTCGAGGAGGCCGACAACCTCCGCAAGGCCACGGGCAAGAAGATCCGCGAGCTCATCCGCAAGGAGCGCTCGAAGTTCGTCGACGGCTGCGTCGCGCAGGGCCACACGCGCGAGTTCGGCGAAGAGATGTTCGACATCATCGAGCCGTTCGCCGACTACTCGTTCAACAAGAGCCACTCCGTGGGCTACGGCCTCGTCACGTACCAGACCGCCTATCTGAAGGCGCATTACCCGCACGAGTACCTCGCCGCGCTCCTCACCTCCACCAAGGGTGACAAGGACAAGACCGCCGTCTACCTCAACGAGTGCCGCCAGCTCGGCATCGCGGTGCTGGTGCCCGACGTCAACGAGTCCATGTCCGACTTCACCGTGCGCGACGAGGGCATCCGGTTCGGGCTCTCGGCGGTGCGCAACGTCGGCGAGGGCCTGGTCGGCGTCATGCTGCAGACGCGCGACGCCGACGGCCCCTTCACCGACTTCTTCGACTTCTGCGAGCGGGTCGACCCGATGGTGCTCAACAAGCGCACGGTCGAGTCGTTGATCAAGGCCGGCGCGTTCGACTCCCTCGGCCACCCGCGCCAGGGACTGCTCATGGTCTTCGAGCAGATCGTCGACGCCACGCTGGCCCGCCGCCGCGAGCGCGACGCGGGGATCATGAGCCTCTTCGGCGACCTGGGCGGGGGAGGCGACGGCGTCGCCGCCGCCTTCGAGGAGAAGGTCGCGATCCCCGACACGGAGTTCGCGAAGAAGGAGCGGCTCGCGGCGGAGAAGGAGATGCTCGGCCTCTACGTGAGCGAGCACCCGATGATGAGTGCCGAGCGCGCCCTCAAGCGCTACGTCGACTGCTCGATCGCCGAGTTCCGGGACACGCGGGAGGGCGAGATGCGCACCGTCGGCGGCGTCGTCACCGCACTGCAGCGGAAGTACACGAAGAAGGGCGATCTCATGGCCACCTTCGTGCTCGAGGATCTCGCGTCGGCCATCGAGGTCATGGTCTTCCCGAAGACGATGCTCCAGTACTCGGAGCTGATCGAGGAGGACGCGATCGTCTGCATCAAGGGCCGCCTCGACGGTCGCGACGACCAGCCGAAGATCATCGCGATGGACGTCTCGCGGCCGGAGCTGGTGCTCGACGGCGGCCCGCCGGTGCGCCTCCGGTGCAAGCTCGGGAGCCTCACCGACGACAAGGCGAGCAACCTCCGCGACATCCTCGTGCGCCACCCGGGCGATTCCACCGTGTTCGTCCACCTCGAGAGCCCGGAGAAGGTCACCGTGCTCAAGCTCGGCGAGGAGTACCTGGTGGACGCGCGCAACGGCCTGTTCGCCGAGTTGCGGGTCCTCCTGGGCGTCGACTGCATCGCCTGATCGGGCCGTCGGGTCCGCGGCCGGGCTGACCCGGCCTCGGCGTCCGCGTGCCAAGCTTCCCGGATGCGAATCGGAGTGATGGGGGCCACCGGCCCGGCCGGGAGCGGGCTCGCGGCCCGCCTCGCCAGTGTGGGCCACGACGTGCTGTTCGGCTCACGTTCGGAGGAGAAGGCCGTGGCCGCGGTGGCCGCGTTGCGCGAGCAGTGGGGCGACCGGGTCGATGGGCTGACCCCCATCGACAACGCCGGCGCGTGCGACGCCCCGGTGGTGATCGCCGCGGTCAACGCCGACGCCGCGATCCCCACGGTGCAGCAGCACCAGCACCTGCTCGTGGGCAAGGTCGTGGTCTCGATGGCGAACCACCTCACGAAGAAGGGTCGCGAGTTCAACGCGATCCTGCCGCCGCACGGGTCGATCGCGGCCGAGATGCAGGCGCTGCTCTGGGAGTCGAAGGTCGGCACGGCCTTCCACCTGGTCCCGGCGGCCGAGTTCGCCGCGCTCGACCAGGACATGGAGTCCGACGTCGTCGTCCTGGCCGACGACGACGAGGCCCGGCAGACGCTGATGGAGGTCGTGCGCAGCATCCCCGGCCTCCGGGCGCTCGACGGCGGATCCCTGCTCAACGCGATCGGCATGGAAACGTTCGCTGCGGTGTTGCTGACCATCAACCTCCGCCACAAGGGCCGCGCCAGCTTGCGGCTGATCGGGATCGAATCGTGACCATCGAGCTCTACGACACCGCCCGCCGCAAGGTCGTCCCCTTCGAGCCGGACCACCTGGTCCGCATGTACGTCTGCGGGATCACGCCGTACGACAGCACCCACCTCGGCCACGCGGCCACGTACCTCACCTACGACCTGCTGATCCGGCGGCTCGAAGACCTCGGGCACGAGGTGCGCATGGTGCGCAACGTCACCGACGTCGACGACTCGATCCTCCCCAAGGCCCGCGAGCTCGGCATCCCGTACCTCGAGCTCGCCGAGCAGGAGATGGCCCGCTTCCACTCCGACATGGAGGCGCTCGACATGCGCCCGCCGTTCGAGGAGCCGCGGGCCACGGAGGCCATCCCGCAGATCATCGAGCTGGTGTCGCAGCTGCTCGAGCGCGACCACGCGTACCTCACGGCCGGCACCGTGTACTTCGACATCAGCACGTTCCCCCGGTTCGGCGAGCTCTCGCACTATCCGCGCGACCGCATGCTCCGGCTGGCCGAGGCGCGGGGCGGCCGCCCCGAGGACCCGCACCGCCGCGACCCGCTCGACTTCGTGCTGTGGCAGCCGTCGCTCCCCGACGAGCCCGCGTGGCGCGCACCCTTCGGGGTCGGCCGGCCCGGCTGGCACGTGGAGTGCTCGGCCATGTCGATGCACGAGCTCGGCCCCACCCTCGACCTCCACGGCGGCGGCACCGACCTGATCTTCCCGCACCACGAGTGTGAGATCGCGCAGAGCGAGTCGGCCACGGGCAAGCCCTTCGTGCGGCACTGGCTCCACTCCGCCACCGTGAACTACGAGGGCGAGAAGATGAGCAAGTCGCTCGGCAACCTGGTCTTCATCTCCGATCTGCTGAAGACGGCCGACGCCCGCGCCATCCGGCTCGCATTGATGCGCCACCACTACCGCGCCGGGTTCGAGTGGTACGAGAGCGACATCGAAGAGGGCACCGCGATGCTGCACCGCCTGCTCGCGGCGAACGCGTGCGCGGCCGGACCGGATCCGGCGCCCTACGCCGAGCGGGTGCGCGCCGCGCTCGACGCCGACCTCGACGCGCCGCGTGCGACCGACGTGCTCGACGACCTGGCCAGCGCGATCCTTTCGGGCGGCGACGACGCCGACGCCCCGGTGGTGCTGCGCGAGCTCGCGCAGCTGCTGGGTCTCGACCTGTCGCGCCCGCTGGCGTAGTCCGTGCGCGACGCCTACTTCGTCGAGCCCACCACCGGCCCGGGCCCGGGCGTCCTCGTGATCCATTCGTGGTGGGGCCTCAACGGCGGCACCCGGGCACTGTGCGACGCGCTCGCCGACGAGGGCTTCAGCGTCCTCGCCCCCGACCTGTTCGACGACGAGGTGCCCGGCACGCCCGAGGCGGCCGAGGCCGCGCTCGCCGCGCTCGACATCAACGAGGCCGCGTCCCTGCTGCTCGCGTCGGTCAACGCGCTCCGTGCCCTCACCGTCGACCCCCGGGCCCCCGTCGGCGTGATCGGCTTCGCGATGGGCGCGTCGTGGGCGCTGTGGCTCTCGGCCCGGCTCCCGCAGTCGGTGGCCGCGGTCGTCGCCTACTACGGCACCCAGCACATCGACTTCGACGACGCCGAGGCCGACTACCTGCTGCACGCGGCGGCGCTCGACCCCCTCGCCTCGCCCGACGAGATGGCGCAGACCGAGGCGTGGCTCGGCCTCGCCGGGCGACCCGTCGTCTCGCACGTGTACCCCGACGTGGCCCACAACTTCGCGGAGGCGGGCGCACCCGACTTCGACGAGGAGGCCGCCGCGCTCGCGTGGGTACGCACCGTCGATTTTCTGAGAAGCCATCCGCCGGTAACCCCAGGAGACTGAGGCCCTCGGGCAGCAGTTGACCTTGAACTTCAAAAAGCGTTGCGCCGGCGACTGGAGGGAGAGATAGCTTCGGCCGCATATGGCCGACCCGATCACCCTCACGCTGCCCGACGGTTCCTCCCGCGAGTACCCCGCGGGGACCACGGGCGCGGAGCTGGCCGCATCCATCGGCCGCGGACTGGCCAGGGCCGCGCTCGCGGTCGAGCTCGACGGCGAGCCCGTCGATCTCGACCGGCCGATCGACCGCGACGCCCACGTCAGCATCGTCACCGGCAACTCGGCCGCGGGCCGCGACCTCCTGCGCCACAGCACCAGCCACGTGATGGCGCAGGCCGTCTTCGACCTCTTCCCGGGGGCGAAGTACGCGATCGGGCCGTCGATCGCCGACGGCTTCTACTACGACTTCGAGCTCCCCGACGGGAAGCGGTTCAGCGACGCCGACCTCGAGCGCATCGAGGCCCGCATGCGCGAGATCGTCAAGCAGAACCAGCCGTTCCTCCGCGAGGAGTACGAGCCGGAGGCCGGCCGGGCGGTGTTCGCCGACCAGCCCTACAAGCTCGAGATCATCGAGCGGGCGAGCGCGGGCGACATCTCCGAGGAGGAGAGCGCCGATCTCGCCGACGCGGGGTCGGTGTCCGTGTACCGCAACGTCGACGCCGAGGGCAACGTGCTCTACGTCGACCTGTGCCGCGGCCCGCACGTGCCGTCGACCGGGAAGCTCGGCGCGTTCAAGCTCATGAAGGTGGCCGGCGCGTACTGGCGCGGCGACGAGAAGCGGCCGATGCTCCAGCGCATCTACGGCACCGCGTGGGAGGACAAGGCCGCGCTCGACGCGCACCTGCACCAGCTCGCGGAGGCGGAGCGGCGCGACCACCGGAAGCTCGGGGCCGAGCTCGACCTCTTCTCGTTCCCCGACGAACTCGGCGGGGGGCTCGCGCTCTGGCATCCCAACGGCGCCGCGGTCCGGCGCGTCCTCGAGGACTTCTCCCGCGAGCGCCACGAGGCCAACGGCTACGAGCTCGTGTTCTCGCCGCACATCGCCAAGTCGGTGCTGTGGGAGACGAGCGGCCACCTCGGCTTCTACGCCGAGGGGATGTACCCGCCGATGGAGATGGAGGGCGCCACCTACTACCCGCGCCCGATGAACTGCCCGTTCCACATCCTCATCTTCAAGAGCCACATGCGCTCGTACCGCGAGCTGCCGCTCAAGATCTTCGAGCTCGGCACGGTGTACCGGTTCGAGAAGTCGGGCGTCCTGCACGGCCTGATGCGCACCCGCGGCTTCACGCAGGACGACAGCCACATCTTCTGCACCCGGGAGCAGATCGTCCCGCAGCTCCAGGAGCTCGTGAGCTTCGTGCTCGAGATCCTGCGGGCGTTCGGCTTCAGCGACTTCGAGGCCGACATCAGCACCCGCCCGGTCGACAAGAGCGTCGGCAGCGACGAGGACTGGAAGCTCGCCACCGACGCGCTGTTCGAGACGATCGAGGCGAGCGGCCTCCCGTTCCAGGTCGCCGAGGGCGAGGGCGCCTTCTACGGCCCGAAGATCGACATCCACCTCCGCGACGCGATCGGCCGGCGGTGGCAGCTCTCGACCATCCAGGTCGACTTCCAGATGGGCAACCGGTTCGGGATCGAGTACGTCGGCGCCGACAACGAGCGGCACCAGGTGATCATGATCCACCGCGCGTTGTTCGGATCGATCGAGCGGTTCTTCGCGATCCTCGTCGAGCACTACGCGGGTGCGTTCCCGGTGTGGCTCGCGCCGGTGCAGGTGAGCGTGCTGCCGGTCGCCGAGCGCCACCACGCGTACGCGTACCGGGTCGTCGACCGCCTGCGGTCGGCCGGCTTCCGGGTCGAGCTGCTCGAGGCCCACTCCGACACGCTCGGCGCGCGCGTCCGCCACGCCAAGGTGCAGAAGATCCCCTACGTCCTCGTGGTGGGCGACGCCGACGCCGAGGAGGGCACCGTGGGCGTCAACCGGCGCGGGACCGACGACCCCGAGCGGGGCGTGCCCTTCGACGCGTTCGTCGAGCAGGTCGAGGCCGACGTCATCGAGCACGCGTGAGCCGGTGGGCGAGCCGGGTCGACCCATGAGCCTCGACCACCTGTGGGCCGGCTGGCGCATGCCCTACATCGAGTCCGCCGGCAGCGGGCCGCCGAGCCACGACGCCGAGGGCTGCGTGCTGTGCCGCCTCGCGGCCGCCACCGACGACCGCGAGGCGATGGTCCTCGCGCGCACCGGGCACATGTTCGTGGTGATGAACGCGTACCCCTACACGTCGGGCCACATCATGGTCGCGCCGCTCGAGCACGTGGCCGACCTCGACGCGATCTCCCGGGAGGCGGCGGGGGAGCTCACGGAGCTGCTCCAGACCGCGGTCCGGGCCGTGCGGGCCGCCTACCAACCCGCGGGCTTCAACGTCGGCGCCAACCTGGGGGCCGCCGCGGGGGCCGGGATCCCGGGGCACCTCCACTTCCACGTGCTTCCGCGGTGGGGTGGCGACACCAACTTCATGACCAGCATCGCCGATGCCCGGGTGCTCCCCGAGGCCATCGGCGCGAGCTTCGAGAAGCTCCGCGCGGTCTGGCCGTCGTAGGCTCCCGGCCGTGACCGACGCCGATCCGGACCAGGGGGACGACCTCCCCGAGGAGCTCGACGTCACCGCGTGGGTGGGGCCGGTCGAGTTCCCCAACATCACCCGCCGGCGCATCGCCGCGTGGCTCTACGTCGTGATCGCGCTCGGGTGCCTGCTCGGCTGGCTCAACTCGAAGAACACCGGGCTGCTCACCGCCGCGATCTTCATCGGCGTCATCGCGCTCTACCACTTCTTCACCGCGTGGAACGTGAAGATCGACCAGACCGAGGCGCTGGTCGTCGCGTCGCGCACGGTCGGCTTCCCCGTGGGCCACGCCAGCGCGCAGCTCGGGTGGTGGGGCCTGCGCAGCCGGCCCAACTGGCGCATCCTGCTCTACAGCGCCGACTCGCCGCCGAGCATGCGCGGTCTCGTGCAGATCGACGCCGTCGACGCGGCGGTGATGGGCGAGTACACCGAGCGCAACCCCGAAGACTGGTCGCAGTTCGACGCGGCCGACGTCGCCCCCGGCGCCTAGGCGGACGGGGCGCGGAGCTTGTCGGCCAGATGGGCGGGGACCGCGTCGTGGTGGGAGTGGGTGGCGACGAAGTGGCCGCGGCCTCCCGTCAGCGAGCGCAGGTCGACGGCGTAGCGCAGGATCTCGACGGTCGGGATCGTCGCCGCGATCTCCACCTCCCCGACCCCGAGCGCGGCGGTCGACTGGATGCGCCCGCGCTTGGCGTTGATGTCGCCGAGCAGGTCGCCCTGGTTGCCCTCGGGTGCGATCACCACCAGGTTGCTCACGGGCTCGAGCACGATCGGATCCGCGTCGGCGAGCGCGGCGCGCACCGCCAGCGAGCCCGCCATGCGGAAGCTCATCTCGGAGCTGTCGACCGGGTGCGACTTCCCGTCGACCAGCGTCACGCGGACGTCGACGACCGGGAACCCGAACGGGCCGTGCTCGAGCGCCTCGACCACACCCTTCTCGACCGCCGGGATGAACTGCCGGGGGACCGCACCGCCGACGATCCGGTCGACGAACTCGAAGCCGGAACCGCGGGGGAGCGGATCGATCGTCACCTCGGCCACGCCGAACTGCCCGTGGCCGCCGGTCTGCTTCTTGTAGCGGCCCTCCGCCCCCGCGGCCCGGGTGACCGTCTCGCGGTAGGCGACCAGCACCGGCTCGGTCGTCACCTCCACGCCCATTCGCCGCTGCAGCTTCTCGAGCGCGATCGACAAGTGGGTCTCGCCCATCCCGCGTAGGAGGGTCTGGTGCGTCTCGGGGTCGCGCTCGACGAGCAGCGTCGGGTCCTCGCCGAGGAGCTTGTGCAGCGCGGTCGCGAGCTTGTCGTCGTCCTGCTTCGACTTGGGCCGGATCGCGGTGGCCAGGTTGGGGGTGGGGAGCTCGAGCGGCTCGACGTCGAAATGGGCACCGCGGGCGCCGAGCACGTCGCCGGTGGTGGTGTCGTGCAGCTTGGCCACCGCACCGATGTCGCCCGGGCCCAGGTCGGCCACCGGCTCCTGCTCCTTGCCGCGCAGGCGGAACATCTGGTGCAGCCGCTCGTCGCCGAGCGTGCGGTTGTTCATGAGCGCGTCGTCGACGCGCACGTGGCCCTGCAGCACCTTGAACACGTTGACCCGGCCGACGTACGGGTCCGCGATGGTCTTGAACACGAGCGCGACCGCGTCGCCGTCCCCGGCGTCCGGCGCCGGGCCGTCCTCGGTGATGAAGCGGGCGAGGCGGTCGATGCCCACGAGCTTCGCCGCGCTGCCGCAGAGCACCGGGAACACGGTGCCGGACGCGAGCCCGTGGGCCAGCGCGTGCTCGAGCTCGTCGGTGGCGATCGGCTCGTCGGCGAGGTAGCGCTCGGTGAGCTCGTCGTCGGCCACGACGATGCCCTCGACCAGCGCGTCGTGCACCGCGTGCTCCTCGACGGCGAGCTCGTCGGGGATCGGCCCTTCCGAGCCCCGGGGCGAGCCGTCGCCCGCGTACGTGACCGCGGTGTCGGAGAGCAGGTCGATGACCCCGAGGAACCCGGACTCGCGCCCGATCGGCAGCTCGAGGGGCGCGACGCCCGCACCGAAGCGGGCCTGGAGGTCGGCGAGCGTCCGGTCGAAGTCGGCGCGCTCGCGGTCGAGCTTGTTGACGAAGACCGCGCGCGGGAGGCGCCGCTCGGCCGCGAGCTTCCACGCCTGCTCGGTCCCGACCTCGACGCCCTCCACCGCGGAGACGACGAAGATCGCGAGGTCGGCCGCCCGGAGCGCGGCGGTGACGTCGCCCACGAAGTCGGCGTCGCCGGGCACGTCGAGCAGGTTGACGTGCACGCCGTCGAGGTCGAAGGGGGCCAGGGCGACACCGGTGGAGATCGCCCGGCGCTGCTCCTCGGCGTCGTAGTCGCACACGGTGGTGCCGTCCTCGACCCGTCCGGGCCTAGGGATCACGCCGGCGGCGAAGAGGAGGGCCTCCGCGAGGGTGGTCTTGCCGGCGTGACCGTGGCCGACGAGGGCGACGTTGCGGACCCTCCCGGCCGGACCGGCGGTCGTCCCGGAGCCGGCAACCACCCCCGGCTCGACGTCACGGACCTTGGTTGTGGCATCCACTCGGAACCCCCGGGTCGAGCGCTCACCAGCGGGCCGATCGCCGGCGACCACGCACGGGCGATGGTAGCGACGCGGCCCGCCCGTGTCTCGTGCGACCTGCGCCGACGGTCTCCGGGGTGGGAGGGCGTCCGGGTGACCCGGTGGTATCCTGCCCCGACACGTACGCCCGGCCCGGCGCCCGATCCTGCGGCCGCCCGGTGGGCGATGGAGAGGCCGAGCGATGCTCGACGGACGTTGGCGATCCGGGTCCGACAAGGTGCTGCAGCCCGTCGGAGCCGGCCTGGCCAAAGCAGGGGTCACGGCCGACGCACTGACCGTCGTCGGTCTGGGTTGCTCCGTCGCGACCGCGATGCTCATCGCGAGCGGCCACTTGCACTGGGCGGTCCTCGGGGTGATCCTCACCGGGGTCCCCGACCTGCTCGACGGCAGCGTCGCCCGCAACTCGGGGAAGGCCGGGCCCCGTGGCGCGTTCTTCGACTCCGTGTGCGACCGCGTCTCCGACGTCGTGCTCCTCGGCGGCGTCGCGTGGTACTTCGGCCGCGACAGCTCGCGCCTTCCGGTGCTCGCGCTCGCGGTCGCCGGGATCTCGATGCTCATCTCGTACGAGCGGGCCAAGGCGGAGTCGCTCGGCTTCCAGGCCAAGGGCGGTCTGCTGGAGCGCGCCGAGCGCCTGGTGCTCCTCGGCATCGGCCTCGCGTTCAACATCCTCGTACCCGTCATGTGGCTGATGCTCGTGCTCGGCTCCATCACCGCGGTGCAGCGGTTCGTGATGGTGTGGCGCCAGGCGAGCGTCCCCGCCGGCCACGACCCGGTGACGCGACGGTTCGGCACCAGCCGGCGCGCCCGGCACGCCGATCCCGATCCGGTCGACGGCCGGCCCCGCTCGCTGAGCGAGTGGTGGGAGACCGCGCGGCCGGCCGCGCTCGCCGAGCGCCGGGAGCTCCGCCGCTCCCGGCGGCGCACGCGTCCCTGACTGCTGCGACTGCGTGACCAAACCGCTTGATCGGCCGCCCCTGACGCTCAGGGCGCGCGTCACGTACGCCGCCTACCGGCTCGGCGGCGCAATCGCGCCGGCCGTCCCGGACTCCCTGGGGGAGTGGATCGCCCGGCACGCGGCGCTCGCCGCGGCGCGACTGGCGCCTGGACGCCGCGCGATGGTCGAGCGGCACCAGCGACGTGCCGCGTCGGAGCCGTTGACCCCGGACGAGCTCGACCGGCGGGTGCGGGCCACGTTCGACTCCTACGGTCGCTACTGGTGGGAGCTGTTGCGGGTCGCGTCCGACGCGCGGCGACCCTTGGCGCGGCGGATGCGGTCGGAGGGCTTCGAGCACATCACCGGCGCGATCGCCGAGGGCCGGGGCGTCATCGCGGCGCTCCCGCACGTCGGCGGTTGGGACTTCGGCGGCGCGTGGCTGGCGCAACAGGGCTACCCGCCCACGGTCGTCGTCGAGCCGGTGGAGCCGCCGCAGCTGCTCGAGTGGTTCTCCAGGGTCCGCAACCGCATCGGCATGGAGGTCGTGCCGCTCGGCCCCGCGGCCGGCGCGCGCGTGGCCGAGGTGCTCCGCGAGGGTCGGGTGGTGTGCCTGTTGTGCGACCGCGACCTCACGGGCGAAGGCGTGGAGGTCGAGTTCTTCGGCGAGACCACGACGCTGCCGGCGGGCCCGGCCACGCTCGCGTTGCGCACGGGCGCGGTGCTGCTGCCGACCGCGGTCTACTTCACCCCCGACGGCGGCCACCTCGCGCGCATCGGCGCGCCGGTGCCGTGCGAGCGCGAGGGCCGTCTGCGCGACGACGTCGCCCGCATCACGGCCGACCTGGCGCGTCGGTTCGAGACCCTGATCCGGGCCGAGCCGACCCAGTGGCACCTCATGCAGCCCAACTGGCCGAGCGACCGCGCGCCCGACGGCCCGGAACCCGGCGCGGGCCGGCGCGACGACGCGCGAGGCTGACCGGGTGCGGGTGGCGCTGGTGTGTCCCTATTCGCTCTCGGTCCCCGGTGGGGTCCAGGGCCAGGTGCTCGGACTGGCGCGCGCGCTGCGCGAGCTCGGCCACGACGCCCGCGTGCTCGGGCCGTCCGACGGGCCGCCCCCCGAGCCGGGCGTGATCTCGGTGGGCGTCAGCACTCGCTTCTCGTCCAACGGCTCCGAGGCCCCCATCGCGCCCGGCAAGACCGTCGCCCGGCGCACGCTCGACGCGCTGCGGGCCTTCGGTCCCGACGTCGTGCACCTGCACGAGCCGCTGGTACCAGGCCCCACGGTCGCCGCGCTGTTGAGCTGCGAGGAGCCCATCGTCGGCACGTTCCACGCCGCGGCCGGCCGGCTCCCGCTGTACTCGTACCTCCGGAAGCCGCTGCGGGCCGGCATCGGCCGCATCACGTTCCGCACCGCGGTGTCGGAGGAGGCCCGGCGACTGGTCCAGGAGTCGCTCGGTGGCTCGTACTGGGTGATCCCCAACGGCGTGGAGGTACCTCGCTTCGCCAAGGCCGACCCGTGGCCGACCACCCGGCCGACGATCCTGTTCGTGGGGCGCCACGAGCCGCGCAAGGGACTCGGCGTGCTGCTCGACGCGTTCGCCGAGCTCGACCGCGACGCGACGCTGTGGGTCGTGGGCGAAGGCCCCGAGACCGAGGAGCTCAAGGCCCGCGGCCTCCCCGACGTGGAGTGGATCGGCCGGGTGAGCGACGCGGAGCTCGCGCGTCGGCTCCGGGGTGCCTCGCTCTTCTGTGCGCCGTCGTTGCGGGGGGAGTCCTTCGGCATCGTGCTCCTGGAGGCGATGGCGGCCAGCACCCCGGTCATCGCCTCCGACATCACCGGCTACGCCGACGTCGCCCGCGCCGAGCGCGAGGCGATCCTCGTCCCGCCCGGCGACGCCCCCGCGCTCACGGCCGCGTTGCGGCGGGCGCTCGACGACCCGGCGCGTTGCGCCGAGCTCGTCGCCGGGGGCGAGCTCCGGGCCAACGAGTACTCGATGGAGCACCTGGCCGAGCGATTCGTCCCGATCTACGAGTCCGCGGTGGGCATCGGCCGACCCGACTGAGGCCGACCGGGCCCGACCGCCCGGCCCGCGGCCGCCCGGGACCCGAGCCGGGCCCGGGGCGATGCCCGGTGGGGGCCGGCCACCCGTCGTATGCTGGCGCCACAGTCCTCTGCCTAGGAGACACCGCCGTGGTCATCGGCATCGTCATCGCAGTGATCGTCGTCCTGATCGTGCTGTTCCTCGTCTTCGCGTACAACGGCCTGATCAGGTCCCGGAACCGGATCGACAACGCCTGGTCCCAGATCGACGTGCAGCTCAAGCGCCGCTACGACCTGATCCCCAACCTGGTGGAGACGGTCAAGGGCTACGCAGCCCACGAGAAGAGCACGTTCGAGGCGGTCACCGCCGCCCGCGCCAACGCCCTCAACGCCCAGCAGACCGGCTCGCCGCAACAGCAGGCCGCGGCCGAGAACGCACTGTCCGGCACCCTCAAGAGCCTGTTCGCCGTGGCCGAGGCGTACCCCGACCTCAAGGCCAACCAGAACTTCCTCAACCTGCAGGAAGAGCTGACGTCGACCGAGGACCGGATCGCCTACGCCCGGCAGTTCTACAACGACTCCGTGCTGGGCTACAACAACAACATCCAGACCTTCCCCCGCAGCGCCATCGCCGGCATGTTCAACTTCGAGAAGCGCGAGTACTTCGAGGGCGAGCCGGAAGCGCAGGGGCCGGTCAAGGTCCAGTTCTAACCAGAACTCCACGCCGTGTGGCCCGGGGCGCGACACGCGCCTCGGGCCCGGCACGTCTGATCGAGGCCCCCGCTGTACGAGCAAATCGCGCGCAACAAGCGCAAGACGTTCTACCTGCTCGCCTTCTTCGTCGCGATGATCGTTCTCGTGGCGATCGCGTTCAACTTCCTGCTGGGCTACGGCATCGCAGGCGTGATCGTCGCGTTCGTCTTCGCGATCGGGCTCGCGTTCACGTCGTACTTCAACTCCGACAAGATCGCGTTGGCGGTCAGCCATGCGAAGCCGGCCGACGGGCCCGAGTACCAGCGGTACCACAACCTGGTGGAGGGTCTCTGCATCGCCGCCGGCCTCCCGAAGCCGCGGCTCTACGTGATCGACGACCCGGCGCCCAACGCGTTCGCCACCGGCCGCAACCCCAAGCACGCCGCGCTCGCGGTCACCTCGGGCCTGCTGGCGATGATGAACCGCGTGGAGCTCGAGGGCGTGGTCGCGCACGAGCTGTCGCACGTGAAGAACTACGACATCCTGGTCTCGACGATCGCGGTCACCGCGGTCGGCACGATCGTGCTGCTCTCCGACATCGGCATGCGGTTCATGTGGTTCGGCGGCCGGCGTGACCGCCGGGACAACTCCGACAACGGGGCGCTCGGGCTGATCCTCGTGCTCGCGGCGTTCGCGCTGTTGATCCTGGCGCCGTTCGCGGCGCAGATCATGCAGATGTCGCTGAGCCGCAACCGGGAGTACCTCGCCGACTCCAGCGGGGTCCAGCTCACCCGCTACCCGCCGGGGCTGATCTCCGCGCTCGAGAAGCTGAAGGGCGACCACTCGGTCGTTCACCACGCCTCCCGGGCGACCGCGCAGATGTGGATCGAGCAGCCGCTGGAGGGCAAGCCCGGCGGGTCGAAGCAGTCGTGGCTCGATCGGGCCTTCGACACGCATCCTCCGCTCGAGGACCGCATCGCCCGACTGAAGGAGATGTGATCGTGCGACGACCGTTGACGACGGCCGCGGTGGTGCTCGCCGCGGCCCTGGCCCTGGCGGCGTGTGGCGGGGGCGGCAACTCGAAGAAGTCGACCACCACCAAGGTCGCCACGACCACCACTTCCAAGGCACCGCCGATCGCGCCGCTCACCGGTCTGCCGGATCCGTCGGGCGCGTCCCTCACGCGGGCGTCGCTGGCGGTGAAGATCGAGAACACCCCCGAAGCGCGGCCCCAGAGCGGACTCGACCAGGCCGACCTCGTCTACGAAGAGGTGGTCGACGGCGGGATCACCCGCTTCATCGCCGTCTTCAACTCCAATGCCCCCGACACCGTGGGCCCGGTGCGCTCCGTGCGCCCGATGGACCCCGACGTCCTGCGCCCGCTCGGCGGGATCTTCATGCTGAGCGGCGGGACGCCGAAGAACCTCGCCGCGGCGCAGGCCGGGCCGTTCGTCGTGCTCACCGAGAACAACCAGGACGTGATGTTCCGGCTCAAGACCCGGAGCGCGCCCCACAACCTCTACGCCTACCCGGCCAAGGCCTGGACCAAGGGCGGCAAGCCGATCCCGCCGCCGGCGATGTTCAAGTACCGCGCGGCCGGCGCGACCTTCGCGGGGGAGCCGGTCAACGGCTTCACCGTCAACTTCATCCCCCGCGCGGGCTACGCCGCGAGCTTCTCGTGGAACGCCATCACCGGATCCTGGGACCGCTCGATGGCCGGGGTGCCGTTCAACGCCGCCTCCGGCAAGCGGGTCACCCCCAAGAACGTGATCGTCCAGTTCCTCCAGTGGCGGGGTGCGCCGGGCGGGTTCGACGCCGAGGGCATCGTCACCGGTTCGGGCGACACGTGGGTCTTCTCCGACGGCAAGCTCGTCAAGGGCCGGTGGAACCGTCCCGACGTCAACCAGCCGACCCAGTACACCGACGCCGCCGGGGTGCCGCTGCTCCTCACCCCGGGCCAGACCTGGGTCAC
>JADGOM010000081.1 GCA_017882925.1 Acidimicrobiia bacterium | reverse complement strand
CGGGCAGCCTGCGCGCCGGATCCACCAACAGCTCGCTGCTGCAGACCGCGGTGGCCGTGGCGCCACCCGGCGTCGAGGCGTCGATCTACACCGGGATGGGCTCCCTCCCGCACTTCAACCCCGACGACGACCACGACCCGGTCACCCCTTCGGTCGCCGACCTCCGGGCCCGGTTCGAGGCGGCCGACGCGCTGCTCGTCAGCACCCCCGAGTACGTGGGCGCGCTGCCGGGATCGTTCAAGAACCTGCTCGACTGGACCGTCGGCGCGGGCGTCACGTACGAGATGCCGGTCGCGTGGGTCAACGTGGCGAGCTCGCCCACCGGCGCGGCCGACGCGCACGCGTCGCTGCGCATCGTGATGGAGCGCAGCGGCAGCGACGTCGTGGAGGCGGCGTGCGTGCACATCCCCGTCGCCCGGGCCGCGGTCGGTGGTGACGGCCTCATCTCCGACGAAGGGATCGGGGCCGAGATCGCCGGCGTGCTCGCGGCCCTGGCCCGCCGGGTCCGCGAGCGGGAACGGGAACGGGAACGGCCGCGCTGACCGCGGGTCGGGCTACTTCAGCGCCATCGCGTTGGGGGGCGAGCCGATCCCGCCGGGGATGCCCAGCGGCTTGCTCGTGAACAGGAACTCGTAGACGCCGTCGGCCGCGCAGTCGTCGGCGAGCGCGTCGAGGTCGAAGAACTCGCCGAGCGGGATGCCGAGCTCGACCATCACCTTCACGTGCACCGTGTCGTCGGGGCCGAGCTCGCCGTCGATGCCGGTGCTGATCGGCATCGACTCGACCATGGGGTTGTCGACCGCGAGCGCCGCGACCCCGTGGTCCCAGCACCACTCGGCCACGTCGGGGCCGGGGCCGACGCCGGGGAGCCGGAAGTCGACGAACGTCCGGGTGCGCGCGGCGAGGTCGGTGCGTCCGGCCGGGTCGAGCGACTTGTACCAGGCCAGCCAGCCCGTCCGCAGGCAGAGCACGTCGCCGGGCGCGAGCGCGACGCCCTGGGCGGCCGCGGTCTCGTCGAGCAGGGCGGTCGTGATCAGGAAGCCGGAGTCACCGGGGATGTCGACCCGCCGCGCGACGTCGAGCAGGACGCCGCGCCCCGCGATCCCGGCCTCGGCCCACGCCTCGATGCCGGGCGCGCCGCCCCGCACCTCCCCGGCGGTGCGCCCCATGAAGAAGCCGTCGACGGTGTGGCCGTAGTGGCCGAAGCTGTCCCACTGGGTCGACGCCTGCGGGTAGAAGTTGTCGAGGCGGTCGTCGAGCACGTGGTCGAGGATGTGGAACACCTCGTGGCGCAGGGCCTCGCGGCCGAACAGCGGAGGGCTCGGGAGATCCAGCGGCAGGTCGAGCGCGAACCGCCGACCCGTGTGCACGAGGCGCGCCGCGGCCGCGACGCGCGCGGGCGTGAGGAGCGCGAGCGATCCGAGGCGCGGGTCGAGGTGCTCCCACGCGCGGCCGTGGTCGAGGTCACGGTAGGCGGGACGATCCACGGCTCGGTCCTCTCGTCGGGGTCGGTGCTCGTCAGGGTCGGCGGGCCGCGGACCACGCCTCGACCGCGCGGCTCTCGGCGAGCAGCCGCTCGTCGCGCGGTTGGCCGTCGCCCAGGTCGTAGAGGTCGAGGAGCGCGGCGGCCACCACGTCGTCCACCTGGGCGATCTCGGCCGCGAGCTCGTGGCACCACGGGAGCAGCGCGTCGTGCTCGACGAGCTGGTCGGCGAGGCCGACGCGGTGGGCCTCGCCGGCATCCAGCACCCGGCCGGTGAGCGACATCACCTTGGCGGTCCCGACGCCGACCCGTTGCGGGAGGAGCGCGGTCAGCCCCCATGCCGGGATCATCGACAAGCGGGCGTGGGTGTCGGCGAAGCGGGCCCGTTCGGACGCGACGATGACGTCGCAGCTCAGCGCGAGCTCGAGGCCACCGGTGATCGCGGGCCCGTTGACCGCGGCGATCACGGGCTTCCGCACCGCCCGGACCGCGGCGGCCGGGTTGATCTCCGCCCGCACGGCCGGGTCGGCGAGCTCACCGCTGCGGATGGACTTGACGTCGACCCCGCCGCAGAACGCGGGATCGCTCCCGGTGATCACGATCACCCGCACCGCCGGGTCCGCGTCGGCCGTCGCGAGCGCACCCGCGAGCGCGCGTCGCAGCTCGAGGTTGATCGCGTTGCGCACCTCCGGGCGGTGGAGCGTGAGGGAGCGGACGCCGTCGATCGTCTCGGTCCGCAGCGTTGCCTCGGTCACGGGCGTCCTTCCGTCGAGCGGGCTACTTGTCGCGGCGAACCGGCTTCGAGTTGTCCCAACCGACGATGTGCGTCGGCTCGATCCGCACCCACCGCGAGGGTGCCAGCCGGGTCTTCGACCGCTCCTCGGCACCGGTCGCCATCTTCCGCGGGTTCTTGCGGCCGCCCGCGTACTTCGTCGCGAGCGTGGCCTGCGCCCGCTCGAGCAGCGGGTCGGCGGCCTCCGCGGACACGTCCTCCAGGACGGTCGCGAGGCCCTGGATCATGGCGCCCTGCAGCTCGTCGTACCGCTCGTTGCGGTCGACGAGGACGGTGACGTTGGGGTCCCGGCGCAGGTTGGCGAGCTTCTGCCCGCGGCAGAACACGTAGACGAGGCCCTCCACCCATACGAACCAGAGCGGCGTGAGGTTGATCCGCGGGCCCGGCCCCTTGGTCGCGATGCGGATGATCCAGCTCGTCGACATGAGCTCGTCGAGCATCTCCGGCTCGATGAGCAGGGCGGGGTTGATGCCCGACGTCACGACGCCGAGGCCTCTCGCTTGGCCCGGTCCTTGGCGTAGCTGGGGGAGTGGACCGTGAAGCCGCCGTCGACGCGGAGGGTCTCGCCGGTGATGAACGCGGCGTCGTCGGACGCGAGGTACGCGACCGCGGACGCGATCTCCTCCGGGTATCCGAGCCGGCCCGCGACGTGGTCCTCGGCGTAGCTCTTCAACCGGTCGCCGCGGGGGCCACCCGCGGCCTCCTGGCCGGCCTTGTCGACGACGACCCCGGGGGCGACCGCGTTGCAGCGGATGTTGTGCTCGCCGTAGGCCGTCGCGACGTATCGGGTGAGCGCGACGACGCCGGCCTTGGACACGCCGTAGGCCGCGAGCGTGTGCGCGCCGTAGTAGGCGGCGGCCGAGGCGGTGTTGACGATCGCGCCGCCGCCCCGGTCGAGCAGCGCGGGTATCGCGAACCGGCACCCGAGCATCACGCCGGTGAGGTTGACCGCGATGATCCGGTCCCACGACGCGAGGTCCATGGTCGCGATGTCCTGGTCGAGCGCGTTCTGGTCGAGCGCGGCCGCGTTGTTGTGCAGCACGTCGAGGCCGCCGAACGCCGCGACGGTCTCGGTGATCATGCGCTCGACGGCATCGACGTCGGCCACGTCGACCACCTGGCTGCGCGCCCGGCCGCCGGCCGCGGTGATCTCGGCCACCACGCGCTCGGCCGCGTCGCCCGCGATGTCGGCCACGGTCACGGCCGCGCCCTCGGCCGCCATGAGGTGGGCCGTCGCCCGCCCGATGCCGGATCCCGCGCCGGTGATGACCGCGACCTTGCCGGTGAACCTGGCCAACGCTGCTCCTTCGCCCGACGGGCGACCGTCACGCCCGCGCCGGGGGCAGTGTGTCTCGTACGCCCCCGGCACACAACGGGCCGCCGTCGGCGACCGGCGATCGGGCGCGCCGTGAGAGGATCCCGGCGTGATCGAGGTGCGCGTGACCCCCGACCCGTCGCCGGCCGACGTCACGCCCACGGTGACCGTCACCGGCCTGGCACCCGACGCCGCGACCACCGTCGTCATCGACCTCACCGACGCCGCCGGCCACGCGTGGCGCTCCGCGACCCCTATGCGAACCGGCGCCGACGGCTCCCTCGACACGGCCACGCTTCCCGATCCGTCCCGCCCGTGGTGGGACATGGCGTTCGCCGAGGAAGAGGTGCCGGTCGCGTTCGCGGGACCCGCCGGCCGGCTCGACGCGACCGTCTCGGTCGACTTCCCCGGCGGCACCGCGTCGCGCGTGTGCTCCCGGGTCTGGGCGGGGGAGCGGCGGGTGTGGACGAGCAGCGGCGACGGTTACCAGCTCACCGTCGTCTTCCCCGACACCGACGGACCCGCCCCGGCCGTGCTGGTGGTCCCCGGCGTGGGGGGGCCCGCGGCCGCCCGGCCGCTGGGCGGGATGCTGGCCGCGCACGGCTACGTGGCCGGGATCGTCACCTACATCGAGGCCGAGCTCCTCCCCGACGGGTTGGAGGAGGTGCCGGTCGAGGCGTTCGCCCGCGCGCTGGCGGATCTTGCCGGGCGGCCCGAGGTCGACCCCACGCGGCTCGCGGTGCACGCGTCGTCGTTCGGCACCGGTGGCGCGTTGCTCATGCTGTGCGGGCCCGACGCGCCCGCGGTGCGGGCCGTGGTGCTGGTGGCGCCGACGAGCGTCGTGTGGCAGGCCCAGCCGAGCGTGGGCGCGCCGCCGAAGCGCTCGTCGTGGTCGCGTGCCGGCATTCCACTGCCGTGGCTGCCGTCCGACATGGGCAAGGTGCTCGGCCAACTGCTCGAGCACGGGGTGGTCGACCGGTTCCGCCGGCGCCGGCGCCCGTCGGCGCTGCGCATGCTCCCGGCCCACGAGTCCGGGCTGCACAAGCTCGCGCGGCATCCCGACGCGGTGATCCCGGTCGAGCGGGTCGCCGCGCCGATGCTCCTCGTCGCCGGTGCGGCCGACGCCATGTGGCCGAGCGGCGCGATGGCGCGGGCCATCGTCGAGCGCCGCGACGCGGGGGTCGACCGCGTGCTCGAGCTCGCCGACACCGGCCACCTCGTCCCGCCGCCGGTGGTCCCGACCACCGTCGGGTGGACGTCGACGCTGGTCTCGGGGGGCACGGCCGAAGGCAACGCGGCCGGCTCGGCGCGCGCGTGGGCGGCGACGCTCGAGTTCCTGGCGGAGCACCTGGCGTGAGCGTCGCGGGTCTCGACGCCTCGCCCCGGGGATCGCGATGGCGGCCGCGGCCGTCATCGTGCTCGTGGGCGCACGGGCCCGTACCCTGGGCGTCGGCGTGGCGGTCCCCAAATCGGGGTGATCGTCGTCGCCGCGGTGGTCGCCGACGCCCGGGTCGTCGACCGCCCGGAGCCCGTGACCACCCAGGAACCCGAGGAGCCCTGATGCCGGCAACGAGTGACGTGGTGGCGTTGCGCGCGGGCGACGGCCGCGCCCGGGCCGAGCGGGCCTGAGGCGCGCCGTGCAGCCGATGCGACCCGAGCCGCCGACCGTCGCCGACGAGCGGGCCACGCTCGTCGGCTTCCTCGAGTTCCAGCGCGCCACGCTGGCCGCGAAGTGCATGGGCCTGAACGACGCCCAGCTGCGGGCCCGGGCCGTCGAGCCCTCGAACCTCTCGCTCCTCGGGCTCGTGCGGCACATGGCCGAGGTCGAGCGGGGCTGGTTCCGGGCCGGGGTCGCGGGTGAGGACGTCGGCGAGCTCTGGGTCGATGCCGACGATCCCGACGCCGACTTCGACCGGGTCGACGCGGCCGACGTCGCCGAGGCCTTCGCGGCGTGGGACGAGGAGTACCTGCGCGCCCGCGCCGTCGTCGATGCCACCCCGTCGCTCGACACGGTCTTCGAGCACCCGCGCCTCGGCCCGGTGTCGCTGCGCTGGGTGCTGCTGCACATGATCGAGGAGTACGCCCGCCACAACGGCCACGCCGACCTCCTCCGCGAACGCATCGACGGCACCATCGGCGAGTAGCACCGAGCTCCGTGCGTATCTCAGCTACCTAGTTGGTGGCTGAGATGCCCACGGTGGGTGCTCAGTAGGTGAGGAACTCGACGAGGTTGCCGTCGGGGTCGCGGGTGTAGACGCTCGTCGCCGGGGCGCGGCGGCCGCCTTCGCGCGCCACCGGGCCTTCCTCGATCTCGGCTCCGGCTCCGGCCAGCAGCGCGTGGAGGCGTTCCGCCGACCCCTGCCACTCGAAGCAGATGTCTCCGCACGGTGGGACCGCCGCCGGCGCCCGCAACGTGAAGCCGGTGCGCCAGATGTCGGGACGGTGGAAGTTGATCATCTGATTCCCGACGTGGACCGACACGATGGCCTTGTTCTCGACGACGTCGAACCCGAGCGCGCGGTAGAACGCCACCATCGCGTCGGTCTGCTCCATCGGCAGCGACACGTGATCGAACCCGACCACCCGATCAGTCATCGAGCGGGAAGCCGTAGAGGTGCGCGCAGTTGGTCGCCGTGATCTTGCGCAGGTCGTCGGCGGGAAGCGCGCCGAGCGTCTCCTCGATCGCGTGCACCGACTCCGGGAACGTGCTGTCGGTGTGCGGGTAGTCCGAGGCCCACATGCACGAGTCGGCGCCGAGGAGCGGGATGAACTGCACGGCGAGCGGCTCCTCCTCGAAGGTGGCCTGCACCTGGCGGTGGAACAGCTCGCTCGGCGGGACGGCCGGCGCGTAGTCGAGCTTGTCGCGCAGCGCCTCCCACTCCATGTCCATGCGGGTCAGGAAGTAGGGCATCCAGCCGACGCCCGACTCCGCGAGCACGAGCGTGAAGCCGGGATGACGCTCCAGGGCGCCGCTGAACAGCATGATCGCGAGCGGCTCGTCGAGCTGCAGCGGCAGCACGCTCGCGTACGCGGCCGACTGCCACTTGCCGACCCGGTAGCTCAGCTTCGACGACGTGCCGCCCTTGATGTGGAAGCTGATGGGGAGCCCGGTCTCCTCCGCCGCGGCCCACAGCCGGTCCCACGACCGGTCGCCGAGGTCGACGTCGAACGCTCCGAGGATCGCGCCGCGATGCCCGAGCGTGGCGCAGCGCTCGAGCTCGGTGGCCGCGGCTTCGGGCGAGTGGCCGGGCAGGAAGGCGAGGACGCACAAGCGGTCGGGCGCGGTCGCGTTGAACTCCTCGACCGCCCAGTCGTTCCATGCCGCGTAACACACCTCCTGGAGGGCGGGGTCCTCGATCGGGAACCCGAGGGAGAGCGGCCCGTAGATGACCGAGGCCGCGAGGCCGTCGCGATCCATGTCCTGCAGCCGCAGCTCGGGAGTGCCGGCACGGTAGCCGTCGTCGTCGATGCCGGCCCGGCCGATCGCGCTGAACGCCCTCATCATCTCGCGGTTCGCCGCCGGCACCCCGCTCCGACCCATGACGTGGTCCTCGCACACCCACACCGCGCCGCCCTCACGCTGCACGACGCGCGGCGCGAGCTCGGCCTGAGCGTGCGGGACCCGCGACTCCCACAGCTTCGGGGGAACCGCGGAGAGGTCGAGGTGGTCGTCGCAGGAGTAGATGGCCATCGGCTCTCCTCGGGTTCGGGTCG
Organism: Acidimicrobiia bacterium; assembly: GCA_017882925.1. Taxonomy (GTDB): domain Bacteria; phylum Actinomycetota; class Acidimicrobiia; order IMCC26256; family Chersky-534; genus Chersky-534. Next base: position 626 of record JADGOM010000081.1, on the reverse strand, counting down.
GGTGGGCTACCGGCCGCTGAAGTCGACCTGGCCGGTTGCGATGGCGGCGGAGAACCCGCCGTCGATGTCGAGGTTGACGCCGTTGACGTAGCTCGCCGCCGGCGAGCCGAAGAACGCGAGCACCGACGCGACCTCGCGTGGGTCGACGGCCCGTCCGTTCATCTCCCGGATGTTCCAGTCGACGATCTTGTCGCTGGTCGTCGCGCGGAAATCGGGGAGCAGGGGGGTGTCGATCGGTCCCGGGCAGACCGTGTTCGTGCGCACGCCGCGTCGCATCGTCGGGCGGGACGAGCGCATCGTGTACACCTCGACGATCTCCTTCGAGAAGTTGTAGGGCCCCTGGTCGAGCGTCGGTGCGTGCTCGTCGAACCAGTCCAGCGAGGCGGCCCAGCTCCCGGTGTCGTCGTAGACGTCGAGCAGCGCGTTGATCTCCTTCACCCGTTTGCGCCAGAGGCCGCCGGCGAGCGATGCCGTGTTGGCGATCGCAGCGCCTTCGGGCATGCGGTCGAGCAGGCCCTCGGAGAGCGCACGGAGCGCCAGGTAGTTGACCGCCAGCACCGTGTGCGGGGGCTGGGTGTCGGCCACGCCGGCGTTGTTGAACAGGTTGTGCACCGGACCTTCGATCG
>JADGOM010000291.1 GCA_017882925.1 Acidimicrobiia bacterium | reverse complement strand
GGTCGGGGTCGCGCCGTGACCTCCGGCGAGATCACCGAGGAGGGCGTCGCGCGCCTGCGGGCCCGCATCGGCATCCCCGAGCCGCACCCGGTCCCGCCGCACTACTCCCGGCCGGGCCTCGACGCGTTCCCCCACGTCGCGACGGCCTACGGCCACGACAACCCGCTGTGGTCGGATCCCACCCACGGTTCGACGTCTCGCTGGGGCGGCCCGATCGCGTCGCCCGTGCTGGTCGGCGGCGACTCGCTCATCGGCGAGGACGAGGTCATCGCGGTCGCACCCGAGCACCGCGACCTCATGAAGGGCGACCCCCTCCGCGGGGTGCACGCGTTCTACTCCGCGAGCGCGCGGGAGTGGTGGGCGCCCCTCACCCCCGACCACCGCGTGTTCCGGCGCAACGCGCTCGTCGGTGTGCACGACAAGGCGAGCGAGTTCGCGGAGCGGGCGATCCACGAGTGGACCGGCCAGGTGTTCCGCGACGACACCGGCGCGCTCCTCTCCGCGCAGTACCGCCTGATGATCCGCACCGAACGGACCAAGGCGCGCACGCGCAAGAAGTACGACGCGATCACGATCGAGCCCTACACCGACGAGCAGCTCGCGGAGATCGACGCCCAGTACGCGTCCGAAGGGCCGCGCGGCGCGGACCCGCGCTGGTACGAAGACGTGCAGGAGGGCGACCCGGTGGGCCCGATGGTCAAGGGCCCGCTCACCGTCACCGACATGGTCTGCTGGCACGTCGGCATGGGCATGGGCCTCTACGGGGTGCAGCCCCTGCGACTCGGCTACCAGAACCGCAGGCGCATCCCCGGCTTCTTCCACAAGGACGACCTCAACACGTGGGACGTCATGCAGCGCGTGCACTGGGACCCGGAGTTCGCGCGCCGGTCAGGGAACCCGACGACGTTCGACTACGGCCGCATGCGCGAGACCTGGCTCGTCCACCTCTGCACCGACTGGATGGGTGACGACGCCTGGCTCTGGAAGCTCGACTGCGAGTTCCGGAAGTTCAACTACGTCGGCGACACGCAGTGGCTGCAGGGCGTGGTCATCCGGAAGTACCTGGCCGACGGCGACCGTCCCGCGGTCGACCTCGAGCTCAGCGCGACCAACCAACGGGGGGAGGAGACCACCCCCGGCCACGCCACGATCCTGCTCCCGAGCCGGGAGTACGGTCCGGTGCGGTTGCCCGACCCTCCGGGCGGGGCCACCGATCTGCAAACGGCGCTCGACGCCGTGGCAGCCCGATTTGCCGAGGAGCAGCCGTGACCTTCGACCCGGTCGACCACCTGGGGATCGCGCTCGGCGGCGACGGCGTGTTGCGCCTTCACCTCGACAAGCCGGAGAAGCGCAACGCGCTCGACGACACGATGGTGCTCGGCCTCATCGACGCGATCGACGCCGCGGGGCGCGACGAAGCGGTGCGGGCCATCGCCATCACGGCCGCGGGTGACGACTTCTGCAGCGGCTTCGACATCGTCGCCAGGAACGAAGCGCCCGCCGGGGTCAAGCCCCGCGTCGGTGCCACGCAACGCCGCCTGCCGTCGCAGGCCCACCGGCTGATCCCGCTGATGCTCACGACGCAGGTCCCGATCGTCACGGCGGTCCGGGGCTGGTGCGCCGGCATCGGGCTGCACCTCGTGCTCGCATCCGACTTCGCGCTCGTGGCCGACGACGCCCGCCTGTGGGAGCCGTTCACCGAGCGCGGCTTCACACCCGACAGCGGCGGCACCTGGCTGCTCCCCCGCCGGGTCGGTGCCGTGCGCGCCCGCCAGATGTTGTTGCTCGGCACCGCACTCACCGGCGCGGAGGCCGCCGGTTGGGGAATGGTGCACGCGTCGGTGCCCGTCGCCGACCTCGACCGCGAGACGGACGCGCTCGTGACCCGGCTCGCTCAGGGCCCGACCGTCGCGCTGGGCCTCACCAAGTGGCTGCTGCACGAGTCGTCCCACCGGGGGATCGACGAGCACCTGCGCGACGAGGCGTTCGCCCTCGAGCTGTCGTCGCGCAGCGCCGACTTCCGCGAAGGGCTCACGGCCTTCCGCGAGAAGCGGCCCGCGGAGTTCACCGGCCGATGACCGCAACCACGAGCGCCCTGGGGCCCATCGGGCCCGAGAGTGCCGACGCCGAGATCGAAGCCGCGGTCGCGGCCTGGGTCGACGCCAACGTTCCCTCGCACTGGCGGGAGGCCGCGGCACGCGGCGGGGCGGCTGCGATCCGGGCGGTCCGGCCCCGCGCGGAGTACGACGCCTGGTACCCGGCGTTCGGCCGGTCCGGGCTGGTCGTCCCCACGTGGCCGCGCGCGTACGGCGGGCTCGACCTGAGCCCCAAGCAGGCCCGGGTGGCCGAGGCGGTGCTCGCGCCGTACAACCTCGGGCGGCTCAACCCGCTCGGGCTCAACCTGTGCGCGCCTGCGCTGTTCGCCTACGGAACCGAGGAGCAGCGTCTGCGCTACCTCCCGCGGATCGTGCGCAACGAAGAGGTCTGGTGCCAGCTGTTCAGCGAGCCCGGGTCCGGCTCGGACCTGGCG
>JADGOM010000080.1 GCA_017882925.1 Acidimicrobiia bacterium | reverse complement strand
GTCGCCTTCGGCCGACGGGCCGGCGGCGGTGTCGGCGCGGTCGGGCGCATCGGCGGTCTCGGTGGCCGCATCGCGCGCGACTGCCGGGCGCGGGGCCCGCGTGCGCGACGCGGCGCGCTCACGGGCCGCGGGCGCGGGTGTGGCGGGCTCGGAGGTGATGGCGCTCGCCTCAGGCGCGGGTGCGCCCGGGTGCTCGGCGACGGCCGGCGGGACCGGCGTCTCCGGGGTGGCGGAGTTGGCCGGCTCGAGCGGCGCGGAGGTCGTCTCTTCGGGCATTGAATCCTTCTCTCATGACGCACGCGCCTGGAGCGCATGCGGGCCCGCCGTCTCGGCGCCATCCGGCGCCGTGGCGGGCGAACGCGGGTCGGCTTCGAGCGGCTCCAGCCGCGCGCCGTCGCGTTCTATCCATTGGTGGGTACGGAGGACCCGTCCGACCGGCAGACCGAGTGCGGTGCCGAGATCGCCGGGCCGGACCCCCGTGGGGCGGGTGGACAGCTCGGTGGCGAGGAGCACGCCGCGATCGGTCGTCCCGCACGGTTGGAGCGTGCGGATCGCCGGGCGGACGTCCTCCACCACCTGCTTTCCCTTACGGCTGCGCGTGATGACGAGATCGGGGGCGGCGAGCAGCGCGTCGATGCGCGAAGCGGCGACCTCGGGGTCGTCGACGACGATCTCGAATCGGTATTGCACGGCGCTGACCGCCTCCTGCAACGCAGGGGCGCGGTCGGCGATTCGGGCGACGCCGGTGACGTCGATGCCCTCGGGGAGGGCGGCGGTGAGCGACGCGGCGACGGGTTCGACGTCGACGTCGGTGGAGAGCTCGAGGTCGAGATACTCGGCGTCGCTCTCGAATCCGACCGACAGGGCGAGCCCGAAGCTCACCTTCGGTCGGGGCGAGAAGCCGAGGGTGAACGCGAGCGGAAGCTCGGCGATGCGGAACGCGCGCTCGAACGCGCGGGCGATGTCGCGGTGCGAGATGAACCGCACCTTGCCGTGCTTGGAGAACCGGACCCGGATGGGGAACCCCGTGTCGCCGCGCATCAGGTCGCGGCCTTCACGGGGGTGCGGGTGGGCAGGAGCTGGACGGGGACGGCCCCGCCGGTCGAGAGGTCCTGACCGGTGCCCTGGCTGCCGCCCGCGGGCGCGAGCGGCGAGGCCACCACGTGCTCGAGGGCGTAGTCGGTGCACACGCCGCAGTCGTAGCAGGGCGTCCACCGGCAGTCGGGCAGGCCGTGCTCGGCGAGCGACTCCTTCCAGTCCTGCCAGAGGAAGTCCTTGTGGAGGCCGGCCGCGATGTGGTCCCACGGCAGCACCTCGTCCTCGGTGCGGTGCCGGGTGACGTACCAGTCGGCGTCGAGCCCCTCGGCCTCCATCGCGCTCGTCCACCGGTCGAGGCGGAAGTGCTCGCTCCATTCCTGGAACGTGCCGCCCGAGCGCCAGACCCGCTCGATCACGCGGCCGATGCGGCGGTCGCCGCGGGAGCAGATGCCCTCGACGAAGGTCGCCTCGGGGTCGTGCCACTTCAGCTTGGCCTTCGAGCCGCGCAGCGAATCGCGGAGCATGAAGATCTTGCGCTGCAGCTCCGCGATCGAGTTCTGGCCGAACCACTGGAACGGGGTGTGGGGCTTCGGCACGTAGCCGCCGACGGAGATGGTGGCGCTCGCGGCCTTGGTGTGCTTGCGGCCGATCTCGACGACGGTCTTGGCGAGCTCCGCGATCCCCATCGTGTCGGCGTCCATCTCGGTGGGCAGCCCGGTGAGGAAGTAGAGCTTCACCCGGCGCCAGCCCTGCGAGTAGGCGCCGTCGACCGCGGCGTAGAGGTCCTCCTCGGTGATGAGCTTGTTGATCACCTGGCGGAGGCGCCAGGAGCCGGCCTCGGGGGCGAAGGTGAGCCCGGTGCGGCGCACCTTCTGGATCTCGCTCGCGAGCCCGACGGTGAAGGCGTCGACCCGCAGCGACGGGAGCGAGAGCGCCACCCGGCCGGTGCCGGCCTGCTCGTTGACCAGGCCCGCGACGAGGCCGTCGATCCCGGAGAAGTCGGCGCTGGAGAGCGACGTGAGCGCGACCTCGTCGTAGCCGGAGCGCTTGAGCCCGTCGACGACCATCGAGCGGACCTGCTCCTCGGGCCGCTCGCGCACGGGCCGGGTGATCATCCCGGCCTGGCAGAAGCGGCAGCCGCGGGTGCAGCCGCGGAAGATCTCGACGTTGAGCCGGTCGTGCACGACCTCGACCAGCGGGACGAGCTGGTGCTTGGGGTACGGCCAGTCGGCGAGGTCGGCGACGGTGCGCTTGTCGACCCGGGCCGGCACGTCGGCGTAGCGGGGCGTGACCGACCGCAGGGCCATGCCGTCGTACTCGACGTCGTACATCGACGGGACGTAGACGCCCGAGATGGTGGCGAGCTCGTGGAGCAGCGCCTCGCGGTCGCTGCGGCCGGCGCGCTTCCACGCCCCGATGGCTTCGGTGATCTGGGCGACCACCTCCTCGCCCTCGCCGATGACCACGGCGTCGAGGAAGTCGGCCAGCGGCTCCGGGTTGAACGTGCAGTGCCCGCCGGCGATCACGACCGGGTCGTCGGACCCGCGATCCACGGCGCGGATCGGGACGCCGCCGAGGTCGAGGCAGTTGAGGACGTTGGTGTAGACGAGCTCGGCCGACAGGTTGAACGCCACGACGTCGAAGTCGCGGGCGGCCCGGTGGGTGTCGACGGAGAAGAACGGCACGCGGGCGTCGCGCATCGCCGATTCCATGTCGAGCCAGGGCGCGTAGGCGCGCTCCGCGAGGCTGTCGTCGCGTTCGTTGAGGATCTCGTACAGGATTTGGAGCCCCTGGTTGGGCAACCCGATCTCGTAGGTGTCGGGGTAGACGAGCAGCCATGCGGCCCGTCCGGGCCGGTGCTCCGGCTGCTGGCTTCCCCGCTCCATGCCGATGTAGCGGGCGGGCTTCTCGACCCTGTCCAGGAGCGGCTCGATGGCCGGCCACAGGGTGGTCATCCGGGCATCCTATCGGGCGACGGCCGCCGCCCGGGGGCCCATGGGTGCGCAAATGTCCGTTTCCGCGGTGCGGTTCCGGCAGAAGCCCGTCAGCTGAAGCGGCGCATGTGCACGTTGGCCACGAGCCCCACGCACGCGAAGCACGTGATGACGCTCGACCCGCCGTAGCTCATGAACGGCAGCGGGATCCCGGTGATCGGCATGATCGCCATGGTCATCCCGATGCTCTCGAAGATCTGGAACGCGAACATCGCCACCACCCCGACGCACACGAGGGTGCCGAAGAGGTCGCGGGCGATCGCCCCGGTTCTCCAGATCCGCCAGATCATGAGCGCGAACAGCGCCAGCAGGAGCGCGCTCCCGACGAAGCCGAGCTCCTCCCCCACCGCGGTGAAGATGAAGTCGGTGTGCTGCTCGGGCACGAACCCGCCCTCGGTCTGGCTGCCGCTCAGGTAGCCCTGGCCGAGGAGCCCGCCGTTGGCGATGGCCGTCCGGCCCTGGTCCTGGTTGTAGGCGGCACCCTGGGTGTCCTTGCCCGCGTTGAGGAAGCTGGTGAGGCGGTCGACCTGATACTGCTTGAGCACGTCGAAGTGCCAGATCCCGATCACGCCGGTGATCCCGATGAGCACGAGCACCAGCATGTGCCGGCCCCGGACGCCGGCGACCGTGAGCATGGCGATCGAGATCACCGCGATCACCATGGCGGTCCCGAGGTCGGGCTGGAGCATCACGAGCGCGAGCGGCAGGCCCACGATGAAGCAGGCGATCGCGAGCCGGTAGGCGTCGAGCTCGCCGCGGTGCTGGTAAAGGAAGCCCGCGAGCCCGATGATCAGCAGGAACTTGGCGAACTCGCTCGGCTGGAGCTGGAAGCCGCCGGGCAGCTGGAACCAGCCCTGGGTGCCCTTGGAGCGCGTGCCGAGCGGGCTCACGACCGCGGCGAGCACGAGCACGAGGAGCCCGTAGGCGACGGGCGCGACGTCGCGGATCTTGCGGTAGTCGACGGCCATCACGACGCCCATCACCGCCACGCCGATCACCATGAAGACGGCCTGGCGCTTCACGTAGTAGAGCGGGTCGAGCCCCTGCTTCTCGAGCCGGGCATGGCTCGCGCTGTAGATCATCGCGAGGCCGAGCGCGCACGTGGCCAGCACCGAGCCCATCAGCAGCAGGTCGAGGTGGCGGACCGCGCCCGACTCGCGCCGGGCCCGACGCTCGCTCATGACGACGGAGGCCACGGCTAGTTCCCGTTCGTCGGGGGGATGTAGGCCACGGGCGGCGTGGGCATGCCGTTGAGTCCCGAGATCACGCGCCGCACGACGGGCGCGGAGTCGGAGGCGCCGTAGCCGGCCTCCTCGATCAGCGACAGGACGACGTACTTCGGGGTCTGGACCGGGGTGATGGCCGCGAACACCGAGGTGTTCTCCTTGATCCCGACCTCGGCGGTCCCGGTCTTGCCGGCCACCGACACCTGGTTGAGCGGGAAGCCGTTGAAGGCGCCGAACGCGGTGCCCTTGCTGTCGGCGACCACGCCGGTGAGGCCCTGGAGGATGACCGACCGGGTCGCGGGGTCGAGCGCGGTGGTCGCCGCGGTCTGTGGCGCGATCGTGCGGGCCACGGTCCCCCCGGGCTGGTCGACCTCCGACGCGATGCGCGGGACGAACCGCGTGCCGCCGTCGGCGAAGGTGACGTACGCGTTGGCGAGCTGGAGCGGGGTGACGACGAGGTCGCCCTGGCCGACCGCGAGGGTCACGTTGTCGCCCGGGAGCCAGATGGAATACGGGAAGTCCTTCGGGTCCTGCGCGTGGATCTTCTGCTTCCAGGCCTCGTCGGGCACCCGCCCGGCGTACTCACCCGGCAGGTCGATCCCGGTCGCCGACCCGAACCCGTACTTGCGCGCGGTGTCCTGGATGATGTTGCCCTTGGGGTCACCCGCATGTTGGAGGCTCCAGAGCCGCGACCCGATGCTGTAGAAGTAGACGTCGCTCGACACCGTGAGCGCGCGCGACAGGTTGATCTTGCCGTAGGCCGCGCCGCCGTCGTTGCTGAAGTCGCGGTCGGCCACGTGCAGCTTGCCGGTGTCGTTGATCGTCGTGGCCCCGGTGACCAGGCCGCCCTCGACGCCGGCGATCGCGGTGATGAGCTTGAAGCTGCTGCCGGGCGCGTAGGCGCCGGTGAGCGCCCGGTCGTTCAACGGGAGGTTGTTGGCCGGGTCCTGCAGCTGCGCCCACTGGTCGTTCGAGATGCCGTTGGTGAGCTTGCTCGGGTCGTAGGTGGGATTCGACGCCATCGCCACCACCGACCCGTTGGTCGCGTCGAGCACGACCACCGCGCCCGCCGGGGCCTTGAACTTCTGGAACTTGGTCTTGATCTTCTTGTCCTGCTGCGCCCGCGCCGCGTCGATGCCCTGCTGCAACGACTCCTCCGCGACCTTCTGCGCGTCGAGGTCGATCGTGAGCTTCACGTCGTGCCCGGCCTTCGGCTCGGTGGACGACACGGTGCGGATCACGCGCCCCTGCGCGTCGACCTCCACCACTTCCTTGCCCGGAGTGCCGCGGAGGTCGTCCTGGAAGGTCTGCTCGATGCCGGCCCGGCCGACGGTCTCGTCCGGCTGGTAGTCGGTGCCCTTCTTGGCCGCGAGCTCCTGCGCGTTGATGTCGCCGACGTAGCCGAGGACGTTGGCCGCGACCGATCCGTTCGGGTACTGCCGCACCGGCAACGAGGCCGCGGCCACGCCGGGGAAGAGCTCCGAGTGCTCCCGGATGTAGACGAGGGTGTTCATGTCGACGTCGAGCGCGACCGGCACCGGCTTGTACACCGAGGCCCTCGGGTTCGCGAGCTCGGTCGTGATCTGCGCCGCGGTGAGGTGGAGGTTGGGCAGCGCGGCGAGGCGGTTGACCACCGTGTCGAGCTGCTTGCCGACGAGCTTGCGGTCGACGGTGATCGCGGTGGCCACGCGGTTGTCGACGAGCACGCGGCCCTGGTCGTCGAGGATCCGCCCACGCGGGGCCTCGGTGTAGACGACGCGCGTGTTGTTGCTCTGCGCCACCGCCGCGTAGGTGTCGGCCGACGCCACCTGCAGGTACCAGAGCCGCGTGAGCAGCGCGCAGAACAGCGCGGCCACGATGACCCCGACGATGCTGAGCCGAACCCGGTGGTCGACGGCCGTGCTCGCGCTCACGCCCCCAACGCCCGAAGTCCGCCCATGGGCCCCATGCTTGCCGAAGCGGCGCCGCGATGGCACGCGGGCCGCCTCACCATCGGCGCATCCCGCCCGGCGTCGACGGCTCCGCCGCCGCCCAGCGCGCCACCGGGAAGATGAGGGGCGAGATGAGCGCGTCGTAGGCCGCGGCCAGGAGCACGACCTGCACCGAGTGTGACGTGAGCATCTCGTCCCGGCCCACGAGAACACCCACCGTGACGAAGAGGAAGCCGCCGAACAGGCCGCCGAGGCCGCCGAGGATCGGCGCGGCCCAGGGCGTCGAGCGCACCAGCCCGGCCTGGAGGATCCCGACGATGTAGGCCGTCACCGCGCAGGTGAGGGCGGTGAGCCCGGCCGGAGTGTGGACGAACAGGTCGACCGAGAGGCCGGCGGCGAAGCCGAACACCGCCCCGGTCTCGGGGCCGGCCCGGTAGGCGACCGCGATCGCCGCCACGAGCGCGACGTCGGGCACCGCGTCGAGGATCCGCAGGTGCGGGAACACCGACGTCTGCAGGATCACGCACCCGATGAGCAGGAGGAGGAGCCGGAGCACGCGCTGCATCAGCGGCGCCCCACTCCGGTCACGAACCCAGCTTCGGGGGCTGCCACCGCAACACCTTCACGAAGTCGAGGTGGTCGGGATCGGCCACCGGCTTCAGCACGATGTCGCCGAGGAGCTTGTCCGGGTCCTTGGTGACCGACAGCACGGTCGCGACCGGGATGCCGGGAGGGAACCGGCTCGTGGCCAACCCGGAGGTCACGACGAGGTCCTTCGCCTTCACGTCGGCGGTGGGGTCCACGAAGCTGAAGCTGAGCGTGTCGCGCCCGGCCCGGCCCTGCGCGAGCCCTTCGGCCGCCGAGCGGTCGATCTTGGCCGACACCGCGGACGACGGGTCGGTGATCATCAGGACCTTGGCGCTCGAGCGCGAGACCGAGACGATCCGCCCGATGAGGCCGTCGCCGGTGACCACGGCCATCCCCACGCCGATCCGCGACGTGGTGCCGTGGTCGATCTCGAACGTCTGCTCGAAGTTGCCCGACGCGGTGGCGACGACGCGCGCGGCCACGCTCGGGATGGCGGCCACCGACGCCAGGTCGAGCAGCTTGTGGAGCTTCGCGTTCTCGCGCGCGTCGATGCCGTTGCGGCGCACCTCGCCCCGGGCCTGCGCGAGCTCACGGCGGAGGGTCTTGTTCTCGGCCTTGATGTCGCCCGAGTTGGTGACGCCGTCGAACCAGTTGCCCACCGGCGTGAACACCCGGTCGGTCGCCCGCTCGACCGGCGCGATCGCGTCCTGGGCCTTGGAGCGGACCTGCTCGATCACCCCACCGCCGGGGCTGCGGACGTCGAGGGTCACGATGGTGATCGACGTGAGGACCAGGAGCAGGAGCACCGACCGGCGACGGTTCGTGGGTCGGTAGACAGACAAGTGGAAAGCCTCGCTGCGCGCCCGCGATTAGTGGTGCTGCGACGAGATCAGGACCTGCTTGAGGGCGTCGAACTCCTCGAGGCACTGGCCCGAGCCGATCACGACCGAGAACAGCGGGTCCTTGGCGATGACGATCGGCATGCCGGTCTCGTTGGCCAACCGGGAATCCAGCCCGTGCAGCAGCGCGCCGCCCCCGGTGATGACGATCCCCTTCTCCATGATGTCGGCCGCGAGCTCCGGCGGGGTCTTGTCGAGGGTGACCTTCACCGCGTCGACGATGGCCGACACCGGCTCCTCGATCGCCTCGCGGATCTCCTGCGTGGAGACGACGATCGTCTTGGGCAGTCCGGTGACGAGGTCGCGGCCGCGGATCTCCGCGTAGAGCTCTTCCTCCACCGGGTACGCGCTGGCGAGGCGCATCTTGATCTCCTCGGCGGTGCGCTCCCCGATCGCGAGCGAGTACTCCTTCTTCACGTACGTGATGATCGCCTCATCCAGCTCGTCCCCG
>JADGOM010000079.1 GCA_017882925.1 Acidimicrobiia bacterium | reverse complement strand
CGCGCGCGGGGTCGGGTCCGACGCAACGGGATCCCGTGAACCGAGTCAGGTCCGGAAGGAAGCAGCTCTCAGCGGGCCCTCCTGTGTGCCGTCGGGTCGCCTGGCCCCGTGCGCCGGGCGAGCCGGAGTCGCGAGTTGGTGGTCGCGACGCCGGAGCGGTTGCGGGATGCGGCCGGTAAGGTCGTCGGGTCATGGCTCACCAGTCGCTGTATCGCAAGTACCGGCCGCAGACGTTCGGTGATCTCGTCGGGCAGGCGCACGTCACGGTCGCGCTCCGCAACGCGGTCCGCGACGACCGTGTCGGTCACGCCTACCTCTTCTCCGGGCCGCGCGGCACGGGCAAGACCAGCAGCGCGCGCATCCTCGCCAAGGCGCTCAACTGCACCAACCCGCGGGCCGACGGCGAGCCCGACGGCGAGTGCGAGTCGTGCGTCGCGATCGCCAACGGCTCCTCGCTCGACGTGATCGAGATCGACGCCGCGTCCAACAACGGCGTCGACGAGATCCGCGAGCTGATCGACCGGGTCGCCTACCGCAGTGCCAGCGGCGGCCGGAAGGTCTACATCATCGACGAGGTGCACGAGCTCACGGCCCGGGCCTCCAACGCGCTGCTGAAGACGCTCGAGGAACCGCCCTCCCACGTGATCTTCGTGCTGGCCACCACCAACCCGGAGAAGGTGCTGCCCACCATCCGGTCGCGCACCCAGCACCTCGAGTTCTCGCTGCTGACCACCGAGGAGCTGCGTGGCCACCTCGCCGTCATCCTCGCCCTCGAGGGCGTCGAAGCCGACGACGAGGCGCTCACCCTCATCGCCCGCCGGGCCGCGGGGTCCGCCCGCGACGCGCTGTCGCTGCTCGACCAGGCGCTTGCCCACGGCATCGGCCGAATCGACGCCGAGACCGTCGGGCAGCTCTTCGGCGGGTCGCCCTTCGACCTCCGCTCGGCGATCCTCGACGCGCTCGCGGCGGAGGACGCGGGCGGCGCGCTCCTCGCCCTCCAGGCCCTGCTCGACGCGGGTCACGACCCCCGGCGCGGCGCCGAAGACCTCCTGCGCTCGCTGCGCGACGCGTTCCTCCTCACCGCGTCGGGGGGCCGGGCCACGGTCGACGCGCCCGCCGAGCAGATCGACCACCTCCGGACGATCGGCGAGGCGCTCGGCACCGGCCCCCTCGTCCGTTCGCTCGAGACCCTGGGGCAGGCGGTCGTCGACATGCGCGGCACCGACGCCGCCGATCCGCGCCTCGTGCTCGAGATCGCGCTGCTTCGCCTGGCCCGCCGCGACGTCGGGCCGCCGCTGCAGTCGCTCGCCGACCGCGTCGAGCGGTTGGAGCGCGCCCTCGACGCGGGTGGCGGCACCGCGCGGCCCGCGGCCCCCACGCCCCCGGCCGCGCCCGTCCCGTCGGCCCCGCCGGCGGACGCGGGGGCCGCGGCGAAGGCGAAGCTCGAGCAGATCGAACGCGATCGTGGGCCCGTCGCGCCGTCGGCTCCCGCCGCGTCCGCGGCCCCGGAACCGGCGCCCGCGGAGCCCACCGCGCCGAGCGCGGAGCCCCCGACCGCCGCACCGGAGGACTCCGGGCCCGAAGCACCTTCCGGCCCGGCGACCGCCCGGCGCGCGCTGGGCGGAGTGCGACGCGACGCGCCGCCCGCGCCTGCTCCGCCGGTTGCGGCCCCTGCCGCGCCTCCGGCTCCGGTGGCGGCGAGCGCCGCGGAGCCCGCGGCCCCGAGCGAACCGGTCGACATCGACGAGGTGATCCTGGCGTGGCCGCACACCCTCGCCGGGTTGCCGATCGCGACCCGTAGCTCGGTGCAGGAGGCGCAGCCCCTGCGGATGGAGGGCGACGTCGTCGTCTTCGGGGTGCCGCCCCGGGTCATCGAGGCCGCCCGCCCCCGGTTCCAGCGCGAGGCCGACGCGATCCGCGACTCGCTCGCGGCGCAGGTCGGCCGCAAGCTGCGGTTCAAGATCGTCCCGCACGACTTCGTGGAGTCGCGCGCGATCGACCTCACGGATCCGGCGCCCACCGCGCACGACGACATCCCCCCGGGGGAGCCGCCGCCGCCCGACGAGGAGCCCGACGACTACATCGACACGAGCCAGCTCACGGACGCTCCCGCGGGTGCCGGAGCGGTAGATTCGGTGAGCCGCCTGGTCGAGACGTTCGGCGCCGAGGTGGTCGACGAGCAACGACGCACCTGAGGTCGCCCCGCCCCCACCGCCCGACCTCGCACCGCACCGATGTCCGTCGGCCGCGGTCCCGGCCCCCCGATCCGGAGCACAGCCTGTGGCCAACGAGCAGCTCAACCAGATGATGCAGTCGGTGCAGAAGATGCAGGCCGACATGGCCGCCGCGCAGGCCGCGCTGGCCGCCGCGCGGGTCGAGGGCACCGCGGGCGGCGGCGTCGTGCGGGCCACGGTGTCCGGCACCGGTGACCTGCAGGCGGTGTCCATCGATCCGTCCGTCGTCGACCCGGCCGAGGTCGAGATGCTCGAAGACCTCGTCGTGGCCGCGGTGGCCGACGCCCGCCGCGCCGCGAACGAGCTGCAGGAGACCCAGCTCGGCAACGTCACGGGCGGCCTCGACCTGGGCCCGCTCGGCGGGCTCCTCGGCTGAGACGGCTCCCGAACCCATGGCGGTCTACGAAGGTCCGGTCCAGGCCCTCATCGACGAGCTCGGCCGGCTCCCCGGGGTCGGTCCGAAGTCGGCGCAGCGCATCGCCTTCTACCTGCTGAAGGCCGCGCCCGAGGACGCGAAGCGCCTCGCCACCGCGATCGTCGACGCGAAGGAGCGGGTCTCCTGGTGCCGGCGGTGCTTCAACATCGCGGAGGGCGAGCTGTGCGCCTTCTGCCGGGACCCCGGCCGGGACGACACGCTGATCTGCGTGGTCGAGGAGCCGCGCGACATCGTGGCCGTCGAGCGGACCCAGGAGTACAAGGGCCGGTACCACGTGCTCCAGGGCGCGATCTCGCCGATCGAGGGCATCGGCCCCGATCAGCTCCGGATCCGAGAGCTCCTCCTGCGGGTCGACGGTGAGGGTGTGCAGGAGGTGATCCTGGCCACGAACCCCAACATCGAGGGGGAGGCGACCGCGATGTACCTCGCCCGGCTGCTGAAGCCCCTCGGGCTCCGGGTGACGCGCATCGCCAGTGGGCTCCCGGTCGGGGGCGACCTGGAGTACGCCGACGAGATCACGCTCGGTCGCGCGCTCGAGGGCCGGCGCACCCTCGACGGCTGACCACGCACACCCCCCGCACCCCTCGGGTCAGCCCGTGAGCGCGTTGGCCACGACCTTGGCCACCGCGTCCGACTCGACGAGGAAGCCGTCGTGCCCGGCGACCGACTCGATCACCTCGGGCCCGCGGCTGCGGGGGATGAGCGCGGCGAGCTCGTGCTGCAGGCGCAGCGGGTAGAGGCGGTCGGAGGAGATGCCGGCGATGGACACCTCCGCGGTGACGCGGGCCAGCGCGGCCGCGAGACCGCCGCGGCCGCGGCCGACGTCGTGGCTGTTCATCGCGTCGTTGAGCACGAGGTAGCTGTTGGCGTCGAATCGCTCCACCAGCTTGCGGCCGTGGTGCTCGAGGTACGACTCGACCGCGAAGCGCTCGCCCTCGAGCACGTCGTTGCGGTCCTGGCGCTGCCGGCCGAACCGCGTGTGCAGCTCGAGCTCGGAGCGGTAGGTGATGTGCCCGATGCTCCGGGCCAGCTCGAGCCCTTCCCACGGCCCGTCGCCGGGCGCGGCGTCGTAGTAGTCGCCGCCGCGCCAGCGCGGGTCGAAGCGGATCGCGCGCGACTGCACCGAACACAGCGCGATCTGCTCCGCCGTCGCGTAGGCGCCGACCGCGAGCACGACGGCCCGCTGCACCCGCTCGGGGAAGCTGACGGCCCACTCGAGCGCGCGCATCCCGCCCATCGAGCCCCCGACCACCGCGGCCCACGTGCCGATGCCGAGCACGTCGGCGAGCGCGGCCTCCACCACCACCTGGTCGCGGATCGTGACGCAGGGGAAGCGGCTGCCGAACGCGCGGCCGTCGGCCGCGGGTGACGCGGGCCCGGTGGTCCCCTGGCAGCCGCCGAGGACGTTGGGGCAGACGACGAACCACTCGTCGGTGTCGAGGGCGCGGCCGGGGCCGACCACCGCGTCCCACCAGGCGGGCCGCGCGTCGTCGGCGGTGGGAAGACCGCTCGCATGGCTGTCGCCGGTGAGCGCGTGGAGGACGAGGACGGCGTTGGCGCCGTCGGGCGCGAGCTCGCCCCAGGTCTCGTAGGCGATGGTCACGTCGGAGAGGCGGCCGCCGGCCTCGAGGACGTGCGGGCGCGTCTCGAAGCACGTGACGAAGCGCCGACGCCCGGGCGGGTCGCCCGGTCGCCACGCGCCGGTGACCGGTGGTTTCTCATCCATCTGGGGCACCCGGGGCTCGGCCGTCCCGCGCTCCGAGCGCGGGACGGGAGCCAATGTTACGAGACTTTCGCGGCCCGGAATCCCGCGTCGAGGTCGGCCAGGATGTCGTCGATCGACTCGATCCCGACCGACAGCCGCACGAGCCCGGGGGTGACCCCGGCCGACGCCTGCTCCGCTTCTTCCAGCTGCTGGTGGGTGGTGGACGCCGGGTGGATCGCCAGGGTCCGGACGTCGCCCACGTTCGCGAGGTGGCTGATGAGCTCGAGCCCGTTGATGAACTTGGTCCCGGCCTCGGTGCCACCCTTCAGCTCGAACGCGAGGATCGCGCCGGTGCCGTTGGGGAGGTACTTCTGGGCCCGGCCGTTCCACGGGCTCGACGCGAGACCCGGGTAGCTCACCGACGAGACCTCGTCGCGCGCCTCGAGCCACTGCGCCACCTTCAGCGCGTTCTCGGAGTGGCGCTCCATCCGCAGGCTCAGGGTCTCGAGCCCCTGGATGAAGAGGAACGAGTTGAACGGCGTGGTCGACGCCCCGAGGTCGCGGAGATACTGCAGCCGGGCCTTGAGGATGTATTGCGCCGGGCGCAGCGGCTCGGGGAGCTGGGAGAACACGAGGCCGTGGTAGCTCGGGTCGGGCTCGGTGAAGTTGGCGAAGCGCCCGCTGGCGACGTAGTCGAACTTGCCGCCGTCGACGATGACGCCGCCGATCGAGGTGCCGTGGCCACCGATGAACTTGGTCGCCGAGTACGACACGATGTCGGCGCCCCAGTCGAGCGGGCGCAGGAGGTAGGGCGTCATCACGGTGTTGTCGATGACGAGCGGGATGCCGTGGTCGTGTGCGACTTCGGCGACGGCCTCGATGTCGAGGATGTCACCCTTCGGGTTGCCGACGCTCTCGCCGTAGAACGCGCGGGTGTTGGGCCGGATCGAGCGGCGCCAGGCCTCGAGGTCGTCGGGGTCGACGAAGCTGACCTCCACCCCGAGCTTCGGGAACGTGTAGTGGAGCTGGTTGTAGGTGCCGCCGTAGAGCGAGGAGCTGGCGACGATGTGGCCGCCGTTCTCCGCGAGGTTCAGCAGCGCGATCGTCTGGGCGGCCTGCCCGCTCGACGTGGCCAGCGCGCCGACCCCGCCGTCGAGTGCGGCCATCCGCTGCTCGAACGCGTCCTGCGTGGGGTTCATGATGCGGGTGTAGATGTTGCCCAGCTCGGCCAGCCCGAAGAGCGCGGCGGCGTGCTCGGTGTCGCGGAAGACGTAGCTCGTGGTCTGGTAGATCGGAACCGCACGGGCGCCGGTGGTCGGGTCGGGCTGCGTACCGGCGTGGATCTGACGGGTCTCGAATCCCCAGTCGGACATGGCTGCACTCCTCGTTGGCGGCGCACGCACGGTAAGACCGGAAAACCCGACCCGTCAACCGGTATTTCGGGGGAATCCTGCAAGTCGGGCCGCGGATGGTCGATAGTTCTCCCATCGATCGCGTCCGTGCGATCGCGCCCTCAAAGGAAGAAACAGTGACCGAAGCCAGCAATGTCGCGCCCGTCGCGCCGCTCCGGCCCGTCGGTAAGCCCCGCAACTGGATCGTGGTCATCCTGCTGATGATCATCACGCTCGGGATCTACGGACTCTTCTACTACTACAAGACCTACAAGGAGATGAAGGACTACTCCGGCAACGGGGTGGGCGGCGTCATCGGACTGATCCTCGCCATCTTCATCGGGATCGTCACCCCGTTCCTCATGGGTTCCGAGGTCGGGAACCTCTACGCGAGCGAGGGCGAGCCCAAGCCCGTCACCGGCCTCACCGGGTTCTGGGTCCTGATCCCGATCGTGGGGATCTTCATCTGGCTGTTCAAGGTGCAGGGCGCGCTGAGCCGCTTCTGGGAGGCGCGCGGCGCCGTCGCCTGAGCCGGGCATCGCACGCGGCACCGATCACGCACGTGGGGCGGCCTCCGGGCCGCCCCACCCGCGTCCGGCCGTGGCGCCGGGCTAGGTGGGGGTCGGACCTGCGGGGGGCCGGACCGCGGGGAAGAACGCGATCGGCACCGCCACGGTGCGGCCGGCGATGTCCTGCCAGGTGCGCCGCTCGGGGTCGACCAGCATCCAGAAGTAGCCGGCGCCGAAGGGGATCAGCGCGAGCAGGCTCACGACGTAGCGCAGGATCGCCTGGCCGTAGCCGACCCGGCCACCGCTCGGCGCGTCGATCACGCGGGTGCCGCACAGCCACATGCCGAGGGTCTGGCCCCGGGGCGCGCCGATCAGCAGCACGGCGTAGAGGAGCCCGACGCCCACGGCGATGG